>NZ_KV814043.1:78818-90084 GCF_001813815.1 Corynebacterium sp. HMSC076D02
CCGTCGGATCCGTCGGGTCGGTCGGATCCGTCGGATCGGCTGCTACGACGTCGATGGTGAACGTAGTGGTTGCCTTGTTGCCAGCGGCGTTGGTTGCCGTAATAGTAACCTCGCTGCGGCCAAAGGCGCTCGGCTTGCCGCTGATGGTGCCGGTAGCTGGGTCAAATTCGACGCCAGTAGGCAGGCCGGTTGCGCTCAGCGTTGCTGCTGGGTCATCGCTGTGAACGGTGACTTCAGTGACGTCTTCGCCCAGCTTCACGGTCTGATCCGAAATCGGGTCAAGCTTCGGCGCGGTGGTATCGGCCGGCTCACGGACCACGATGGTGAAGGTTTCGTCGGTGGCATTGCCGTTGGCATCGGTGACCGTCACGGTGACCTCGTAGGTGCCCGGCTTGGTCGGGGTGCCGGTGATGGTGGCAACGCCATCGACGGTCTCAAGCTTCACACCATCCGGCAGACCGGAGGCCTTTACCGTATCCGTGTCCGAATCAGAAGAGACCCGAATCGGCTCAATCGGCGTATTGGCATCGACAGCCTGATCCGCAATCGGATCCACCTGCGGACCGGTTGCATCCTTTACGGTGATGGTCAGCTGCTTCTCGGTAGTATTACCTGCCGCATCGGTGGCGGTCACCGTCACGGTATAGGTGCCCGGAGTAGTTGGCACACCGGAAATCTCGCCGGTGGACGCGAAGAACCGAACGCCATAAGGCAAGCCAGTCACGGTCAGGGTAGCCTGCGGGTCATCCGAGGTGATGTGAATCGAGTCAAGCTCGGTGTCTTCCGTGACGGTCCGATCGGCGACGCCGTCTAAGGAAGGCGCCCCAGAATCGACCACGTGGATCGTGAACTGCTCGACGGAAGACTTACCGTTCTCATCAGTGGCCGTTACGGTGACCACGATGGGGAAGTCACCCGCGCGAGTTGGAGTACCCGAAATCGTATTGGTATCGGTGTCGTAAGTAACACCATCCGGCAGCCCGGTCACGGTGATCGTCGTAGAAATCGATGGATCCTTCGGGGTTGGCTGAACCTCCTCAATCGGATCCCCCAGCTTCACCTCCTGATCCGAAATTGGTTCCAGAACCGGCGCTCCAGGGTCGACGACGGTGATGGTGAAGGTCTCCGTGGTCGTGTTGCCCGCGGCATCGGTCACGTTCACGGTGACAGGCAGCTCACCAGCGGTGGTTGGCGTGCCAGAGATGGTTCCGGTTTCTGGGTCGAAGCTGAGACCATCAGGCAGACCGGTGACCGTCACGGTGGCGTTCGGATCGTCGCTGACTACCTTGATATCGGTGATCGCATCGCCCTTCTCTACCGTTTGATCGTCGATGGGGTCGACCTTCGGAGCAGTGGAATCGCTGACCGTGATGGTGAAGTCAACGTAGGAGGTGTTTCCGGCTGCATCGGTTGCCAGGACGCGCACTGGGTAGGTGCCCGCGGTGGTTCGCGTGCCGGAAATCGTGTTGGTAGCGGCGTCATACTGAACGCCCTCTGGCAGGCCGACTACGGAAATCTTGGCATCAGGGTCATCCGCCTTGACAACGATATCTTCAATGGCGCTGCCGGCAGCAACGTCTTGGTCACTGATCTCGTCCAGCGCTGGGCCCTGGGCATCGGTGACGGTGATGGTCGAGGTATCGATAGCCTTGTTGCCCGCTTCGTCGACCGCGGTCACGGTCACGGTGTAGGTGCCCGGCTTGGTCGGGGTACCGGTGATTAGTCCCGCCTCTGGATCAAAAGTCATGCCATCAGGTAGACCTTCGACCGTTACCGTCGCAGAAGGATCATCTACGCGCACTGGAATCGGGTTGGCATCAGTTCCCGCAGCGACCGTGCTATCGGGCAGCGGCTGGATGACTGGTGCACCGGCGTCATTGACGTTGATGTTGAAGACTTCTTCGGTGGTATTGCCAGCGTCGTCCTTAGCGGTGATCGTCACTGGGTAGCTTCCCGGCTTAGTCGGGGTGCCCTCAATCTGCTTGGTATTGGGGTTATAGCTCAAGCCCTCAGGCAAGCCAGTGAACGTCAAGGAGGTCACCGCAACGTTGTCCTCAGCGGTGATCTTGATAGGCGTGATCGGAGAATCCGCCGGAACTGTAGGATCCGAAATCGGCGCGATCTGCGGCGCGGTCTTATCGGAGACGGTGATGACAAAATCAACGGGCTCCGAGGTATTGCCGGCGTCATCGGTAGCCGTGACCTTGATGGTGTAGGTTCCCGGCTTCTCTGGGCGGCCGGTAAAGGTGTTGGTCGCGGGGTCGAAGCTAACCCCCTTCGGCAGGGTCTCCGGATCGACCTGGACGGTGGCATCCGGATCATTTACCGAAACCACGACCGGCTTAATCGTCTCGTTCAGAGCGATATCCTGGGCCTCAATCGGCTCGATGACCGGGGCGGTCGTGTCTTCGACGGTGATGGTAAACGGTTCGTAGGAAACGTTGCCCGCTTCATCAGTTGCCGCAATAACGACATCATAGGTACCTGGCTTAGTCGGGGTGCCCTCGATCTGCTTGGTATCCGGGTTATAAGTCAAGCCATCAGGCAGGCCCGTGACTTCAATCTTCGCCTTCGGATCATCGGTTTTGACCGGAATCGGAGTGATTTCATCACCCTCCGGGACGCTGACGTTCTCCACCGGAGTGATGACAGGCGCCGTTGCATCGTTAACCGCAATGACGAAGGTCTGAGTCGTTGTATTGCCCGCAGCATCGGAAACCGTGACGGTTACTACGGAAGAACCGGTTTCCTTCGGGGTGCCGGAGATTTTCTTGGTCGCGGGATCGTAGGTCACACCCTCGGGCAGGCCGGTGACGGTCCAGGCGAGATCCTGCGGTGCGGTGGAGTTGTCGGCCGGGTTTAGGCTCATCAGATCGATATCTTTGATGGGCTTCCCCTGGTTAATCGTCTGATCCTCCGGATCATCGAAGGTAGGCGCGGTGGCATCGCCCACGAGCAAGACAACTTCCTGTTTCGTGGAATTACCGGCTGGGTCGGTGGCGGTAACAGTAACGATGTAGCGCCCCGGAGTGGTTGGGGTGCCCTCGACGAGCCCCGTTTCACTATCAAAGGTCACACCCTCGGGCAGGCCGGTGACGTCAATCTTCGCGGTTGGGTCCGGGCTGGTGACAGGCTCCAGGTTGAGCGGCTGATCTTCAGGAACCGAGACATCGCGAAGCGGGCGCAGAGCCGGGGCAACGGTATCGGTGACCTTGATGTTAAAAGTCTTCTCGGTGACGTTTCCATAAGGATCAGTTACCTTGACGGTGACCGGGAAGACCTTGCCATCTTGGCTCGTGACTTCGGTCTTTGGCGTACCAGAGATGATGCCGGTGGTGGGATCGATACTGACGCCTTCTGGTAGCCCGGACGCACTGAACCTAGAATTCGGTTCATTGCTGGTCACGTGGATCGGCTCCAAGGCGGTGCCGTTTTCCACGCTCACATCAGCGATATCGTCCACCTGCGGCGCGGTGGTGTCGCCTACCTTGATAAGGAATTCCTGGGTCGAGGTATTACCGGCGGCATCGATCGCAGTCACCTTAATTGGGTACTCCCCCGGTGCCTGCGGGGTTCCTTCGATCTGATGGGTCTCCGGGTTATAGGTCAGTAATGGTGGCAGGCCCGCGACTTCAACGTTGCTGACGGACTTGTCAAAGTTATCGGTGACGTCTACTGGAATTGCGGTGATCGGTTGGCCAGCCTCTGCGGTGGCGTCGTTGATCTTGGCAATGGTCGGTTCCGTGGTGTCGGTAACAGTAACGACCAGGTTGGATATAGAGTTATTGCCCTGGGGATCGGTGGCCGATACGGCGACCGTGTAGATGCCCGGTTTGGTTGGGGTGCCTTCGAGGGCACTGTTTGACTTGTTCCAGGTCATGCCCGGCGGGATATCACCTTCCACGGTGACGGAGGCTTTAGGATCGTCCACCTTGATCGGAATCGAAGCAGACTTATCCTCTGGGACGGTGGCATCCGGGCTGGTGAGAACCGGCGCGGAAGAATCCACGACGTTGATACTGAATGCAGTTTCGATGACATTTCCGGCGGCATCGGTGACGCGGACGTTAACTGTCGACGCCCCGGTTGCCGACGGAGTACCACTAATGGTTCCGGTCGCAGGATCGTAGGTGACGCCATCTGGCAGGCCACTGACCTCAACGCCGGTCACACCGACGTTATCCGTCGACGTAACCTTAATCGGCGCGATGGCTTCGCCCAGCTCCAGGTTCTGCGAATCGATCTGCTCAATCTGCGGCGGGATGCCGTCAGTGACCGTGACCTTGGCATTGACGAGGTCGGTCGAGCCATCGGCGTAGGTGACAATGACCGGGACGGTGTAATCTTCCAGCGCAACGTCGGTGCCCGGTGTGGCGGTAATGGTGCCTTGGGCATCAATCTTTACCCACGTTGGGGCGCCATCCGCCAGCTTGTAGGTGGTACCGGCTGGTGCCGGCAGGGTTTCAACGGTTGTTGCGGTAGTCGAGTCGTCGAAAAGCGGCGCCGCAACGGAACCAGTGCTGCTTTGAGCCACGGTTGTAGAACCATAGGTGGGCTCGTAGCGCCCGGACGTCGGCAGTGGCTTAACGGTGAAGGAATCCTGCGTTATCGCCAGGCCATCTCGCACGCCAGAGGGCGAGACCGCAAACAAGCGTGCGGTGTAAGTGGTGGTCTTCTTCAAGTTAGGGTCGGTGACAAAACCGCAGGAAGGAAGCCTGCCACTCGCGTCCGGCGCTACCGGCGGGCAGGTGTACTGGGTCAGTTCATTGCCAGCCTCGTCGAACCACGCGATCTGATAACGCGTGGTACCGATTTTGTCGTACTGCAGGCCCGTCGTGGTGGTCTCGATGGCTTGACCCGCTGTAGCGAAGTTGGAGAAAGAGTCATACGGGGTGACGTCAAACTTCAGGTTGCCCGGGTACAGCGCAAAGTTGAGGTTGCTGGCGTAATCCAGCGAACCGCCCCAGTTAGACGGCCATCCGGCCAAGGTGCCAGCGGAGGTTAAGGTGCTGGTGGTGTTGCCGGTGTAACCGTTGTAGTTAAACGGCGTGTTCACGGAAATGCCCGGCATGTCCTGCAAGGAGAAGAACATCCACTCACTGTTGACGTGCTTGGATTCCGAGTTGCCGTTGGTCCATTTACCTTCCTCTGCGGAACCAGCCAGGTTGTGCCAGATTTTGTCCTTGGACAAAATACCGCGATCGTCCCAGCTATTTCCCCAGGTACCGCGGAACTGCAGCGTGTACTTACCGTTGGCATCGGTCTTGGCTTGGACGGTCTCTGCGATCCACTTCTGCTGGCCTTCCGCTGCCATCCGCTGCTTAATCCACTGCTGCAGCGCGAGTTCTTGCTGGGTATTCCAGTTGGAATCACGCACGCGGCCCTTGTAACCGATGGCGGCCATGGTTGCGGGATCGTAGATGCGCGAAAGCGCGTAATCAGAAAGGTAGGAGCCATACACAGTGACGTCTGGAGCCACGGAGTCGATACCGTTGACGGACTGGTAGTTCTGCCACAAGAGGGCGCCGGCGGCGGCGTTGGTTTGGTTCCAGAAGACGGTACCGGAGTATTGGCCATAGGAGCCAGTCTGAGGGTTGTCCGCGACATTCGCCAGGTCGTGCATCACGTTGTTGTTAGCGATGGGCGAGTAAGCGATCTTGATGTCGTTATAGGTATCAGACCCCACGGACTGGGTAGTGCCGGCCTCGGTGTTGGCGGTGTTGCCTTCCGGCATGATCTGCTCTTGACCATAGGAGTAGAGCAGGTTGTACTGTGAGGTATCCGGATTAATGGACCAGACGCGGAGCTTCTCCCCCTCCGGCAAGTTGGGGTCTGCGTCGAAGTTGCGCCGGACGCCCTTGGCGTCAGTAAAGGAGGTCATGCCGATGTGGAACTGACCATCGGCGCCGGTGGTGGTGGTATAAATCGGCGACGCCGTGCCGTCCTTTTCGAACCACTGGGCAAAGACTTTCACGCCAGACATGGGCGCAACGTTTGGATCGCTCAGGTTCGATTGCATGGTGCCGCCGGTCTGCAGGCCCACGAAGCCGTTCACGGAGCGGGTGCTTCCTGCGGGAACCGTGGTGTTTATGGCGGTTTCTTCGGAGGAACCTGGCGCTGCGGTCTCCGCCTGGGCTGCAGGCTCATTATCGAGGAGGTTGGGTACAACAACGACCCCGCCCATAACTAGCGCAGCAGCCATGCCTGAGGCAGTGAGCATGCGCCAGCGGCCGCTTAAATTAAGCCCGCTGAGTGCAGTTACAGAACGAGGTGGCCGAAAAGATATCTTTGACATGACCAATACTTTCTCTAATTCAGGTGTTGTCGCGGCTGTGAAACAGACAGAGCGACAACAAAGTACGTGAGGAGACTGGCTATTCGCATAGAGATCGAACTACTCGGGATGCCATGTAGGCATACTGGGCATCTTAGCAAAATCTTTGGAGTTCTCTAGGCAAATCCTAAATTCACAACAGCAACAACTCCCAGCCGAGCAACCCTGGAGAATATATGGCTCTAATCGCCCTAAATTGATTAGGCTTTCAGGGTTCTCGTCCCGTAAAGTTCGTTCTATTTTTCTATGAGCTGCACTGATAGTCAGACCCCGCTGGAAAAATAAATTCCGGTAATGCTTTTGGCAAGCACCCTGCCCACTCCCCTATGCAGGAGCGCTTGCCGACGCCACTTTCTTAAGTCCAGCCCGCCGGAACCAGGCCCACGATCGAGACAACCGAATAAACGAAAGCCAAGAAATAAACCACGATGATGACACCCTGAATCAGCGGATGCGCAAGAACGCCAACTTTCCATCGCGTTTCCTTGTCGCCATGCTTGCGGGAGGCATGCAACAGCATCACGGGAATGATCGACATGATAGCGCCGGCAAATCCGCCCGCATAAGACAGCGCGGCAACGAAGCCGCCCAACCCTAAAACGAAGATAACTAGCGGCGGCAGCACCGTCAGCGCAACACCAATCGCACGCTGGCGGTTACTTCCCTCCCAATGCAGCATGTCCAAGATGTTGCGCATCGTGGTAAAACCAATTGCCAAGAAAGATGTCAGCATTGCAGCCAAAGCGAAGATATTCGCCAGATAATAGGCCACCGGTCCAAGCTTCTCACCCCACGCGATAGTCACGACTTCGGTCACATCCATACCAAGGAGGCCGAGCGCAGCGAAAGGAACGAGCGCCAAGGTAAAGCCGGTGATGACCATACCCACGACGATGGCGCGTGCGGTCTCATGCGGTTTTTCCGGATCCATTCCCTGCACCAGTTCCGGCACGACGTACTGCGCCACGAACGAGAAAACAGCCAGGTTCAAAATCGGAACGATGAAAAATGGGTGCAGCACCAGGAGGTTTTCCGCTTTAATGCCTGGCCCAATGAAGGTCCAACCACACAAAATCGCGATAATAATCGCCATTCCGGCGGTGATAGCCCCCTCAGTAGCTCCGGTGGTGTGCAGGCCGCGGTACATAACCCAAGAGCCGAAACCAAAGAAGATGAGCGTTCCCAATAGCGGCGGCGCACCGAAAATATTGCTTATCAGCTGGCCAGAGCCAGAAGCATAGGCAATCAAAGCACCCACGCCGTTAATAATGATGGCAAGAAAGACCAGCCAACGGCCCCACTGCCCCAGATAGTGCTCCGCCAAACCGGAAACCTGCAGAGGCGCTTTTGTGCGCATCGCACTTTCCGCAACATAAAGCATAGAAATCGTGGTCAGGGTACCCGCCACGAGAAGCGCAATAACGAGCGCCATAAATCCGCCGTTACGCGCGGCATAGGGAATGGAAAGAATGCCTGCACCAATGTTGGTGCCAAAGATAAGGGCAATGCCTTGGACGAAACTCAAGGCCGGCTTCGCAGCCTGCGGAGCCGCCCCTTCTGTCTTTTCAACAACCGTCATATTTTCTCCCGAATCTAAAATAGAAATTTAAGTAACTGCGCATGGATCAACTGGGCCCCTCGGCGCCGTCCCCCCTTTGCAAAAGTGAGGGCTCCGAGGGGCAATGCCTGTGAAAAATCAGCTCGCTGAGGCTTGCCGGTTAGCGCTAAGGCTTAGCGATGTAGCGCACGGAGATGTACTCCTCGATGCCTTCGGCACCACCTTCGCGGCCGAAGCCGGATTCCTTGATGCCACCGAATGGAGCGGCAGCTTCAGAGATGGCGGAGCGGTTGATGCCCACCATGCCTGCCTCCAGCGCGTGCGCCAGGTACTCCGCGGTGTGGAAGTTCTCGGTGAAGGCATAGGCTGCCAAACCGAACTCGGTGTCGTTGGCCTTGGCGACTCCTTCCTCCAAGGTGGAGAAGGTGGTCACGGTGGCTACCGGCCCGAAGATCTCCTGGCGCAGGATCTCGGCGTCGTCAGGCACGTTCGCCAGAACGGTAGCTGGATAAAAGAAGCCGGCGCCATCCGGACGCTCGCCGCCGGTGGTGGCGGTGGCCCCTTGCTCAAGCGCGCGCTCAACCAGCTTGGCCACGCTGTCGCGCTGCTTCGCACTAATCAGCGGGCCGAGGGTGGTGCCTTCTTCCAAACCATGGCCTGCCTGGATAGCAGCCATCTTCTCCGTCAGGCGATCTGTGAACTCCTCAGCCACCGCCTCGTGCACGATGAAGCGGTTGGCCGCGATGCAAGCCTCACCACCGTTGCGCATCTTCGCCTGCATCGCGCAGTCAAGCACTAGGTCAAGGTTGGCGTCCTCGTGGACCAGGAACGGGGCATTGCCACCGAGTTCCATGGAGGTGCGTTGCAGATTATCGGCAGACTGGCGCACCAGAATCTTGCCCACACCAGTAGAACCAGTGAATGTCACCTTGCGCAGGCGCGGATCCGCCATGAGCTCGGAGGACAGCGCGCTCGACTGCGTGGTGGTCACGATGGAAAACACACCAGCCGGCACCTCGTGGCGGGTGAAGACCTCTGCGATGACCTCACCCAACAGCAGCATGGTCAGCGGGGTTTCCGCAGCGGGCTTAACCACGACCGGGCAGCCAGCGGCAAAGGCCGGGGCAATCTTACGGGTGGCCATGGCCAGCGGGAAGTTCCACGGGGTGATTGCCAGCACTGGGCCCACCGGGGTGTGGGAGACGGTAATGGAACCATTGCCTGCCGGGGACTGGGAGTAGCGGCCCGGAATGCGCACGGCTTCTTCCGCGAACCAGCGCATGTACTCAGCACCATAGGCCACCTCGCCCAGCGCTTCCGCGTAAGGCTTTCCCATCTCCAAGGTCATCACGCGAGCGAAGTCTTCCTTGCGCTCAATAATGGCGTTGAAGATGTCAGTGAGGATGATAGAGCGCGTGCGCGGCGCAAAACCGGCCCATTCCTTTTGCGCGGCGTCGGCAAGCTCCAGCGCGCGCATCCAGTCAGCGGAGGTGCCATCTGCAACGTTGGCAATGACTTCTTCCGTTGCTGGGTCGAGGACCTCGAAAGTGGCGCCGCCGGTGGCTGCGACGTTCGTGCCCTCCAGCCAAAGGCCAATTGGCAGAGAACCCAACAGCTCAGAAACCTGCGAATAATCAAAGTTTGTCATTTGCTTCTACCCTTTTGGCTGCAGCCCGGACTTACTTGTACTCGTTGAACTGTTTGACCACTACCTGCAGGGCCTCGCGCCACAGATCCTCCGGGATGGCCAGGGAAGGCAGGAAGCGGATAACGTTGTGGTCAAGGCCGCAGGTGAGGATGAGGACGCCCTCTGCCTTTGCAGCATCTGCAATCTTGTGGACGAGCTCGGAGTCTGGCTCGCCATCAGCGGTGACGAACTCGAGTGCAAGCATGGCGCCACGGCCGCGGAACTCTGCCACGCGCTCGTCGCCCAGGATTAGCTCCAGCTCCTCGCGGGCAATCTTTTCCAGGTTCAGCGCGCGGGTGCCAAAGTCCTTCTCCTCAAATTCCTTGAGGGTGGCCAGGGCTGCGGCGCAGGAAACAGGGTTGCCGGTGTAGGTGCCGCCCAGGCCGCCTGGCTGCGGTGCATCCATAATTTCCGCGCGGCCGGTCACTGCGGAAAGCGGCATGCCGGAAGCAATACCCTTGGCGATGGTGACCAGGTCAGGGACGATGCCCTCGTGGTCGGAAGCGAACCAGGTGCCGGTGCGCATCATGCCGGCCTGAATCTCATCAACGATGAAGACAACGTCGTTGTCGTTGCACCACTTCTGGATAGCTGGCAGGTAGCCCTCAGCCGGAACAACGAAGCCGCCCTCGCCCTGAATTGGCTCGACCACAACGCAAGCGAGGTTGGCAGCGCCGACTTCCTGCTCGATCATCGTGGTGGTGCGCTTTGCGGCTTCTTCGCCGGAAAGCTGGTCGCGCAGCGGGTAGGACATCGGCGCGCGGTAGATTTCCGGCGCGAACGGGCCAAAGCCGTTCTTGTATGGGGACTGCTTTGCGGTCATGGCCATGGTCAGGTTGGTGCGGCCGTGGAATGCGCGGTCCATGACCACGACGCCGCGCTTGCCGGTGTAGTTGCGGGCGATCTTCACGGCGTTTTCCACTGCTTCCGCACCGGAGTTGAATAGCGCGGTCTTCTTCGGGTGATCGCCCGGAGTAACCTCATTGAGCTTTTCAGCGACCTCAACGTAGGACTCGTACGGGGAGATAGTGAAAGAGGTGTGAGTGAAGTGCGCGACGGCCTCCTGCACGGCTTTGACGACGGCCGGGTTGGAAGCGCCCGCGGAGGTAACAGCGATGCCGGAGGCCAAGTCAATGAAACGGTTGCCGTCTGCATCGGCGAGGATGCCACCATCAGCGTCCACGACATAGCCCGGCAGCGCAGGCGCCATGCCAGCTGGGATGGCGTTCTTGCGGCGCTCATCAAGAGCAGCGCTGGCTGGCCCTGGGACCTCTTGCGCGAGGTGGCGGGTCTGCTCGATGCGGTATTCAAGTTCCTGCATGATTCTCCTTCAATCGTCTTGCTTTGTGATGTGAATCATTGTGGATGTCACAACTAGCCACAGGCCATAGACAACGCGTATATATTTTGGGGAAAAGACTATTCACTATGTCTATCGACGAGTTGCTGCAAGAAGGACCCGGCAATGAGCGAACTTCGCTTTCAATGGCTGTTTAACCAGCGCAAACTAAACCTGCGCCCGATTCTCGAAGGCCCGCGTGAATTCACCACCATCCAAGCCAGCGAGTTGCGCGATCCCAGCGAGTTCACCACCCAGGGCGCCATCATCCTGACCTTGGGGCTAGCTTTCGAAAACTCACCCAGCGACTTTTCCGCCTATGCGCGCACCCTGGCGGCGGCGGGCGTG
>NZ_KV814043.1:90184-92930 GCF_001813815.1 Corynebacterium sp. HMSC076D02
ACTGGCCTGACCTTCGCCACGGTTCCGCAGGAGCTTATCGACGCCGCGGCGCGCCACCACCTAACGCTTTTTGAAGTCCCCCGCGCCACGCCTTTCATCTCCATTATCAATACGGTGACTACGGAGCAATCGCGCATTGAGAACAACCTCCAGTTCACCTTGCACCGTCAACAGGAGCGCTTAAATCAGGCGGCGTCGAATGGCATTAACGCATTGTTGGAGCGTGCGTCGAAAGAACTCGGCGCTGCCGTGGCCGTGGCTAATGATTCAGGAAACGTCATCAATCGTCACGACTTAGGCGAGCTTTCCGCCGCCGAATTCGCGCTTGTCGCCGCAAGCCAAAGCTCTGGGCGCACCTCGGGCGCGCGCTCGAGCATCACCAAAGACGGCACGACGATCGCCACCATCACCAACGTGTTTAATACCCACGGCCGGCGGCGCATCGCACTTGCGGTATCCCGCGAGCAAAAATTCGACTCTTATGACCGCGCATTAACCCGCCACCTTGCCGGCTTGGCGGAGATGTTGCTACAAAACCGCGACTCTTCGGCCCGCATCATCCTAGGCGCTCTCGCCCTTGCCACGCAGGTCTCCGGCACCACGCCTGCGCTTGGCACCACGGCTTTAGACGCCGCTTTCAACTCTGTGGCCTCCCACGGCCGTCTCCACCTCTGCCTGGTGCAGGCCGACTCCCCCACGCGTCTTAGCCGCGCGTTGGGGTTGGTGCATCGTGCGGCAAACAAAGGCGGCTATGCCTGCTTCGTGCTGCCTTTGGAAGGCACGGCGTCGGAAAGCGCGCTCATTGCCCTGCCTCCCGAAACCATCAACGCGCAAGAGCTCTTCGGGCGCTACGCCAAAAACCTGCAGGTATCCGTACTCAAGGACACTCCGTGGGAGGAAATCAGCGCCGACCGCGTAACGGCCCTGAAGACCCACGCGCGCAGCCTGCCTCCTGGAACCATGGCGGAGTTTAGCTCCGACGCCCCCGCCTGGCTCGGTGAATCCGCAGTCCACGAGGCCTTGGGAAAGCGCCGCGCCGCGATCGTCGGAAAGCTTAAGCACCATGACGCCGCACACAATACGGAGCTGCTACGCACCTTGCGCACCTACTTGCTTGCCGACGCCCAGCTAGCCGCCGCTGCCAGCGAGCTTAATGTGCACCGCCACACCGTGCGCGCCCGTATCGAAAAAGTCCAAGCCCTGTGCGGCATCGATCTTGCCAACCCCGTGATTCGGGCGGAGACACTGCTACTTTGCCTTGGTTCTTGAGTATTTTTTCGTTCATCTTTAGTTAGCCAAGTTTTCACCCCACCGGTAGCGGGTTTTAACCTGCGCGGCTTAGCTTCTCCAAAGTGGTTATTAAACAATCGGAGCATAGTCCCGATACAGCTGCTTTACGCAAGAAAGCAGAGGGTAAAAAGCGCCAAGAGTGGTGGCTCGCGCTAGTACTCTTAGCCCCCAACCTCATTTTGTTGGGAATCTTTACCTATCGCCCACTCATCGACAATATCCGGCTTTCCTTTTTTAACTGGAATATCTCGAGCCCAACGTCGACATTCGTAGGTTTTCAGAACTACGTTGAGTGGTTCACGCGCGATGATACCAAGACCATCATCGCGAATACCCTCATCTTTACTTTCTTTGCCGTAATCGGCTCCCTGGTATTGGGGCTCGCGCTAGCTCTCTTGCTCAATCAAAACTTGAAGGGCCGCAATTTCACCCGATCGGTGGTCTTCGCACCTTTCGCGATTTCCGGAGCTGCCATCGGCATTGCTTTCCAGTTCATCTTCGATCCCAACTTCGGGCTTATTCAAGAGATGCTCAGTTGGGTAGGCGTTGAAAGGCCTAACTTCTATGCAATACCCGGTTGGGCGCTGTTCATGGTGACTTTCACTTTCGTGTGGAAGAACCTGGGCTATACCTTCGTCATTTATTTGGCTGCTCTACAAGGCCTTTCCAAGGACTTGGACGAGGCCGCGGCTATCGACGGTGCGTCCACTTGGACGCGTTTCCGCCGCGTGACGCTGCCACAGCTTCGCCCCACTACATTCTTTCTTTCGATCACGGTGACGCTGAACTCTGTACAGGTCTTCGACATCATCAACGTAATGACCCGTGGCGGCCCACAGGGTAACGGCACTACCACTCTTGTGTTCCAGATTTATCAAGAGACCTTCGTGAACTTCCGCGCTGGCTACGGCGCTACCGCCGCCACAATCATGTTCTTGATCTTGCTGATCATCACCTTGATTCAGGTACGCATCATGGACAAGCAAAACCACTAATGGGAGCGAAGCCTTAATGGACAACACCCTTAAAAAAGTTTTTGGATACATCGGCATCGTCGCCGTCCTCCTGCTGGTTGGCCTACCGCTGTTTTGGATTTTGATGACCTCCTTCAAAGCCAAAGGCGACATCTACACGGATCCAGTAAATTGGCTTCCCCCCAGCTGGGAAACCGCGAACTACAAAGACGCAACCACCCGCGTTCCTTTCTGGACGTACCTGCGCAACTCGGTGCTCATCACAGCTGTGCTGTCTGTACTGAAGATCGTGCTTGGCGTGATTTCTGCATATGCGCTGGCAATCCTGCGTTTTCCGGGACGCAACATCATCTTCCTAGTAGTCATTTCAGCGCTGATGGTACCTTCCGAAATCACCGTCATTTCCAATTACGCACTGGTCAACGCGCTGGGCTGGCGAAATACCTTCGCAGGCATCATCGTGCCTTTGGCTGGCGTCGCAT
>NZ_KV814043.1:93030-99359 GCF_001813815.1 Corynebacterium sp. HMSC076D02
CACTTCTTATCGCTGCCCTTTGAACTGGTTGAGGCCGCAAGAATGGACGGCGCTGGACCTATTCGCCTGCTGACAAAGGTCTTGCTTCCGATCTCTTGGCCAACGTTGACAGCCTTCGCAGTGATCACCATCGTCAACGAATGGAACCAATACCTGTGGCCATTCTTGATGTCCGATACTGCCGACGTCGCGCCGCTACAGGTGGGACTAACCATGCTGCAAAACAACGACGGCGTCACCAACTGGGGTCCAGTTATGGCCGCCACCATCCTCACCATCATTCCGATTCTCATCATCTTCCTGGCCCTTCAGAAATACATGATCAAGGGCCTTACCACTGGTGCCGTCAAGGGATAGCCGCAGATGGTTACCTCAACCACGCTCGCCGTTTAGTCTTTCTATTTCTACAAGGAGTTAATTCATGGACCGCCGTTCATTCCTCTCTGTTCTTGCACTGAGCACCGCCTCGGTTTCTCTGACTGCCTGCGCAGGCACTTCCTCCACTGACCCACAGGCTAAGAAGAATTCCTCTGGTTCCGGGGAAGTCACCGAGCTGACCTGGTGGTCCAACCACCCGGGTTCCTCGAAGGACATCGAGACCGAGATCATCTCCCGCTTCGAAAAAGAAAACCCGGACATCAAAATCAACCTGATTGATGCCGGCAAGAACTACGAAGAAGCAGCCCAAAAGTTTAACGCGGCACTGACCGGCAGCGACCTTCCCGACATCGTGGTTCTCTCCGATGTCTGGTGGTACAACTTCGCTATCAACGGTCAGATCGCGAACGTCGACGAGCTCGCCAAGGAAGCAAACGTCGACCTTTCCTCCTACGTGCAGCCACTGTATGAGGACTACGCCTACGACGGCGGCCACTTTGCACTTCCATTTGCCCGCTCTACTCCGCTCTTCTACTACAACAAGGACGCATGGAAGAAGGCTGGTCTACCTGACCGCGGACCAAAGTCTTGGGACGAGATGGATAAGTGGGCTACAAAGCTCGCGGATGCAAACCCCGATATGCAAGCCTTTGGCTGGGGCGATGCTGTTGACTACCTGGGTTGGATCTTCCAGGGGCCGCTGTGGTCCAAGGGCGGCGCATACTCCGATGAATGGGAGCTCAAGTTCACTGATCCCAAGACCATCGAAGCCGTCGAGTGGCTGAAGAAGGTCACCGATGAAAAAGAAGGCTACTCCTACGTGGGCAACGATATGGCGATGGAATTTTCCACCGGCCGCGCCGCTGCCACGGTGCTGTCCACCGGTGATCTCAGCGGCATCACCGAAAACGCCAAGTTCGACTTGGGCACCGCGTTCCTGCCTAACCCAAACGGCGATGGTGCTTGCCCAACCGGCGGAGCTGGTCTGGCTATCCCAGCCGGCATCGACAAGAATCGCCAAATCGCAGCGATCAAGTTCATCGACTTTGTAACCAACGACCAAAACACTTCCTACTGGTCGCAGAACGTCGGTTACATGCCCGTGCGCAAGACTGCAATGGAACTGGATGAGCAAAAGAAGTTCATGGAAGAAAACCCGAACTTCAAGACTGCTATTGAACAGCTACCGGATACCCGTCCACAGGATTACGCACGTGTATTCCTCCCCGGCGCCGATCAGGAAATCGGCGGTGCCTTCGAGAAGATCGTTACCAACCGCGATGACGTCAAGAAGACCCTAACCGATCTGGAAAAGACACTGCAGTCTATCTACGACAACCAGGTCAAGCCGGTCATCAAGAAGTAATTCATCTCGCCGCCCCGTCTTCGTACCTGAACTGAGAGGAAACCATGGCAACTGTCACTTTTGATGGTGTCTCGCGGATTTATTCCAAGGACGCCGAACGCCCCGCTGTCGATTCGCTCAACCTCGACATCGCCGACGGCGAGTTCCTTGTGCTCGTCGGACCGTCTGGTTGCGGAAAGTCAACGAGTCTTCGCATGCTCGCTGGACTGGAGCCAACCGATTCCGGCTCCATCCGCATCGACGGCAGGGACGTCACGGGCGTTAGCCCATCCGATCGTGATGTTGCCATGGTCTTCCAGAACTACGCCCTCTACCCCAACATGACCGTTGCCCAGAACATGAGCTTCGCCTTGGAAAACCGGAAGATGGACAAAGCCCTCATCAAGGAGCGCGTTCAGGAAGCGGCGAAGATCCTGCAGATGGAAGACCTACTCGACCGCAAACCTGCAAACTTGTCGGGCGGCCAACGCCAACGCGTAGCGATGGGGCGCGCTATTGTGCGCGAACCGGCGGTGTTCTGCATGGACGAACCACTGTCTAACCTCGATGCCAAGCTGCGCGTATCTACCCGTGCGCAGATTTCCGAATTACAGCGACGCCTCGGTACCACGACGGTTTATGTCACCCATGACCAGACAGAGGCTATGACCATGGGCGACCGCGTGGCGGTACTAAATGCGGGTGTTCTGCAACAAGTAGCACCAACTCGGGAAATTTATGACCGTCCCGCTAATACCTTCGTCGCGGGATTCATCGGATCGCCTGCAATGAACCTCTATGACATCAACGCTTCCGTTCTGCGCCGCTGGGGTTTCGAGCAAGCGCCAGAAGGTCCACTTACGGTGGGCATTCGCCCTGAAGATTGGAAGCAGAGTTCTGAAGGCGAAGGCGGCGTAAAGTTTGTCATTCACCATGTTGAGGAACTTGGCCACGAGTCTTACCTCTACGGCGATCTCACTGGCGAGGACGGCACGGTGTTTAGCTCCACTACTCGTCTGGGTGGCAATACCGGTGTGCTCGTGGAACCGCGCAGCCATCAAAGCATCGGCGAAACCATCTGGCTGAAGCCAAATACCTCGAACGTGCATATCTTCGACCGCGAAAGCGGCAACCGCATCAACTAATGGGCAAGGACTAGAGGCAAACGGCAAGCTTCCATAAACCGCCAGTGATTGCACAGGCAGTCCCAGCGACCTAACAGCCACACATCATTGCTGTGCCAGCCGCATGCCTCATACTTTTGTTGTGCGTTTGAGAGAGCGCATGAGAGAGATAGAGAGAACCCCTCAGCTTCCGGAGGGCAGCCTTGGCTGATAATCGGAGGCGTTTAGAGAGAGAGACAGCGATAGCGCCCAGAGCCTTTTCGAAGGACTGGGCGCTTTCGTTGTGCAAAATCTAGCGGTATACAAACCTACTATTTTTTCACAGCGCTCTTGTGCCGGTTTCTGAGTTTTGAGGGCGCATCATTAGCGTGTGTGTTTGAGAGAACGCGCAAAGAGAGAGATAGAGAACAGTGCGGTACCAGCTTCCTCGAGGCTGGATACCGCACTTTCTGCTCTATGGCCAGCTTCTGCAATGCAACTACTTCCCCTTGGAAAGATGGTGAGGAATTCGCCATCATCTTCGGCGATTCCTTCACCGGCGATAGCTTTGGACAGGACGAGTGGGTCAGCCCAGTGGGAATGATCGCCCGCGTAGAAAACGGCGAAGTCGTGATGGCTCATCCGCTCAACGAGGGCGATGACGTCGAGCAACTCGTAAAATAGCGGCACACGGACAACCTCACGCTGCTGCCAAGCAACGTCGTCAATATCGACGTAACGCTTTACATGCAGGCCATGTGGAACACAGCCCCGACGGCTATATCTACATGGTATACAGCGGCTTCCAGCGTAATGCGGATGTATATCTCACCCGATTAAGGCCAAGCGACATCGGCAATCGCGCCACTTAGCAGCATCACGACAACGGCAGCTGGGGCGAAAGCTACTTCCCGATTCTGGATCAGAAGGTTCGCGCTGTCGAGATGTCGCTGCGCTTTATCCAGGCCACTGAGTTCTTAGCATGTTCAACGCGCAGACCACCTCAATTGAGGTTCGCGTATCCCGCGAAATTACTGCCGATTGGAATGCTATAAAACCGGCAACCGTTGTAATCGCGGGCCGTGGCGGCTGGCAAGCCGAACAGGTCTCGCCGCTGGACAAGTAAATCGCGCTAGGCGTTTTAAGTCAGCGCGCCCTCAACCAGGCGCGCTGCCACGTGGGTAAATACATCAAGACCTGCAACGCAGTCTTCATCCTTGGTGTATTCCGCCTCATTGTGGGAAACGCCATCAACGCTGGGGATAAAGAGCATGACGGTCGGTACGTGCTCCTTCATATTCGTCGAGTCGTGCCCAGCCACGGTGAAAATCTCCTGGTGAGAATAGCCCAGCTCTTCAACCACTTCACGCGCAAGTTCCACACCGGTCTCTGGATACGGGTTGAGTGCCCACTCATGGGTAGCGTTCAGCTCAACACGGGTGCGGGACTCTTCTTCCGCTGCCGCAATAATCTCCCGAACGCGCTTCTGCGCGGTCTCCAGCGTCTCGCTATTCGGCGAGCGTAGGTCAATATTGAAGCGCACCTCACGGGCAATGGTCACCGGCGAGTTTGGTTCCAAGGTCAACTGGGACACTGATGCCTGAAGCTCAAACTCTGGGAACTCTCGCGTTAAACGCTGCACTTCGGCAATGATGAGCGAGGCGCCAAACAGCGCATCACGACGATCCGCCATCATGGTGGAACCGGTATGTCCCTGCTCACCGTGCACTACCGCCTGGAACTTCTTCGCGCCCCAGGTCGCGGTCACCAGGCCGATGGTGTTGCCAGCAGCCTCCAAACCTTTGCCCTGTTCAACATGGATTTCGCCATAGGAAACCACCTTCGGGGCCTGCTCCACCGGGGTCCACTTCGCTTCCTCAAAAGCCTCTGCCACGGTGGTTCCTGCAAGATCCGTCGATTCCAGCGCCTTTCCCAGCGGCATAACTCCGGTGAACACGGAGCTGCCCATCATCGACGGAGAAAAACGCGAGCCTTCCTCGTTAAACCAGTTGATTACGGCCAGGTTATAGCGCGGCGAAATCTTCTCCTCTTCCGCAAGGCGGGCCACCCGGTTTGCCGCATGCGCTGCCGCCAGCACGCCGTATGCACCGTCATAGCGCCCGGCCAAAGGCTGTGAATCGAGGTGCGAACCCAGGCCGACAAAAGGCGCGTCCGGAACGAACTCGAAGAGACCGTACTGATTGCCAATCTCGTCGTAGTGCACGCGCGCACCCATCGATTCCAACACCTGCGCAAACCACGCACGATTAACGCGGTCGCCTTCGCTCGCAGCCTGCCTTTCGACGCCGCCTCCCGCAGTCGCGCCATTGGCTGACATCTCGCGGAAGTCCGCCAGGTACTGTTCATCAGTTGTTGCTCGCATTATGTATTCCTTTCCGAGTTAATTCGCAATGTGTATTAGATTTTTTGGGTTTTAGAAGCTTCCGTAGCGAAGTTCGCCACCGACCACAGTCGCCAGAATTTCTATCTCAGATAGCGCTTCCACTTGTGTTTCCAGTGGGTTCGAGCCCAACAGAACGAAATCCGCGAGCTGCCCGGGCTTTATTTGTCCCTTTCGGCCTGCCCAGCCTGTAGCTGCCGCTGAACCCGCGGTATACGCGTAAAGAGCTTCAGATACGGTGATCTTGTCTGCAGGCCCATATTCATTGCCCGCAGCAGTAATTCTTTGCGCGAAAGCTTGCATGACTTCGAGTGGGATACCACGCGTCACCGGTTGATCTGAACTACCAGGCAGAGTCATTCCGGCATCAAGGAGACGCTTAGCTGGATAAGCCAGCTCTACACGCTTGGCACCGAGTTTCTGCGCCATTGCATCACCGAATTCTTTAATGAAATACGGCTGTGGGACCAGAACTACAGGCAGCTTCGCCAAGCGATCAATCTGTTCTGCTCTAACAACGCCTCCATGTTCGATTCGGTGCGGAATCTTGGGTGCCCCGTGCACACGAATGGCTTCTTCGAGCGTTTCAATCGCGAAGTCAACCGCAGCATCACCGATTGCGTGTAAAGCGAGTGACCATCCGGCGCCCGCTGCCATTAAGGCATTACGCTTGATTAGCTCCGGGTCGCCTTGAAAATAGCCTGAATGCTGGCAGCACTCATAATTTTCCGTCATCGCAGCCGTAGTCCCAAGCAGGGAGCCGTCCGTAAAAATCTTGGTGGGGCCAATTTGCAACCATTCGTTACCGAGCCCGCTTCGGATGCCGGCGTCGATACCCCAACCTATGCCATCAGTTTGATGCCCATCGAGTTCGTGGAGAACATCCATGGTCACCATTACCTGCGTACGGACTTGTAAATCAGCAGCTTGGTAAGCCGCAATCTCGCGAGGGCTATGTCCAATCCATCCGCCCGCTACACCAGCATCAGTAACTGACGTAATTCCTCGTTCGAGGTAAACTTGGTGCGCTCGTTCCAATGCACTTGAAATCTCAGTTTGAGATTCAGGCAAAAGCACCTGCTGAATCGGGCGCATCGCATTT
>NZ_KV814043.1:99459-203950 GCF_001813815.1 Corynebacterium sp. HMSC076D02
TTTCGTCCAGCAAACCAGTACATCGACCAGCTGAATCGCGAACGAATTCTCCGCCTTCTACTGTCGGCGGCGCCGCAGGATCAATTCCCGCTAATTCGAGTGCACGAGTATTAACGGTATAAGCATGGCCAGAGTTGTGTTTGATAAGAAGCGGACGTCCAGCGGCCGCGCGATCCAACTCGCTAAGTTCAAGGGTCTGTCCACCCAAGCTAGATGCGACGAAGCCCGAAGCAATAATCCATTCGCCAGAAGGCTCAGCGGAGGCAACTGCATCATATACATCTTGCGCGCTAACAACCTTGGACAAATCAACTTCCATGAGCGTTTGCCCGAACCACACGGAGTGCGAATGCACATCGTTAAACCCTGGGGTAAGGACTTTTCCTTGTGCATCCCAACGTTCACCCGGAAGAGCTAACGCAGCATCATCAAGGGCAAGTATCTTCCCATTCGCGAAGGCAATCGCATGCGCTTCAGGGTAAGACGGATCCTGAGTCAGTACATGAGCATCGTAGATGATAGTGATTTGATTCTGATTCATTCACTCCTCCTTACTTATGCTGCAAGTCACACTAAGCGAAGAAGGGCAGCTGCACAGTCATTTCCCACAAATTGAGTCATTTTCCCACCCTTTAGCCAGTAGTGTTGTGCATATGCACGATGGCGATTGGGAAAGAATCCTCAAAGAAGTTCAGTCAGACATCCCAGGATTGGTCGATGACTTCATTGCTGATTTCAGCAGTCTTGGCAGCTATGGCAACTCCCCTGTCAGTGAGAAAGAACTTCGCCGCACTGCTTTTGAGGTGCTCACCATGCTGATGGAGGCCATCGCAGGCACACTGGACGACACGACTTTTCGCCAGCATGCAGACGCCTTAGGACGCAGACGCGCGCAGCAAGGCGTCCCCATCAGCACGCTCATAGATGCAGTTCAACTGGATTTTCTGGTGATTTGGAACCGCATCCGTCAAGCCGCCGGAGGAAACCAAGAAGTACTTATCTCTCACGTGGACCAACTGCACAATGCGGTCGCAAAATACAATTTCTTCGTTCGCGATGGCTTCCGGAGAGAAAATGCCCGTATTGCGCAAGATTTACGCCTAGCCAACGCCCGCCATCTCGACAAATTATTCTCCTCCGCCTCCATTGACACCATCACAATCAAGGAAATAGCCCAAGCAATAGGCTGCGACGCACATAGCAATTTCAAAGTCGTCGTTTTCCACGCAAACAGCGCCTTGAAAGCTCGAGACGCACTCGAACTTGCAACAGCGGAAGGAAAGATCTTCGGCTATCCGCACAATGGTTTATTCACCGCTTTCTGGCCCATAAGCGCCGAGAATCAGCCGAACATTCCAGCATTACCCAGCGCTGTTTTCAGTAAGGTCGAAGGGCTTGCAAATGTCCGCGATGCAGTACTAGCTAGCCCCAAACTCTTTGAGGCTTCACGCACGCCCACACAGCCGACCCCAGCCCATGAACTATCTTGGGCAATTGCAGGAAGCGCACTCGCATCTTTTCCCGGTTCGAAGCAAAACGAGCTAAGCGCCGATATTACGAAGTTACGCAATTCCAACTCCCCGGCCCTAGAAACTGTAGAAGCTTATCTTCGCACCGGCTCAATCAAACAAACAGCAGCCATCAGCTACTGCCACCGCAACACTGTCATCAATCGGCTCAGCCAATTCGCAGATGCAACAGGCTACGACGTCACGCGTCCTTACGACGCTGCCGCAGTCATTCTCGCGCTCAACTATAAACCGGTAACCACTTTCTAATCCTCTTCCCCCGCCTCTCGATCCACACGGCAAACACGCCCTTCAAGCCATGGGCTGTGCAATTGCACAGCCCATGTTCAATCCGCAGGAAAAAATCCCAACTTTTATATTTTTCATCCCGCTACAATTTCTCCACCGTTATTGTGTTATCCACACCACACCTTAACGACAGGAGGGAATATCTTGACTGGCCCGACCGCTCCCCTAGACACTCAGTCTTCAACCCCCGAGCAAGTCGAAGTCAACTCCAAAGACGTATTCAAAATTGCTAGCTCAGCATTCATTGGTACCGCGCTTGAGTGGTATGACTTCTTCCTGTTCGGCACCGCCTCAGCATTGGTCTTCAATGACCTCTTCTTCTCCGACGCCAGCGAAACCACAGCAACTCTCGCGTCTTTCGCGACGCTAGGCGTTGGCTTCCTTGCTCGACCTTTTGGCGCAATTTTATTCGGCCAGATCGGCGACAGGATGGGACGTCGCCCAGCACTTCTCATCTCGATTGTCGCTATCGGCGTAGCAACGGGCTTAATCGGCCTATTACCTAATTACAATTCAATCGGCATTTGGGCTCCGATTGCGCTAACCGTTCTACGTCTTGTACAGGGAATTGCAGTTGGTGGCGAGTGGGGCGGCGCCACCACGATGGCAATTGAACACGCACCTGCAGAAAAGCGAGGGCGCTACGCCGCATTCGTCCAAATTGGCTCGCCCGCTGGCACGCTCCTTTCTTCTGGCGTCTTCTCCCTCATCCTCATGCTGCCTGATGACGCAGTTTCAAGCTGGGGTTGGCGCATTCCTTTCTTGATCGCGTTCCCATTCCTCGCAATTGCGCTTTATATCCGCACAAAAGTAGAGGAATCTCCGGTCTATCAAGCCTTGGAGAAGGAAGCAGAAGAAGATGAAGCGAAACACAAAGGATCCCTCAAAGAACTATTTACCGAGCACTTCGGGCAAATAGTTCTTGCCGCTGCAGCAGCCCTGCTCGGAATCGGCGGCTTCTTCGTATTGACCACCTACACCATCAGTTACGCCACAATCACCTTGAACTTCGAGCGCCAAACGGTAGTCAATGCGACGCTCGCTGCCGCTGTTTGCCAGATCTTCATCAACCTTTACTTTGGCCGGCTCGGCGAGAAGATCGGGCCAGGCAAAGTAATGGGCTGGGGAGGTATTGCAACTGCTGTCATGGCCTATCCCATCTGGGCAATGATCGACTCTGGAAACGCAGCCTTGTTAACTGTGGCTGTCTGTCTCGGCCTCTCGTTAGTAACGAGCACCTACTCTGTCTCCGGCGTTCTTTTGTCCGAAATCTTCCCAGCGAACGTCCGCTATTCCGGCGTCGCTATCGCTGCAAACATCGCTGGAGCAATTTCCGGACTCCTGCCGTTTATCGCGACTGCAATGAACGCTTCAAACGAGACGCCAAGCTCGATTCCTGGAGTTATCATCCTCGTGGCAATCTCCCTGATTACAGCGTTGGGCTCATTCTGGGCTGAGCGTCACCGTCGTACCGATGACGTGGTCGTTAAAGACTAATATCGAGCTCCGTGAGCTCTGAACTAACTTCTTCCACCCTCGGCACCCGCGCCCGGCGCGTGGTGGCGGGGGTTGCAGCATTGAACCTGTTTGGCTTTTTCGTTGAAGTGGCCATGGCCTGGCACATCGGGTCAGCTTCGCTGCTGGCCGACGCCGCGGATTTCCTCGAAGACTTCCTCATCAACACACTCGTCTTGGCGGCGCTTGGATGGTCGGTAGCGGGGCGTCGGAAAGCAAGTTACGGGCTTGCGGGACTTATCCTCATTCCGGCAATCGCGGCCTTTGCCACTGCAATCTGGAAGATGATTAGCGGCACTCCGCCAGAAGCCTTCCTGCTTTCCGGTACCGCGGTATTTGCTATGCTCATCAACTTACTTTGCGCGGTATTGCTGCTCAGCCTGCGCAAGCATGGAAGCGCGCTGACCAAGGGCGCCTGGCTGGCGGCCCGTAATGACGTAGCGGCCAATCTTCTTATCCTGCTGGCTGGCGTTATCACCATCTGGTGGTTTAGCCCGTGGCCGGACATCGCTGTCGGCATTGTAGTAGGCACTATCAACTTGAGCGCTGCGAAGGAAGTTCTAGAAGCCGCCCAGGCAGAAGACCCGGAACTAGAGCTAGAGGAATAGTCCCCATTTTCCGAGGGCACTTGGGACTTTTGCCCCATACTCCTTATCAGAATCGTTGACCTCGATAAGGAAGGAACCTAGATCTCTCATGCAGTCCCAGACCACGCAGATGCCAGCCCTGATGCCTGAACGCATCGCACAGGAACGCTCCCAGATTCAGTCCAACAAGAAGGCAATGGCGCGCGTCGCCAAGCTCGAGCGTGAAGCCTTGCCTGAGGCACGCAAGCAGGAACGCGACTTAGATACCGTGTTCCTAGGCATCCTGTCTGGGGTCCTGCTGGTCTACATGGCGCTGATGGCTGCCGCTTTGGTTTAGGTGGGAATGCCGTGGTGACCACGATGGAAATTCCCAACCGATACCGCAGCAAAGCCTTCGCGGAAAAAGCCCGCGAATCGGCACGCATGGCAAAGGCTTTGGAAAACGCCAAGCGGGAGGAACAAGAGGCCGGACGCGGCACCACCTATCTGTTGGCCGTGCTGTGCGCCTTGGTAGGTATCAGCATCTTCATCAAGGTTTGGCCGTGGGTTTTGGTTTTCTGCGCCGTCGTCATCGCGACGATTATCGTCGTCGCGCTTCTCCCCGCCTCCTACGACGAGTCCTACCCCCAGACGGGTGCAACGCAAAATTCCTGAATCTTTTGCGAATTATGCAAATCTTATTCACTACCAGCAGCATGAATGATATGTATGATTCAAATTACTATTCATTTCATCATGTGACCCATAACTCATAAGGGTTTAGTTACTGTTGCCTCCAGCACCAAATACTTGAAAAAGGAAGGCACAGATTTACATGATGGATTCTGTTGAAACCTCCGGTAACAAAGACGGACAGCAACTCGGCGCTTGGTCAGAGGTAGGCAAACTCCGCCAGGTAATGGTCTGCCGCCCCGGCTTGGCACACGAGAGGCTCACTCCAAACAACTGCAAGGAGCTGCTTTTCGACGACGTCCTGTGGGTCGAGGAAGCGCAACGCCACCACGATGAGTTCGTCGCCCGCATGGAAGAGCGCGGCGTCGAGGTGTTGCACATGCGCATCCTGCTAGAAGAAACGCTGGCGACCAAGGAAGGCCGCGAGTTCATCCTCGGCAACAAGCTACTGGACAAGAACGTCGGCGTGGGCGTAGGCAGCGAATTGCGCGAGTGGTTTAGCGAGCTGGACAACAAGACGCTGGCCGAACTTCTCATCGGCGGTGTGCCCTTCAACGAGATCCCCAAGGGTCTCGGCCACGGCGTCATTGACACCATGCGCGACGTGTACGCTCCCGACGAGTTCGCGCTGCGCCCCCTGCCCAATAGCCAGTTCTCCCGCGATAACTCCGCCTGGATTTATGGCGGCGTCTCCCTAAACCCGATGCGCCTTCCTGCCCGCCACCAGGAGACGATGCTCACGCGTGCTATCTACAGCTACCATCCGCGCTTTGCCAACGCATCCTTTGAGTTCTGGTACGGCGACACCGACGAGGATCCGGGCCTTGCTGCACTCGAGGGCGGTGACATCATGCCGGTGGGCAATGGTGCGGTCCTAGTGGGCATGGGTGAGCGCACTACTTGGCAGGGTGTGAGCCGCTTGGCCAGCAATCTGTTCAAGGCGGGTGCGGCAGAAAAGGTCATCATCGCAGCCATGGCCCCAGATCGCGCCTCGATGCACCTGGATACCGTGTTCACCTTCCTCGACGTCGACAAGGCCACCGCCTATCCCCGCGTTGTGGATACCATCCGTCCGCTTATCCTGCGCCCTGCAGATGATCAGAAGAAGCTGGAACTCGAAAGCCCAGACAAGCACTTCGTCACGGTGGTCGAGGAATCGCTCGGCCTGGATAAGCTCCACATCGTAGAAACTGGCGGCAATTCCTATGCCGCGGCGCGTGAGCAGTGGGATGACGCCAACAACGTGGTTGCCTTGGAGCCCGGAGTGGTCGTGGCTTACGATCGCAACAAACACACCAATGCCAAGCTTCGCGACGCCGGTGTCGAAGTCATCGAGATCGGCTCCGCCGAACTGGGCCGTGGTCGCGGTGGCGGACACTGCATGACCTGCCCTATCGTGCGCGATGCAGTGGACTACTAAGGGGAGAACTAGCCGATGACAACTTTTGACACTGCCGCGCCCGCCGCGGACGAGACCGCATCTACTGCCTCCCCAGTAGGTCGCGAGGGAAAGAAGACCGAAGGTACTGCGCTGGGCTGGGTGCTCGCGCTCTTCGGCACCGCGATGGGCGCAGGTATCCTCTTCCTTCCGCTACAGGCGGGCACCTTTGGCTTCTGGCCGCTGGCCTTTGCTACGGCCATCATCTTCCCAGTGGTCTATTTCTCCCACCGCACCTACGCGCGCATCGTCTCGGGCGCTCCGGTCAAAGACCACGGGCTTGACGTCCTCGAGCTGGTACGCAAGTACTTGGGCCGGCATACCGGCCTCTTCGTGGCATTGATGTACTCGCTGGCGAACATCCCCACGGTGTTCATCTACGCCATCTCGTTGACCAACGCCATCGACAGCTTCATTGTCAATCAGCTCCACGGACCATCCATTAACCGCTGGGTTCTTTCGGTCCTGTGCGTGGGCATCCTGACCGGCATCTTCGCCATCGGCCGCAAGCCCATGCTGTGGCTGGCGCAGGCACTGGTCTATCCGCTCATCATCTCTTTGGCTGCTACCTCGATTTATCTGATCCCGCAGTGGGACCTGCGTTCCTTCATGGAAGTGGAATATCAAGATGGCAGCTGGCCTTATATTCTGCTGGGCTCGGTGCTGATTCTGCCGGTTCTTGCCTTTTCTTTCTCGCACATGGCCGGCCTTTCCCAATTCTCCGTGGATATGCAGCCAACCTACGGCGAGAAGACGGAAAAGCGCGTTACCCGCATCGAGCTCTACACCGCCGCTCTGCTGGTCATCTTCACGATGTTCTTTGTCTGGTCCTGCGTGTTGGCCTTGGGCGCCGATGGCATGAAGGAAGCAACGGAGCAGAACCTGCCCGTGCTGTCCTACTTCGCCAACGTCACCGGCGTACCGCTGCTTGCCTGGCTGGCCCCGATGGTCGTTATCTTCGCGATTATTACCTCTTACTTCGGCACCATGCTCGGCGCTGAGGAGGGCACCTCTTACATGGTGCGCCTCATCGCGCCACGCACTGCGAACCGTCTGAACCGCCGCGGATTGCTCACCATCGTCTACACGTTCATCTTTGTCACCGGCACGCTGGTCTCGGTGTTCAATCCGCCAATTCTCAACCTCATCTACTTGGTGGGTGGCGTCTTCGATGCGGTGCTTATCTTCCTGCTTCCGGTCTACATGTTCCACCGGGTCAAGGAGTACAAGGCCTACCGCCATGACCCGTGGAACTACTTTGTGTTCTTCTTTGGTTCGGTGATTCTGGCAGTCACCATCTGGGACCTGTTCTAGTCCGCTTTCTGAATCGGACGGTTTGGGTTGGTCTGGGTTTCCAGGACGTCGTCAAGCAAGCCAAAGAAGCTTTCGCGGTCCGCCTTTTCGATGACCGTCGCGTTAGCTTCCAAGCCAAAGGTCTCCCAGGCCATTGCCGCATAGCCTCGCGTAATCCCGTTGCCCGTGACCACGTCTACCTTGTAGCGCCCGGATTCTTGGATGAGTTCTGGGTGCAACAGCGTTGCTAGCGTCATCGAATCCGGGTGGGTGGAACCGCCAATACCGGCGGCTTCATCGAAGTCCAAGGTGGTATCGCACATGGCCTTGAAAAACTTGGCAATCGGGGTACCCACCGCGACCTTTTGGTCATACTCTGCACGCGGCATGGTGGCGTCATTGAAGGTCACTGGATCCCACGGCATCACGACGATGTCCGCGAAGCCGGCGCTGAAGACAATCTGCGCCGCTTCCGGGTCGACGTAGAAGTTAAACTCCGCGGCCGGCGTAATGTTTCCACGGCCATTGTTGGAACCGCCCATGATGTAGAGCGACTTCACGTTCTTCACAAAGTTGCGGTCTTTGACCACTGCCGTTGCGATATTCGTCAGCGGCCCGATTGCCACCACGGATACCTCGCCTGGGTTCTCCGCGGTGATACGCAACAGGGCGTCGACAGCATGCTCTTTTTCTACCTCGCAGCCCGAGTAGTCCATGCTGAGGCCTCCCGAACCGTCACCGTGCACGTCTTCTGCCGAGGTCCACTCCTGCAGCATCGGCTGCGAGCAACCGGCATAAATAGGCACCTCGCCCAGCTTGCCCGCCGCATTCAAGGTCATGTGTGCATTCTTAATCTGCTGCTCAAAGCCCACGTTGCCAGCCACCATCGTGATGGCACGGAAATCCGCGCGCTTGTCCAACAATCCAACCAAGATTGCTACGCAATCGTCTTGGGCGGTATCGGTATCGAGAATGAAAGGAACGGTAGACATTATCTTCCTTAAGCAGTGTGGACATCGGCTAGTTAGGCCTCCAATTTATCCTGTGCACGGGCGCGCAAAAAAGCGCGCAAGGACATCCTTGCGCGCTTTGTAGGTTAGACCCGAGAAGGAGGAACCGGAGCCCCCTTCGGAGGAAGCACCTTGGGGTACTTCTTCGAAGCTGCGGTCTGGCCAGCGGCAAGCGGCTTAACGCCAGATTCCTCAGCCTTTGGGGTGGCAGCGCCCGGCTGCTCACGCCACGGGGTGGGGTCCCAGTTGGTGGCCACAAGCTTGCGCTGAGAGAACCAGCCCAGGGCCAAGACGACCAAGCCAAGTACAGCGATGAGCACGAGGCCCAACGCTCCACCGGCCTTGGAGGACCAACCCAAAAGCAGGCCGAACCAGCCAAAGTCGGCGTCGCCAAAGGTGGTGTTGGCATCGCCGAAGGAGCCGAGCACGCCCAAGAGGAAAGCCGGTAGGAAAGTGATGATGAGGCCGTTAACAAACGCACCGAAGATGGCGCCGCGGCGTCCGCCGGTTGCGTTGGCGTAGACGCCCGCTGCACCACCTGTGAAGAAGTGCGGCACGAGGCCTGGCAGGATCAGCGCCACGCCGAATGTTGGGCCGAGCCATGCGGCCAGAACAGCGAGGCCGATGAGGCCGCCGATGAAGGAGAAGATGAAGCCCACCAGCACGGCGTTTTGTGCATACGGGAAGACGATAGGCGCGTCCAGAGCCGGGATGGCACCGGGGACGACCTTGGCAGCGATGCCCTGGAATGCAGGGACGAGCTCGCCCAGGATGGTGCGCACGCCGAAGAGGATCACGGCCACGGCCACGCCGAATTGGAGGCCTTGGGTAAAGGACTGCATAAGGTAGTTACCCACGTTGGTGGCACCGCCTTCGAATGCAGTGAAGGCCTCCTCGGTACCAGCGCGCACCATGAACATGACGGCGAGCACGATGTACATGAGAGCCATGGACAGTGCGGTAGCCACCATAGAGTCGCGCAGGAAGCGCAGGCCTTCGGGAAGCTTGAGCTCCTCCGTAGACTTAGACATCTTCTCGCCCTTGCCGCCAACTGCCTTGCCCACGGCACCGGCAGCGAGGTAGCCGGCGGTACCGAAGTGACCAATTGCGATGGAGTCGTCGCCGGTGATGCGGCGCGTCCACGGGTGTGCGATGGCAGGCAGGGAGACCATCAAGATACCCAGCAACGCGGCGCCGAAGGCAACCACGATCCACGAAGAGTATCCAGCAGGTGCAAGGACCATGGTCAGCAAGGTGGCCATGAACAGCACGTGGTGGCCGGTCAGGAACACGTAGCTCATCGGGGTAAACCGGGCCAGAATCAGCGAGACCACGAAGCCCAGGATCATAATCCAGGCCACTTGGGAGCCGAACTGATTTTGGGCAATGCCCACGATGGCCTCGTTGGTGGGCACCACGCCCTGCGCGCCGGTGGCGCCGGTGATCATGGCGCCGAGCGGCTCAAGGGAGGAGGTGACCAAGCCGGCACCCGCGCCCACCAGAAGGAAGCCGAGTGTGGCCTTGATGGCGCCGCCGAGGACCTGGCCCACGCCACGGCCCATCGCGGCGAGACCCACCGCGGTAATGATGCCGATTAGGAACGCCGGCACTGAGAGAATTTCATTGACCAAGAAGTTGGCAATGTTCAATAGGACATCCATGAGCGCTCCTTAGACGTCGTAAAGCTCGCGCAGAGCAGAATCGATTTCGGACATGTTCGTAAAGTCTTCGATGACGTGGACGGGCACTCCGACATCGCCGAGCGTTGCAGCGATCTCCCCGGAGGTCAGCAGGAAATCAGCTTCCTTCGCACGCCCCTTGGCCGAAATCGTGTCTGTGGCCTCGACGGTGAGGTACTTGCCCCAGCCCCATTCATCAAGAACCTGCTCCAGCGTGTTCTTCAGGAACAACGACGTGCCCAGGCCATTACCGCACACGGTGTAGATTTTGCCCTTTGAGGCCACCGAATCAGCCGCGGTCTGGTGCTCGGCGCCATCGCGCGCGTCACTGTGATCAGCTGCAAGAGCCGCGCTTGCCGACGCCGCTCCTGCCCCACCGTTCGCAACATCCACAAGCGCCTGGCGCAGCTCAGCTTCGCTTGCTACAGAATCCAGACGCGCACGCACGTCCTTCTTCCCCAGCAGCCCGGCCAGCTCCTTCATAGCCTTCAGATGCTCGGACGAATCCTTCGCCGCAAGTGCTACGACAAGACTCACCGGGTCATTGGCCTTGGAGCCAAACTCCACCGGAGTATCCAAGCGCACCCACGACAACGCCGTTTCGCGCACTGCCTCCGACGGCCGCGCATGAGCAAAGGCGAAGCCCGGCGCCACCACAATGTATGGACCATTTACTTCCACCGACTGCACCATCGCCTCGGTGTATGCCGGGCTCGTCTTGCCCGCCGCAACGAGCAAACCGCCCGCCAACTCAATAGCCTCACGCCAGTCACTCGCGCGGCCGTGCAGGTCAACTGCACCTTCTGCGAGTAACGCATTCAGCATGGACATACGTGTCCTCCTACCTTAACTCTTTGCCGGCCACGAAAGATATGACCAGCCCTAGCTAAAGTAATTACCAGGTATGCAAACGTTTACCTAGTCGTTGACGAAGATTTAGGCACATGCCACTCAACACTCGTTGCTGCCTTTATCACGCAACCAAGAATGGAAGCCGCATTCGCAACTGCACACCTTCAGGCAGAGCAGGCCGAAAGTTTTTACGCCGTGGCTTTCAAAACGCTCCCAATCACATCATCGGCACACAACTCACTGATGCCTTCTGGCGCTTTAGCCGTATTAACCAAGCCGCGAATTTCGCGCCCACCGACTGATCAACCAACATTCACATCGCAGACCGTGCATCACACGATTACTGGCCTGAATTGGTTGCAGATCGCTCGCAAGGCGATGAGTGGCTGGCACATCAAATGTATTGGCATGCGATGCCGGAGAATTGGGAAACCTCGACTACGACGTTTTCTTGGCAGAGCGCAGCCAACTCATCGCATTCGTCGAAGCCGGCCTCCTCAAGCCCGGCGACCTCCTCGATCCCGTGGATCCAGAGTGGGTTGTCGATGCTGTGGTCAACGACGACGGCCAGCTTGTCATCGACGGCATCAACATCTTCGAGACCCTCGATGAAGCCGCCGAGTCCTTGGGCGTAACCAACCTCAGCAGCGAAGATTTCTGGGCTCGTCACTCTACGAGCCCAAGCCACGTCAATCCCGGCGCGGTAAGTGCCGTAACGAGCGGGCGCCGCGACAAGAACTCGACGTAGCCCATGCTCTCGAGCTCGGCAATCCCTTTACGCGCGGTCTGCTTAGACACTCGGACAACGCCGGCTACCTCGTCCAAGCTCAGGCCAGCACGTGGACCAAAAAGCGCGACCTGTCCAAGCAAGAATGCGATTGACAATGCCAGCTCGCTTGCAGCTCCTTCGCTCTCTAGCGCACGCAGGCTCTGTTCCAGCCTATTCAGTCGGTCGCTTCTTTCCTCGAGGGAGGACAACAAACGGGCCTGGGCAGCATTGACCATCGCAGCCATATCCTCGACAAAGAAAGTCAGCTCACCATAGTTCATGGGGTCTTCTGCCGTAGTGAAGGCATCGTAGTAGCGCCTCTTCTGCCTAAAGATTTCCGCCGAGAGCGACAACGCTGTCGGGGTAGAAAGCAGCCGTGATAGCCGAATGCTCAGGAGGAATCGCCCCATGCGTCCGTTTCCGTCGTAAAACGGATGGGTATGTTCAAACATGAAGTGTTCCACAAAGGCCGCGAAGAGCTGAACCCCGCGAGACTCATGAACAGAATCGAGCATCACCTCGAGGCGCGCCCGAATGGCGGACTCGCCCCGTGCGCCCGCATGAAGCTCACGCACTCCATCGTTTAGCGAAACATCGCCAGTTCGGAAGAGCTCGCCATCGGGCACATCGGCTTTGTCTACTTCTTCGCCAACGAGGGAGTCGTACAGCGAGCGAATCTCAGAAAGGTTCGAGGGAAACCCCAATGGTGGAAGGTCATCTCGCCCCAAAAATTCGCCGGGGAGGGCCAAGTATTGCCGCACCATTTCCCGGAATCGTCGCACTGGCGCGCCTTCCGACGCCTTTCCCATGCTGCGTTCAGCCTCAACCGCGGCGGCGACTTCTTTGCGGGTGGAGGAAATGTTCTCAATATCGTTGGTCGCCTTTATTTCATCGACCACCAGCTCGTGAAAATAGTGTTCCCTAGCCGTCACTGGAAGCTTCTGCCACAACGCAGCAATCTGAACCTCTTGGCGCCAGACGCGCTCCACCCTTTCTGCGAGACCACGGGTGTGAACGTAGAAAAGCCCGTGCTTGCCCACCTCATAGGGCCAGGTAAAAGCAGCAGGACTTGAACGCCGCACACGGAGCTGCTCAGCAACAAGCTCCCTGCCACCGCTCGTAGCACGATAAAACACCTTTTTCAGTGGTTCGTATTTTTCCACAGGCATTACACCGCCTAAACGTTAAAAATCGCGATTTTTGTAATTAAGCTACCCCAAAACTCGCCTAAAATGAAAAATTCGCCCTTTTTAATCTTAAGCAATGCACGGGACTGCGTTATTTCAGCCCCCTTGCTCCATGAAATCCCCTAGAGCTCCTGAATAAGGTCAGCGATCTCGTCCTGGTGGCGATGACGGAAGACCGCCACCGTTCGCCGGCGCGGCGCCTGCGGGCTCAGTCCCAGTATCTCGTTAACTCGAGCTAGCGAATCTTCCGTCGATTCACCAGGCTGCATCAGCGTGCCGTCAAGTCCCACGAAGTCATAGAGGCGAGCCAACCCAGCCTCATGATGCTGGACAGCAGGTGCGATCGAGACATCAAAGGTCCTTTCTTTGCCCAGCTTGAGCCACACCCGCTGGCCCTCGCGGACACCGAGCTCGTCGAGGAACCGCTTTATCGTTGACAACGAGACTTGCTTAAGACGATTGACACGAACAAACTCCTCACCTAACCGGCTACTCAGCGCACAGCTCTCGCCCACTTTTACTCCGTAGTACGCAGCAATGGGCGCGGGCACAGCGAAGCCGCTGCCACGCAGGTGGTCCTTGTTAACTGTCAGCAAGAGGTTCCACTCGCCGTCACGGAGATAGGCATCGCGGGCATCTGCGATATCGCCCTCCATGACGTTTCCAGACTCATCCACTCGTGCAATAACCATGCCGTCGCGAGTCTCAAAATCTCCATTGGCCGCATATTGGCGGATCGAGAGTTCTGAAATTCGCAATCTCTCTGCCTGCGCTAGCAGCTCATTCAAAGCAATCGCAGGGACTTCCTGCGAGGAGCCTGCGGCATCGACAACCGTATGAGTTCGGGTGCTAGCGGCCAGGCGCGTAGAAATCCAGCTAGCAATACTCTTGAATTCCTCGTGTCCCCACTCCGTCAGCGCCCATTGATCGGCAGAGACTTTTGTCAGACGAGGATCAATGGAGAATTGATTAGAAGCAGACCGTGGGCTGCCGCCCCCGAGGGTATCCATGATCGCCTCTGCAGTCATCGGCTCACCGTTTATAGCAAGCACGCTCACAGCACGGTCTTGGTAGCTGCCGACCTTTGTCAGCACGTAATTGTCTAAGACTGCGACCTTAAGTTCCTCGTTGGTCACGATGTACTGCTCCAGCCGTTCCGGCGTAACTTCCAAGCCCACGGCGAGTTCATCAATCCGAACAATACCGTGGTCGTCCGCCAGCGTTGTTAGCTTCTCTGACAATGCCTGAGTGAAGCCATTGAACACCAACCAGCCGTTAACAACTTCCCATTGCTTGCCAATGCCCGTGAAAATTTCACCGAACGTTGCGTCAAACCCTGCTGGCTTTCGTACGAGATCAGGTAGCTCCCTTCGGAGCTCATCCACAGGCAAGATTGGACGGGCACGCTTACCCACAGCCGCCACGACTTCTTTAAAGAGAGCACTATCCTTCTCAAAATCTTCCGCCAATTGTCGCTCCAACTGACGGATCCTCTCGCGCGTGAGACCAAACGCGGTACCGATGGAATCCAACGTCGCCTCACCAAGCCACCGGCTGTTAGCGATTCCGCGTTTGCGTTCATCACCGCCGATGGCTCGATCGAGCTCATCCACGGCGCGTTGGAACAAAGCCCGCACTGGGGATTGGTGCTCAAGGTGTGCAGAAATTATGGGGACCTCGGCTGCGACGGCACTTGGTAACGACGCAACCTCTACAACCGCGCCATTTAGCTGTGCCCACCCGATGTACAACGCGGCTTGGTCCAACGCGCGGATTTCTTCGGACGTTCGACCCAAAAATTCAGCAGCGCGCCCAGCGGAGTCATCGTCGATAAAAGGATTGTCACCAATGGGGATGTCACCATAAGGGTTCTCCGCTGCACCAATACTATCGATCACCGCGGCATTTCCACTGTCACTGGCTGCAAGAACCACAGCTTCCACCATGGCTACAAGCTTGTGTTCGCCTACTCCTGGTAGGTCACGCAAGTCCTCCACGGTTGCCTCCAGCGGTTGCGGGAACCGCGCAAACCACTGTGTGTACCCGCTCTTGTAAGAACTTTGCACCTCGATCTCACTAAACGGCGTCAACTGGGGTGAGAGCTCCAGAAGTTTCCGTCTTGGGTGCTTGGCGCACCACTCCACCGCCAATGCCTTTGTGCCAGTGTGCGCACTTGTGCCAGAAACGCCAGTGCTCCACGGGAAGATCCCGTAGGTTTCTGTCAGATCAAGTTCAGCAGGCTGCGCCGACAGGTCCTGCTCCACGAGTTGTCCGCCCCCAGACATATTGCCCAACAGACGAGCAAAGGCCGTCTCACCAATAATTGGGACGCCGTACTCCCTGGCCTTGCGCGCCTTTCCACTCATGGAGTCAGGGTTCGCAGCGACGAGTAGCACGGACTTCTTCGTCACGCCGCCGACACTTAGCCCTACTGCCATTGCGCGACGTTCCCATTCTTCTCGGGGAAGATCGAACTGCCCCGTAAACGTCACTCTGTCCCCAGCAGACAGGCTGATACCCAGTTCATTTTCCCCTCGCTGTGGTGCCGCAAGGAGTGCCTCGGCGGTATCGGCAGGCAGCCCCAGCTGCTCGTTGAGCAACAGCAGCGTGGCACGTTCTTCCTCTGTCACCTCACCATCAAGCCAAACCTCCACGGCGAGCTGCCGGATGAATTCTTCATGAATACTCATCACGTCATTGCTGGTGAGCCCCTCCTGCTGCGCTTGGTTCTGCAGCTGGGCAATTTCAGACTTGGAAAGTTCCTTATCTACCAACGCTGCCGCGAGCAGTTTCTTGTACTTCTCCGCATCTCCGGAGCCTTCAGGTGCTGCAGTATCTGCCAGGCGGACCAGCCATTCACCACGCTTGTGCGTCAAATCTTCTGCCAACGCGGTGCGAGGTAGAAGCGCGCCGCGAGCAGGAAACTCCTGCGGTGGGAGGGTAATTGCTCTGCTGCTTATCACCACATCAGTACCTTGGCTAACCAGCCGGGCAAACAGCTCTGCAGTCGCCAGTGCATCTGCCAGTGCCGAGTGCGGACGGGCGTTTGTAATCCCAACAACTTCCAAGGCGTGCTCAAGGGTTGCACCCTCGCCTGGATACGTCTGCTGGAACAACCGCTTGGTATCAACCACCCACGCCCCGTAGTTGGGCCACGCCACCCCTAAACTAGAAAACTCCCTCTTCAAGAACCGCGCCTCGAAAGGCGCATTGTGTGCGACCACCGTGCGCCCGTTGAGAAGTTCGAAGAATTCCCCTGCGACTTCGCCGAAAAGGGGCGCATCCACAACGCCAGTCGGTGTGATGCGGTGAACGAATGAGTTCGGAATATCCCGCTGCGGCTGCACCAAGGTCTCCCACGTTGACTCCACCTCCCGGTTGTGGTCCAACAAAACCACGCCTATCTCGATGACTCGATCAGTCGAGCCAAAGCCTGTGGTCTCGAAGTCAACGACGGCGTATCGCTTAGGGGCAACCATGGGGCCTTCCTTCTAGCTTGTCGGATCAATTCGTTGGGCTATTCAATTGCGCTGCACACCACATCATATGTGTCGACATGTCTCGAGTCTGTCGGCCTGGCCCAGATCGGTGTCCTAAATAAATGGAATCGTCGTCATCGTCCTCCTTCGAGGTAGCGCTGGCACTTAGGTTCCAATTTGAGCTGCACGGTACGAAAGTCACATTTGAGTGGTTATATCCACGCTTATTTCCGATGATAATCTGACTCACAACTACGGCTTGACAGCAAGGCCGTAACTTAAGAAAGGATTAGTTCCATGGACGTCATGGAAACCTGGGAGCCGGTGCTTACAACCGGCCCTCTGCTGGGGATAGCAGCTGCCGCGGTTGCCTTGATCCTGGTCATGGTGATCTACTTCAAGGTTCACGCATTCATCGTGTTGACCATAGTTTCTACCCTGACTGCGCTTATTGCCGGTATCCCTCTTGAAGGCGTAGTACCGACGCTAACCAAGGGCTTTGGTTCAACGCTTGGTTCCGTTGCGCTGTTGGTTGGTTTGGGCGCCATGATCGGGCGCTTGGTTGAAACCTCCGGTGGCGCTAAATCGCTTGCCGACGCCCTGGTTAAACTCTTCGGCGAAGATAAAGCACCGTTTGCGCTAGGCGTTGCCTCGCTCATTATGGGTTTCCCCATCTTCTTCGACGCTGGCTTAATCGTGATGCTGCCGGTGATCTTCGCAGTGGCGCGGCGTCTTAACGGCCCGGTTCTCGCCTACGGTATTCCCGCGGCCGGCGCGTTCTCAGTAATGCACATCTACCTTCCGCCCCACCCGGGTCCTGTCGCTGCCAGCGAATTCTATGGCGCTGACATCGGTCTCATTTTGGTCTTCGGCCTGCTGGTCGCGCTTCCTACGTGGTATCTCTCCGGCTACCGCCTGGGCCTGCACTTGGGCAAGAAGTACCCCTTCGTTGTCGGCGATATTTTGACCGGCGAACGCGTGGCGGATGAAAAGCTTCCGGAAAAGCCAGCTTCACCGGCGACGGTCATCGGAATTCTTCTTATCCCAATGCTCCTTATCTTTGGCAACACCGGCTTGTCGGCGCTTTCCTCCGCCGGTCACATTTCCGGCGATGCCACCTGGGTGAAGTTCTTCATTTTCTTAGGCCAGACCCCCATCGCACTGCTCCTCACGGCGATTGCCGCGATGATTGCGCTCGGGCTCAAACGCGGAATGGATAAGACCGCGATCGAAAAGACCATGGAGTCTTCCCTGGGGCCGATTTGCTCGGTGGTGCTGATTACCGGTGCCGGCGGCATGTTCGGCGGCGTGCTACGTACTTCTGGAATCGGCGATGCTCTGGCTGATTCGATGGCAGGCCTCGGAATTCCTGTCATTCTTGCCTGCTACCTCATTGCGGTCGCGCTACGTCTTGCGCAGGGTTCTGCCACCGTGGCTCTTACCACTGCAGCAGCGCTCATGGTCCCGGCTGTAGAGGCAGCAGACTACTCTGCGGTGCAGCTTGCTCTTATCGTGCTTGCCACCGCCGCGGGTTCGGTCTTTGGCAGCCACGTCAATGACTCGGGCTTCTGGTTGGTCGGCCGCCTCATGGGCATGGACGTGGCAACCACGCTGCGCACGTGGACCCTCAACCAGGCACTCGTTTCCTTCGTCGGCTTCGTCTTCGTACTTATTATCTTTGGGATTACTGCAGCGCTTTAGCCCCAGTTAGCCTCAGTCCAAGAAAGCCAAGCCACAACGTTTTAGGGCATCTAGCCCCGCAGATACCTCGCTGCTTCGGCAGCTAGTTCTGCGGGGCTTTGTGCTACGTCGAGCACGATCCCCGGCTCATCCTCATCGAGCGGCTCAAGCGTTTCGAACTGCGATTGCAAAAGCGATACCGGCATGAAGTGGCCTGCACGGTTTTGCATGCGCTCCAGCAAAAGCTCGTAGCTGCCGTGCAGATGAACGAAGAATGTATCCGGCGCATGGGTGCGAATCAGATCCCGGTACGAACGCTTAAGCGCTGAGCATCCCACGATGGCGCCTTCGGTTTGCCCCTGCATCCAGTGCCCGATTGCTTCGAGCCAGGGCCAGCGGTCGGCGTCGTTAAGCGCGTGCCCCGCGGACATCTTTTCGATGTTGGTGGCCGGATGCATGTCGTCGCCGTCTCTAAAGGCGAGACCAACCTGGCCTCCCAGCAGCTGCCCCACCGTGGATTTCCCGCAGCTGGACACTCCCATCACGATGACGTGTTTATGGGCAAGTTCCGTGTTCACCTTAGTAGAGTTCACAGCCTTCAAGCCTAGTACTGCGGGGTGAAGTTGATACGTTCAATCTCCGCTCGCGCGGCCGGGTCCAACATCGCGCACAATCCGCCGACCACGTAACGGACTCCGGGAACCGTGGTGGAGGAACCCACGCCTTGCACGCAACGATCAAAGGCAGGCAAGCCGATACCGGGTGCCGGCGAATTCATCGAATAGAACGACGCTGCCATCGCCGCACCGCGATTGCTGTTCAGCGCATCAGAGGAACCCTTGATTCCCTGCCACAAGACTGCCCCAACCGGATCAACTAGGAACTGATGCTGCTCCTCCGGCGTCAACGCGGCAGCCTCTGGCGCAGTCGCACCCACGCCACCACCACTAACCACGCCAAGGGACAAAAGCCCAACTGTCAAAGCACGAGCACAAACACGAGAGAACTTATTCATAAACGCAACCTACCACGCTAATCAGTCTCACGAAGTGGCTTTTCCACACGTTATTAACAGCGCTTCAACGCGGTGGACCCAACTATCCCTTAAAGCACAATTTCGATGCGTGAACTGATCCCGATGGCAGTCCTCCCAAGCAAAAGCCACCTGCAAAACCTCGTTCAAGCCCGACAACGTCATGCCTGCATCAACAGCAATTTCGCGAGTGACTCGGAATTGTCCGACTTCCAGTGTGGCCAAAAGTTACTAGCTACTCATGATTTGAAGGCTTCGGATTAGCTATAGCCTGTTGAATCATCACGAGCTCGACTCCTAAGATTTCGCCGGAAGATGACACATCCACAGCACCAGCAATAGATGCTGGATCGTCACTGAAAGATAGTGGAATTGAGTACTGATATTCGCCGACATCTTTATCATCAGTGCGTTTTAGCGTAATGCCTACATCGTCGAATACGCCTGACAAGTCCAATTTGTCGCCCTTTTTGATCATCTTCATTTTCCCTTTCCCAATTAGCACGTACATCCGAAACACTATCGCAATTCAGTTCCCTCTTCCCTCGCTTCAGTTCTCAGGCCAAATACCACCGCCGCTAGATTCCCGATTCCCCGTCCTGTTAGATCACAGTTATGAGTACATCGCAATCAAGGCCGAGGCTGCTTGCCATCACGGCCTGCCCAACGGGAATCGCACATACCTACATGGCGGCGGAAAACCTTGAGGCCGCGGCGCAGAAGCTGGGCTACGAGCTTAAGGTGGAAACCCACGGCTCCATCGGAGTCGAAGGGAAGTTTTCGCAGGCAGACATCGATGCGGCAGACGCCGTTGTCATCGCGGCGGATACGGTGGTAGCTAAGGACCGCTTCGTCGGCAAGCGGCTCGTAGCTACCGGCGTCGACGAAGCCATTAGCCGCCCGGAGGAGCTACTGGGCCGTGCACTGGAGGCAACGGCGCTAACTACAGCTGAGGCCCGGCGTGACTCCACCGAGAGCGCCACCCCGGCGGGAGGCCGCACAGAAGGTACTGCCGATTCGGGTCTGCGCGGCTTTGGCCAGACGCTGTATAAATCCCTGATGAATGGCGTGAGCCACATGATCCCCTTCGTAGTCACGGGCGGTTTGCTCATCGCGGTCGCGCTGTCCATCGGCGGCACGCCAACCCCGGAGGGCATCGCCATTCCGGAAGGCAGCTTCTGGTTCACCATTAATCAGCTAGGTGCCCTGGCGTTTTCTTTGATGGTGCCGATTTTGTCCGGCTACATCGCCGTGGGCATTGCGGATAGGCCGGGCCTTGCACCGGGACTTATCACCGGCCTTATCGCCACGACGGGTTCGCTCTACGGATCGGATGCGGGTGCCGGATTCATTGGCGGCATCATCACAGGTATCTTGTCCGGCTATGTTGCCCTGGCCATCAAGAAGATTCCAGTGGGCAAGTACGTCGCGCCGATTTGGCCGATTATTGTCATTCCGATTCTCACCACGCTTATCGTGGGCCTGGCGTTCATCTACATCATCGGTCATCCAGTCGCCGCTGCCTTCGAGGCCATGACGGATTACCTCGCCGGCATGCAGGGTTCCTCCGTGCTCATACTCGGCGCTGTCATCGGCGCGATGATTGCCTTCGACATGGGCGGGCCTTTCAACAAGACCGCCTTCCTCTTCGGCGGCGGCCTCATCGCGGCTGGCAACGCGGCACCGATGGGCATGGCGGCAACGGCGATTGCCGTGCCACCGCTAGCCGTCGGCGTCGCCACCTTGGTTCGCCGCAGCTGGTTCAACAAGGCCGAGCGCGATTCCGGTATCGCCGCCCTTTTCATGGGTATGTTCGGAATTACCGAGGGCGCGATTCCGCTCGCCGCTGCTCGTCCGCTGCAGGTCATTCCGGCTAACGTCATCGGCGGTGCCGTCGCGGGCGCCATCGCGGGACAGCTCGGCGTCGAGGATCACGTCATGCACGGCGGCCCGATCGTGGCGCTGCTGGGCGCCGTCGACAACGTTGGCGGATTCATCATCGGCCTGGCGGCCGGCATTCTTGTCGACGCCGCGCTTATCCTCCTGCTCGTCGGTATCACCGCCAAGAAGGGTGCCGCGGCGTCGGAAGCAACTCCTACTGAAGGCGCCAGCGATAGCGATGCCCTGCTTCTTCCCGATACGGTCGCGCTTGAGACCACGCGTGGTACCAACCGCGAGGACATCATTCGCGAGCTCGTCGCTTCCATCGCAGCCACTGGTCGCGCTTCCGACGCCGAAGCGCTTGTCGACGCCGCACTAGCCCGCGAAGAGCAACACTCCACCGGCGTCGGCAATGGCGTTGCCATCCCGCACGTCCACACTGCAGGGGTCACGCGCCCAACCTTGGCTTTCGCCCGTCTTCCCAAGCCCGGCATTCAGTGGGCCGAGGGCGAGGAGGCAACCGACCTAGTATTCCTGATCGCTGTTCCGGAAGGCTCCGGCAATCAGCACCTCAAGATTCTGTCGAAGCTGGCCCGCCGCCTGATGAAGGAAGATTTCCGCGCACAACTGCGTGCTGCGGGCACTCGCGAAGAGGTCATCGACCTGGTGGGCGATGCAGTCGCTGTTCCCACCCCGGCGCAATAGTTCTTGAACTAAACGCTAAATCCCCCGCTTAGCGGGTGCTCGTCACGCTACTCGATCTCCCCATAGCACCCGCAATTCCTCAGTCGCCGGCCGCCAGTACGCAGCTTGGGCCGCAGTAAATTCCTTCAGCAAGTGCCCGCCGCTGCGTGCAGCGGTGCGGGTGGCCTCGTTCGTAGCGGCATCGAGGACGTCGATATAGCGGCCGACCTCGTCGCGCGGGATGCGAAGTCCCATCGTTATATGCGGGGTCCAGCGGGCCCCTCGTGATTCAGGATTGGCCGCGCTAATCTCCCGAGCGGCCGCTTCGAACTCATCGGTTGTTTCCAGAAGCCAAGCGATTGATTGCTTCGAGCGCGTTCCGAATACTACGGTTCCCACCCGTTGAAAAGTTGCTGGCAATAGCGGCGGAAGCAGTTCAGCGGCCAGTTCCACTGCCTCGGGGGCCATGGATTGGGCGAAAGTAATAGTGATGTGCGGGCGCTGATTCTGGCGTGGCAGGCCACGCCGAACGAGGTCGTCGAATAGCTCGGCGATGGCCCGTTCTTGCTCTTCAGAAAGATAAAGCAAGAGGTTTTCTGGGGATTTGGCGCTCATGATTTCAGGTTATGGCATTTGAACTATTAAGGTTGTCTGGTTTCCAAATGCTGTTAGCCGAGCACATAAGCCCGCATGGTGTTATCCTCACCACTGGGCGCGATAAGCCACGTGACAATACATCCCAGTCATTAATTTGCACAGGCTATCCCAAGGTGAAGCGCGGGCTGAGCCAGCAAAACGGATTTTCCGCCTTTCGAGGACCGCCATTTAGCCATTTTCCACATAAGGATCACCCCTGAAAGTAATCATACTTTAGTTTGTGATCGTTCGGACAAGAACACTTTTCGCACGATGTAGTCCTAATTTGGAAAATTCCCAGTCAGCGTTAATTTTCCACCGAAGCTGTTTACAGCGTTCATGACACTTATGTGAATTTCTATCTTTAATTGTCAATACATCTCTATCGTGCGTCACTGAAAGACAGTCGCTAGCGTAGGTCTTCGTCACGCACCGCCAACGTATTCGCCGTGCGTAACTCGCCAAAAATACGTCCACCTCCAGTCGTTCGAGGAGAACTAAACATGTCTATCCGTCGTCGCTCCGCCGGCCTGTTCGCCGGCCTTGCCATCGCCGGCAGCACGCTCATGATGCCAGCAGCTAACGCTGAAACCATCACCGAGTCCTACCCAGAGACTCCGGCCATCAACGCCAAGCTGCCAATCATCCACACCACCCACGGTTCCGACCACATGAAGGCTAACGTCCTTAACCCACGCCCGGTCTGCAACCCATGGGAAGACCACCGCACCGTTGTCTACAAAGCAACTGACACCTTCATGCCAGCTGGCACCATCTCCACCACCAACCAGACTAAGAAGGACATTCCGCTGCAGCAGGACCTGTCCAAGTCTCAGTCCATCCAGCTGGAGGTCAACGGCGACCGCACCAGCACCACCTCCATGAACCTGGGCGGCGACGTTTCCGGTAAGAACTCCAAGGGCTCCGCAGGCATCTCCCACGAGATCGCTACCAAGCTCGGCGCTTCCGCTTCCTACTCCCTGTCCTGGGAGGCTGGCCAGTCCATCGGACCTTACGACGTTCCGCCAAACCACACCGGCGAAGCAACCTACGGCTTCCGCGTTCTGAACATGACCGGCACCCAGCAGTACTGCAAGACCAACGGTACCTGGTCCACCCCGACCGCTTGGTCCGCACTGCAGCCAGTCAAGAACGAGGTTCGCGTCAAGCTGTACGACGACCTCGCTGACTCCTTCGCTCCTAACAAGGACGCACAGAACACCGAAGAGGTTAAGCAGGAGGACAAGGATCCGAAGGCTGACGCTGAGGTTGTCAAGGACAACGAGGCTCCAGTAACCGAGGCACCTGTTTCCGAGGCTGAAGCTAAGAAGGAAGAGGAAGCTGACAAGGCAAAGCTCGAAGAGGTAAAGAAGGACGAGAAGTCTGACGAGAAGCAGAAGCTCGACCTGAAGCCTTTCTTCACCACCTCCGGCGCTAAGCACTCCGGTTTCGCAGGCACCGTTGCTCTGCAGCTGGAAAACGTTGGCTCTGACCGTTACTACGGCACCTTCCCTGCAGTTCAGTACCGCGTTGACGTGAAGACCGACAAGGGCCCGAAGGGCGTTGACCGCCTCATCACCCCACGTTCTTCCAACGGCGCTCACATCCGTGACCTGGGCTTCAACGAGAAGACCTCCACCCGCACCTTCGAGGTCACCCTGGCTAACCCAATCAACGCTGGCGAGAAGGTTCGCGTTGCAAACCTCGACTTCGGCGATGGCGACACCAAGGAAGGCCGCATCCACAACTACATCGAGGTCACCCAGATTGGCCGTCTGGAAGGCGACAACTCCCAGGCTAACGACCAGAACGTTGACTCCCGCAAGGCAACCGTCAACGACTTCGGCAAGCAGGTTAAGGGCACCTTCTAAGCCCTGCAAGCATCCGCTGCTTAGATAAGCCGCTCCACATCTTCCTTCAGCTCCCTTCTCAGGGGCTGGAAGATAGGGAGCGGCTTTCCCAGTTTTGCGCACGCCCATCGGGGTCAATCCAGCACAATTTGCCAAACAAGGCGCCAAAACTTCCCGAAATCACCCCAATATTTGGCAAATTGCACCCTTGCGCCGCCCCAAGCCTGGACGCGGACTCTTAGAGTGGACCACACAAGGGAACACACAAAAGGCACAAACGCAAAGGAAACTCCATGACTACAAAACAGCCGCGATGCGTAGTCGTCGGCTCGATCAACGCCGACTTGATGATTAGCGTGGAACGCCACCCCACCCCGGGCGAGACATTGATAGGCGGTGGCGGCGACATCCTCGCCGGCGGCAAGGGCGCAAACCAAGCGGTAGCTGCGGCACGCCAAGGCGCCAGTGTCTCATTCGTGGGCGCAGTCGGCGATGATGCGTATGCAGGCCCAGCCATGGAACTGCTAGAAGCATCGGGCGTCGATCTCAGCCACGTCGAACACCTCGATTCCACCACCACGGGCCTTGCGGTAATCGAGGTCGCAGCCGATGGCGAGAACACCATCGTCGTGGTCCCCGGCGCGAATGCGCGGGTAGACGCTGAGTTCGTTCAACAGCACGCGCGGGCAATGCACAAGGCGGACTTGGTGCTGCTACAGGGCGAGATTCCCGCCGCAGGATTCCAGAAGGCGGTCGAACTCGCACGCGCGGTAGGCGCCCGCGTGGTGGTGAACCTGGCGCCGGTGGTGGACGTCGATAAGCAGGCACTCCTACAGGCAGACCCACTCGTGGTTAACGAACACGAGGCGGGGTTGGTGCTCAAGCAACTGGGGGCGCAGACGCCGGGCGATGAACCAGAAGAACTCATAGAATGCCTGCGCGCCGAAGGCTTTGCCGCGGTGGTGTTAACGCTTGGACCGCACGGGGCCATCGTGGCGGATGCCGAGGGCACCACGCCGATTCCCACCCCACAGATCAAAGCGGTGGACACAACGGGCGCTGGCGACGCGTTCACAGGCGCGCTCGTGGCGAAGCGCTCCTACAAGGGGCCACGCTTACCGACGCCGCCCATCACGCCGCCTGCGTCGGCGCCTTCGCCGCGCTGGGCCGCGGCGCCCAGCCTTCCTACCCGGATCTAAAAGCGCAGCTTCCTTAAACCGCCAGCCAAGGGCAAAGCGCAGCAACCGTGGCCTCGGCACCTGCTTCCAGGGTGGGGTGCAGCTCAGGGACGAACTGCGGAGAGTGATTGCCCGGTGCATTCTCCGGAGCTGGGAAGCCGCCGACGACCCAGAAGCAATACGGTGTGCCAAAGGCATTCGGGATGTCCGGGAAATCCTCAGAGGCCGATAAAGGCGCGAAGGTCTCCGTGCGCTCCTCCCCCCAACAAGGTCTGCATAGACTCGGTGACCTTGGCAGTTACATCGCGGTCATTGTCCAGCACCGGGAAGCGTTCGGAGTATTCAAAGGAAGGCTCCGGCGCGCCCGCCGCGGCGGCCTGATTGTTCACAATGCGCTCGATCGAGGCATGGATGTGGTCTTCGACTTCCTGCGAGTAGCAGCGGGTATTGAGCTCGAACACGACTTTATCCGGAATCACGTTGGACTTCGTGCCGCCGTGGATTGTGCCCACGGAGACCACCGCGCGCTCGCTGGCCGGTAGCTCACGGGAGATAATTGTCTGCAGCTGCATGATGATTGAGGACGAAAGCACGATTGGGTCGACGCCCTTCTCCGGCATGGAACCATGCGAGCCGACGCCGCGCACAGTTACTTTCACAGTGGAAGCCTGGGAGAAGCTAATGCCCGCGTTGGTCGCAACATGGCCCAGTGGCAATGCACCCATGACGTGCTGGCCCAGCATGACATCGGGGACTGGAATCTTGCCCGTGATTCCCGCCGCAACCATGTCCTTGCCGCCTTCAGCGATCTCCTCGGCGGGCTGGAAGACTGCTTCGAAAGTGCCGGACCACTGCTCGCGGTTTTCCGCCAGATAAGAGATGGTGGTCAAAAGCCACGTGGTGTGCATGTCGTGGCCACACATGTGCCCGACCGGCACCTCCTGGCCAGTCTTGTCGGAGACCTGAGTGGCAGTCGAGGCGTACTCAACACCGGAGTCTTCCTTGACTGGCAAGCCGTCGAAATCGGCACGCATCGCCACAGTTTGGCCATCGCCGTTGCGCAGGATTCCGACGACGCCGGCTCCGACGTCGACTACCTCGACGTCGCCAAGCGCCTCCAGCTCTTTGATAATCCGTGCCTTGGTTTCGGCTTCCTGCAGCGAGAGCTCCGGGTGCTGGTGGAACCACTTATAAAGCTCCTCACGCTGCGTCTTCGTCTTTTCCAGATACGTTTCCAAAGATTCAAACAGCTGCGGCATAGATCTCACCTTATGCCTGCCCGGTCACCGGTTGCAGAGAACGCACTCTTGACGCCGCATCCCCCGCCAACCCCACCACCGTCATCATCGGGGGGTAGTCACGCACATCGACGCGCCGTGACTACCCCCGCCTTTCCTTAAAAATGGCGTCCCACTTCACAAAGTGACGTGACGCACGATACACTATCCGCCTATAGATTGTTGAACAATTTTAAAAGGGGATTTGAGTGTATGAGCCAGCTCTTTATTGATCTCAATGCCGACCTCGGCGAGACCACCGCAGGCAATCCAGTCGCAGACGACGCAGCGATGCTCAAACTGGTCTCCTCTGCCAACGTCGCCACCGGCTTCCACGCGGGTGACCCGCACTCCATCGCCGGCACCGTCCGCGCAGCCAAAGAGGCGGGCGTCGTCGTTGGTGCACACGTGGGCTACAACGACCCAGCCGCGTTCGGCCGTCGCTTCATCGACTACAACCCGGCTGAGTTGGCGGACGAAGTCACCTATCAAATCGGCGCGCTTGAAGCGCTGGCCCGCGCACACGGCACTCGCGTGAGCTACGTCAAGCCGCACGGCGCGATGTACAACGCCATCGTTTACCACGAGGCCCAGGCCAAGGCAGTCATCGACGGCATCAAGGCCTTTGGAGATATCCCGGTCATGCTACTGCCGGGCGGCGTGGCAGTCGAGGTCGCCGAGGCACGCGGCCTGACTGTAATCCGCGAGGCCTTCGCCGACCGCAACTACAACCCCGACGGCACCCTGGTCTCGCGCACACAGGACAATGCTGTGCTGCACTCGGCAGACGACGTCGTAAGGCGCGTTCTCGAGGTGGCAGAAACCGGCGCCATCACCGCCATCGACGGCAGCGTCCTTAGCGTGGATGCGCAGTCCGTTTGCACCCACGGTGACTCCCCGGGCGCCGTGGAGATGCTGCGCGGCGTGGTAGCCGAGCTGGATGCCCGTGGCATTGAGATCCGGAGCTTTATCTAATGCACATTCACCCCGTAGGAACCCGCGCGTTGCTCGTGGAGTTGGATGACCTTTCCCAGGTCATGACCTGGCACGAGGCACTTACTGCGCAGCCACTGAAAGACCAAGTCGATGCGATTGCCGCAGCGACTACCCTATTGCTCACCTTTAATACCCCGAACTCAGCGCATGCCGCCGCCGAATTCTTGGAGGATTTCCACCCTTCCGCACGCTCCGTGGAGGAGCCACGCTTAGTGGAGATCGACGTGCTTTACGACGGCGCGGATCTGGACGAAGCTGCCGACCTACTCGGTATGTCCCGCGAGGGGCTCATCGACTGGCATACCTCGACCGAGTGGCTTGCTGCCTTCGGCGGCTTTGCCCCAGGCTTTACGTATTGCACCCCGGCAGATGCCTCCCGCGGCGTCGACATCCCGCGTCGCTCTACCCCGCGTACCGCGGTGCCAAATGGTGCGGTAGGCATCGCCGGTAACTTCTCCGCGGTCTACCCGCGCGTCTCCCCCGGCGGCTGGCAGCTGCTAGGCACCACCTCGACCCCGATGTGGGAATCGGATGCGCAGCCGCCGGCGCTGGTGCAGCCCGGCGACCGCGTGCGCTACCGTGCCGTCAGCTCCCTGCCAGACATCGTGTCCACCACCCCGTTTGGCCGCCGTACCCCGGCGCGCCTGCCACGTATGGAAGTCATCGACCCAGGCCTTGTCACCCTCTTCCAGGACCAAGGCCGCCCGGGCCGTGGCAACTTAGGCGTTACCCCTTCGGGCGCGGCTGACCAGGCAGCAGCGGCCACCGCCAACGTCGCGGTGGGAAACCCGCGCGGTGCGACGGTGCTGGAAAACATCGGCGGTATTCGCTTGCGTGCCCTCACCGATACCGTCATTTGCGTCACCGGCGCCCAAGCCCGCGTGGTCCTCGAGGAGATGCCGGTGCACCTCGCGCGACCCGTGCTAGTTACCGCGGGTTCCACCGTGCGCGTCGAGCCCGCCACCTACGGCATGCGCTCGTACATCGCCATCCGCGGCGGCATCGTTGCCGATAGCGAGTTGAGCTCCGCGTCCACCGACGTGCTCTCCGGGCTGGGCCCGGCGCCGGTGCGCCTAGGCGACATCATCGGCGTGTTGCCGCGTTCTACCGCCATGACCGACGCGCAGCTAACGAACCCGCTGCGCGTGACCGAAGGGTCCCGTGGCCAGACCGAGGGCGTGCTGCGCTGCGTGCTGGGCCCGCGTGATGACTGGTTCACCAAGGAATCCCTCGAGAAATTCTTAAATACCGAATGGGAAGTTACTCCACAGTCCAACCGCGTCGGCCTGCGTCTTAGGGCCAGCGACGATGCGACCTTGTCACGTGCGCGCTCCGGCGAGCTCCCGAGCGAAGGAATGGTCGCCGGCTCCGTCCAGGTTCCGCCATCGGGTGAGCCGGTAGTCTTCCTGCGTGACCACGCCGTCACCGGCGGCTACCCCGTTATTGCCACCGTCCTCGAAGAAGACATTGATATCGCCGCACAGCTTCCACCGGGAGCCACGGTCCGCTTCGAACTCGCTACAACTATTTAAAGGTTAATCATGATTTCTGCAGTCCTTATTGCAAACCGCGGCGAAATCGCCGTCCGCATCGCTCGCGCCGCCCGTGATCTGGGCATTCGCTCCATCGCCATCTACTCCGAGGCAGACGCAGGCGCCCTACATACCCGCGTGGCCGACGAGGCCTACGCCCTGCCCGGCAACACCGCGGCCGATACCTATATGAATGTCCCGGCATTGCTGGACATTGCGGTTCGCGCCGGCGCCGATGCCATCCACCCGGGCTATGGCTTCCTTTCTGAAAACGCTGACTTTGCCCGCGCCGTCGCCAGTGCGGGCCTGACCTGGATTGGCCCAACCCCAGAATCCATCGAGCTGCTCGGTGACAAGATTGCGGCCCGCCGCGTAGCCGAGGAGGTCGGCGCTCCTCTGGCACCGGGCACCTCGGATCCGATTGATGACTGGCAGGAGGCCCGGGCCTTCGCTGAAAAGCACGGTCTACCGATTGCCATCAAGGCTGCATATGGTGGCGGTGGACGCGGCCTGAAGGTCGTGGAAAACCTGGAAGACATTGAGGCAGCCTTCAACTCTGCAGGCCGCGAGGCTAAGGAAGCCTTCGGCCGCGCAGAGTGCTACGTGGAGAAGTTCCTGACTCACCCACGCCACGTCGAGGCGCAAATCCTCGCCGATACCCACGGCAACGTCGCCGTGCTTGGCACCCGCGATTGCTCCACGCAGCGCCGCTTCCAGAAGCTCATCGAGGAAGCCCCTGCCCCAGCGCTTAGTGACGAACAGCGCAAGGGCATCCACGAAGGCGCACGCGCCATCTGCGCCAAGGTGGGTTACACCGGCGCTGGAACCGTGGAGTACATCGTTTCTGAGGACGGCACCATCTCCTTCCTCGAGGTCAACACCCGTGTGCAGGTTGAGCACCCGGTCACTGAGGTGGTCACCGGCGTCGACATCATTGCCGAGCAGTTCCGCATCGCAGCGGGTGAGCCACTTTCCATCTCGACTGATCCGGAATCCACCGGCCACGCTTTCGAATTCCGCATCAACGCCGAGGACATCCTGAACGGCTTTGCGCCATGCCCTGGCACCATCGTGCGCTTTGAGCCGCCGACGGGCCCTGGCATCCGCGTTGACGCCGGCGTGCGCTCCGGCTCCATCGTGCCGCCTTACTACGACTCACTGATTGCCAAGCTGCTGGTGTGGGGCCCAACTCGTGAGATCGCCCTGGCTCGTGCAAAGCACGCGCTCGAGGAGTTCGATATCGAAGGCGTGCGCACCGTCCTGCCTTTCCACCGCGACATGGTCTCCTCCCAGGTCCTGGCCGATCACGGCGATGCTGAGGCACAAGCTGGCATCTACACCGACTGGTTGGACCACAACTACCGCCCTTCTGCAGAGGCTACAAGCCACATCGCGCCGGTGGAAGCCATCTATGCCAAGCGCACCCAGGTGGCCATCGAAATCGACGGCAAGCTGGTTAGCGTTGGTCTGCCAGAGCGTCTGCTTTCCGGTGTGGCTGCCGGCGCTGCACCATCTGGCGCGGCAGGCAACGCAGCATCTGCCGGTGAGGGCGGCAGCACGGAGGGTGCTGTCACCGCGCCTTACGACGCCAACCTCGTGGCCTGGAACGTCGCCGACGGCGACACCGTCGAAGAAGGCGATGACATCGCCACCATCGAGGCTATGAAGATGGAATCTGCCGTAAAGGCTCCATGCGGCGGCACCATCAAGCTGTTGGCTAAGGAAGGCGACCGCTTGGATCCGTCGAAGGTTATCGCGACTATCGACTAGTGGCCGTGACCTTCTTTTTCGAGCGGCCTCCGCACCCAATGAGTTAAGCTGTCTGGCATGCTTTCTCAGTCCGTGGCGTCGAAAATTCGCGATGGCATCTCGGCCGGCGAGTTCATGCCTGGCCAACAGCTCAGCGAGGTGAAAGCCGCTGAGCGCTTCTCTTGTTCCCGCAATACTCTCCGCGAGGCCTTCACCGAGCTCGCTGCGCAGCGCCTCGTGGAGCGCATCCCTAACCGAGGCGTCTTCATTGCGACGCCGGATGCCGATTACGTGCGCGACCTGTTCATCGCACGCGCCGCTATCGAGCCATCCGGTGTGCTGTGGGGCGAATTCGCCGACCCAGCAGCGTTGATTGAGCTTGTCACTTCTGCTCGCGCCGCGCAGGAACGCGGTGAGGACCAAGAAGTATCCAACATCAACCAGCGTTTTCACCGCACGCTGGTGGCGTCGCTTAAATCCCCGACGCTTAACGAGCAGATGAACAACCTGCTCGCACGGATGCGGCTGAGCTTCTTGCTCGTCATCCCGCGTTACCCCACCTTGCATGCTGAGCACATTGAGGGAAACATTCGCTTGTCCCAGCTCGTTGCCGAAGGAAAACGCGAAGAAGCTGCCGCGCTCTTGCACGACAGCCTGCTGCGCACCTGCGAGAAGATGCTCGCGGTCATCTAGCTTGGGGTGGCTTGGCGGGGCGGCTTCCCTGCCCCCCTTGCGGTTTGGTCCCATAGGTTGGGTCCCTTTGTGGGGTAAAGGGACCAGTAAGCCGAGTTTTCCGGCACCGGCCACTCGTAAAGAAACCCAACCAATGAAACCCAACCAATGGAACCAAACCGCGCGGCCGGTCGTAGCAGTTGCGGAGGAAGCCGCAAGCGCAGCCGCAGACCGGGCTTAAGGCACCTGGTAGTCCACGTCACGCGCGTCGGTGACGAGCATCTTGCCGGGCTGGTGGGTAATCGCCAAGCGCGGCTTCGAGTTCATCACCACTGCTTGTGGTGTCACGCCGCATGCCCAGAACACCGGGATGTGACCCTCTGGGATGTCCACGGCGTCGCCGAAGTCAGGCCGCGAAAGATCCTCAATGCCAATAGCCTCAGGGTTGCCCACATGCACCGGCGCCCCGTGCACCGACGGGTAACGCGAGGTAATGCGCACGGCGTCGGCAACCTGATCTGCGGGAATCGGCCGCATGGAGACCACCAGCGGTCCGCTGAAAATGCCTGCCGGCACAGTCGCGATGTTCGTGCGGTACATCGCAACGTTGCGCCTTTGCTCGATATGGGCCAGCGTGATGCCATTTTCCTGCAGCGCTGACTCAAAAGTGAACGAGCAGCCGATGAGAAACGCAACCATGTCCTCAGTCCAGAACTCGGTGGCGTCTTCCACAGAATCGGTCAGCTCACCGTCGCGGAAGATGCGGTAGCCCGGAATGTCAGTGCGGATGTCGCCACCGGCGAGCAGTTCCGAGCTGTATTGGCCTGCCTCCAATACGCCCACAATCGGGCACGCCTTCGGATTACGTTGGGCAAACAGCAGGAAGTCGAATGCGTATTCCTGTGGCACGGCGAGCAGGTTCGCCTGCATGAAGCCGTCAGCGAAGCCTGCCGTGGTCACCATGTGATTCTGCCGTGCATGCGCCCGTACGTTAGCAGGCTGCATCGAGGAAGGGTGCGCTGTGTAAGACATCGGCTATGGCCCCTAAGCCCAGAGCTTCATGATTCCGGAGAAAGAGTTGAAACCGATGTAGAACTCTAGGAGCAGGGCCAAGGTGCCCAGCACCAGCAACCAGGTGGGGTACTTGGAATCGCCGAGGAGGTCGCGGCGTCGGTAAGCAACCCACATCACCATCGCAAACGCGATAGGCAAGATGATGCCGTTGAATGCGCCGGCGAAAATCAGCAGCTTCTGCGGAGCGGAGTTTAGAAGCAGGAAAAGCAAGGTGCAGACCGCAATGAAACCAACGGTCAGGAAGTTGCGGGTACGTGGGGCAACCTTCTGTGTGGTCACGAAGGAGATCGAGGTATAGGACGCACCGATGACCGAGGACAGGCCTGCCGCAAAGAGCACCACGCCGAAGGCACGCAGGCCGAACTCGCCGGCCGCCTGACGGAACGCATCTGCCGCGGTGTTGTCCTCAGACAGTGCTACGCCAGTACTGACGACGCCGAGGACCGCCAGGAAGAGCAGCACACGCATGATGCCGGTGATGATGACGCCCATGACGGAGGTAGTGGTGATGTTCTTGATGTGCTCGCTACCAGACATTCCACTGTCGATGAGGCGGTGTGCACCGGCGAAGGTGATGTAGCCGCCGACTGTACCGCCGATCAGCGTGGTGATGACGAAGAAGTCAATCTCTTCTGGCATCACAGTGTTTTTGAGCGCCTCGCCTACTGGTGGCTGGGAGACGATGGCAACGTAGAGCATGAGCAGAATCATGATGGCGCCGAGGGCAGCCACCAAGCGGTCAAGCGCGATGCCGGCGCGCTTGGACAGGAAGACGAAGACGGCAATCGCCGCTGCGATGACGCCGCCGATTCGGGCATCGATGCCAAGCATCGCGTTAAGGCCAAGACCCGTGCCGGCGATGTTGCCGATATTGAAGACGATGCCGCCCAAGAAGACGAGCACCGCAAGGAACCAGCCGAGGCCTGGCAGAACGGTGTTGCCCAGTTCGTTGGCACGCATGCCGGAGACGCACAAGACACGCCACACGTTGAGCTGAATCGCGATATCCACGACGATGCTCAACAAAATGGCGAAGGCGAAGGCCGCGCCCATCTGGACGGTAAAGACGGAGGTCTGGGTCAAAAAGCCTGGACCGATGGAGGAAGTGGCCATGAGGAACATGGCGCCGGCCATGGCACCAATACCCTTGGGCGGGTTTTTGACGGCTACAGCTGTTTCAGCACTCACTAGGCTGTCCTTTCGTGACGCGGGTCGCACCGTTATGTGATGCGCATCATCTTAAGGCGTTGTTGAACAATTTGGAAAGAAAAACGGTCATTCACTCTAAATCTGCAGTTCACAGCCTTATGGGCAGGTGCCCCCTCTACCCCAGCCCACTAACTTTATTTCCGATGCACCATTGCACAATCCAAAATTGTGACCTAGGATTCACTTTTAACTAATAGTGATTCGTATTCCTAGGGGCTACACATGACCAAGAACGTCTACATCGCCAGCGCGGCACGCTTGCCCATCGGTAAATTCGGTGGCAGTCTCTCTCGTCTATCACTGACGGAACTCGGCACGCTCGCTTCCCGCGAAGCGATTGACCGTTCGGGAATTCCGGCCGCAGACATCGATACGACAGTGGCCTCCAACGTCCTGCCGGTAGTTCCAAGCGACCTTTACATCGGCCGCAAGGTAGCCCTCGGCATTGGGATGCCGGACTCCTCAACCGCGCTCGGAGTCAACCGTTTGTGCGGCTCAGGTGTCCAGGCAATTATCTCCGCGGCCCAGCTTCTGCAATCTGGTGACGGCACCACCGCCCTAGTCGCCGGCGTCGAGTCCATGAGCCAGGCGCCCTATTCCGTCGACGGAATGCGCAGCGGCAAGAAGATGGGTGACGGCAAACTCTACGACTGGCTCACCGGCGCGCTGTCCTGTCCTTTCGGGACAGGCCACATGGGTGTAACGGCAGAAAATATTGCCCGTGACTACGGTATTAGCCGCGAGCGCCAGGACGAGTTCGCAGCGGAATCACAGCGCCGCGCCGCGGCGGCGCAAGCAGAAAACATCCAAGCCGAGGAACTGGTCCCCGTAGGCGACCTGGATTTGATGAACACGTGAGGCAGACGAGCGTCGACAAGCTGGCGCGTCTCAAGCCGGCCTTTGCCAAGGATGGGACCGTAACCGCAGGCAATGCCTCCGGCATTAACGACGGCGCGGCCGCAGTGGTGCTCGCAGGCCAAGAGGAGCTGGCGGCGCGTTCACTAAAGCCTCTGGCGAAGATCGTCAGCTGGTCCATCGCAGGCGTCGACCCCACCCGCATGGGCTTAGGCCCCATCGCCGCGGTGCCAAAAGCCCTGAAAAAGGCCGGTCTGAAGCTGGACGATATCGACCTCATCGAGTCCAACGAAGCCTTTGCTGCCCAGGCCATCGCGGTGCAGGACGAGCTTGGTTTCGACCCGGCTATAACGAACATCTACGGCGGTGCCGTCGCCCACGGCCACCCGGTTGGCGCCACCGGCGTCATACTTGTCACCCGCTTGGCTTATGCGCTGCGCCGCCTGAACAAGCGATATGGCCTGGTCACCATGTGTATCGGCGGCGGGCAAGGCATCGCGCTGATCATAGAGAACGAAGGAGCAAAGTAAATGTCAATCACAAAGGTTGCCGTCATCGGAGCGGGTTCCATGGGCTCGGGCATCGCGGCGCTATGTGCGTCGGCAGGCCTCGACGTCGTCCTGCTCGATCAAAACGCCGAGTCCGCGCAGAAAGGCGTCGATATACAGTTGAAGCGCCGCGGCTTTTATCTCCCCCAAGACGCCGAACGCGTGCGCGCTTCCGCCGACTATGCGTTGTTAGAAGACCGCGATTGGATCATCGAGGCTATCTTCGAGGACCTGGGAGCCAAGCACTCCTTGTACCAAGCCATCGAGCCGCATCTGAAGCCTTCAGCGATTCTCAGCTCGAATACCTCCACCCTCCCGCTCGCTCGCCTCAAGGACGGCGTTCCGGTCGCACGCCAGGAGCGCTTCGCCATCACCCACTTTTTCAATCCGCCCAAGGTCATGCGCTTGGTCGAGTTCATCGCTTCCGGCGAGACCGAGGCCACGCTGCGCTCGACCATCGAACAAACCCTAGGCAAGATTGCGCTCGAGTGCCGCGATACCCCAGGCTTTATTGCCAACCGCGTGGGTTGCTACTGGATGGCAGCCGGCGTCGCCCGTACGCGCGAGAATGGCGTGAGCTACGAGCTTGCCGACGCCTCCTTCGGCCGCGCCTTCGGCATCCCCCGCACCGGTATCTTCGGGCTTTTGGACTACATCGGTTTGCAGCTGGTGAGGCCTATCTGGAACTCATTAGAAACCGCGCTGCCTGCCGACGACCCGATGTTGAAGGTTCCGCTCGGCGAGGATGCTTTCATCGCGGGTCTGGTCGAGCGCGGTTTGACCGGGCGCACTGGCGAAGGCGGCTTCTACCGCGGGCGCGACGAGGTCATCAACTCCGACTATGAGTACGTGGCACGCACCCAACCGGACGACCCAGTCATAGGGCTCAAGGATCCGCGCGAGGTCATGGACACAGATTCGCCGGGCGGCCGCTTTGCCCGCGCGGTTTTCCTCGATACGCTGCGCTATTGCTGCGAGGTAGCGCCGGAAATCGCCGCGCACGTCGGGCTTATCGACGACGGCCTCACCCTCGGCTTCGGCTGGAAGAAGGGCATCTTCGCGCTTGCCGACGCCATCGGCATCGAGTGGGTTGCCTCCGCCTACGGTGACGACGTGCCGGCGTTGGTAGACGCGGCAGCCAAGGCCGGTGGATTCTTTGCTGACGGTCAGGCGCTTAGCGCTGACGGCAAGCTGCAGCCACTGCCTGCCCGCGAGGGCGTCGAGAGTCTGCGTTCGCTGGCGCTGGAGACCGTAGTGTCATTGCCCGCCGGCGCGGTGCATGCTTTAGAAACCGAAGCGGGACGAATCGGCATTGTGGATTTCCATACCCCAATGAACTCCTTGCCGACCACCGCTCTTGAGGTCATTCGTGCTGCGGTTTCTGCGGTAGACGAACACGGCCTGCAGGCGCTGGTCGTGGGCAACGATGCGCCGGTGTTCTGCGCGGGCGCGGACTTGGCGTCGATTGCTGCAGCGGGCGAGTCGGGCTCGGCGGAGCGCGTTGAGGAGCTCATTGCGGACGGTTCAAACACGCTGCGCCAGCTGAAGTTCGCGCCGGTTCCCGTGGTCGCAGCGGTACGCGGTGTCGCCCTGGGCGGCGGCTTAGAGTTAGCCCTTTCCTGCGACCGAATCGTGGCGCACGCAGATAGCCAGCTGGCTTTCCCAGAGCTCAACGTGGGTCTCTACCCGGGCTGGTCGGGCACGATTTCCGCGCTGGAGCGTCTCCGCACAGCTGGCGTGGCGGACTACCACCAGAAAGCCTTCGACTTCATCACCTCGACCAAGCCCTTCCCTAACGCTTTCGTGGCCAAGGAACAGGGCTTCCTCGCGGCAGACGACGTCGTGTTGATGTCGCCGGATCACGTGCTCGCTCGCGCGATTGCTGAGGCGCAGTCCCTCATCGAGGGCTACGCCCCGCCTGCCGATGACGCGATTGACCTTTACTCCGGCCCTGCCCTCGACCGCGAGTGGCCCCTGGAGAATGCCACTGAAAACGACCACGTCATCGCAGCAAAGTTGGCGCAGATGTACACCGGTGAGGGCTCGCTGAGCTTTAACGAGTTCGCCGACCGTGAGGTGGAATTCGACGTGCCGCTGGTGTTACTGCCCGCGAACGTCGAGCGCGCCAAGCACATGGCGGCGACGCGTAAGCCGCTGCACAACTAGCCCGCGGACCTGTCCCAACCATTCTTTCGGATTGGTCCCATAGGTTGGGTCCCTTTACGGGGTAAAGGGACCGCCTAGCGGGTTTTAGCCGGCCTTCTTACTCGTAAAGGGACCAGTAGACTGGGACCATCCTCGCTGTTGGGCAGCTTCCAGCGCCTGGCGCACCTCCCGCACTACACGGGCTCTCTCCGTGAGCAGCTCCCGTGGGCTGTATCGCAGCACGATGAAGCCACGGTTCTGAATCAGCTTCTCGCGTCGTCGCTCCTCCACGATTGTTTGCTCGGCACTCTTGCCAAACGACGAGCCGTCGTACTTGACGGCACCGTCGATCTCGATCACGACGGCGTCGTCAATGCATGTGTCTGCGCGGAAGTTCGGCGGAATGAAGTACTGCGCAACCACCTTCTCTCCCAGCTTCTCCGCGATGGCGATGCCTCGAAAGTAGGACTCGAAAGGCGATTCCGAATGCGCGATGGCGTGCTCAATCGCCTTCCGCGCCTGCGGGGCACCGTGCACGCGACCCATGGCGATCAGCGTGCGGCGCAGCTCGTCCTTCGTGGTGAGTTCCTTCGCGAGCGCCGAATCCATGGCAACGAGTCCCTCTTCGAAGGAATGGTGCCTTGCGATGTCGATGCACGCTCGTGCCACAGTTGTGCAACGGGTGCCGAGCTGCTTGGAAACCATGTTGTCTGGCAGGTGCGTCTTGCGGTAATCGTAATCGGCTGGAATCTTCGTCTTTACTGGCAGCGATTTGGACTGCCTGGCCATTTCAATCTTTTCGTCGAAAGGCGGGAGGACCCAAAGGCCCCATAGCCTGGCTGCTGACTTTCCTATCATGATGGCTTTGTGCACGCTTTTGCCCGCGGCAATCACTTTGAGACGCTGGCGTTCGTAAGTGGGTAATTGCTCGAAGTAATCCCGCGGGGTTGCGACCCAGGGCGCTATTCGCAGAAGCTCGCCATTGGCTATTTGCTCCCACACGTGGTGATCGTTGGACAGTGGACGTAAGTGAATGAGTCGTTGTGTTTGAGTCATACAACAATGTTCGCCAAGCGCGTGCGCCCGTGTCTAGAGTCAATTTTTTACCTGTGGATAACTCTGCATTTGCGCAGCTAGGGGAAATGTTTCCTAGGGGGAGTTGGCGCTTTCGAGGCTGTCTGCCGGCTGGTGCCTCAGCGGCTGGCCTCTTACTGGCGAATGGGCGGTTTCAGCTGCCGCGATTTGGTCCTCCTCTAGCGGTCCCATTGGTTGGGTAGTTTTACGAGAACCGACTCCCGCGCAATGCCTCCTAAGGGTTTCTTTACCCCCTAATGAAACCCAACCAATGGGACCAAACCCGGAGAGGGGTGGAACGCGCGCCAAGCGGGGCGCGGGCAGGCTGCTACTTGTAGGCCGAGAAGCCAGTGATTACCTTGCCCATGATCAGCGATTGAACAGTGTCGGTCCCCTCGTAGGTGTGCATGGCCTCGATGTCGGCAAAGTGGCGCGCGATGTCGTTTTCTAGCAGGATGCCCACGCCGCCGAGCATGTCGCGGGCGTCGGAAGCAATGCGTCGCGCAGCGCGGGTGTTGTGCAACTTCGCCGCGGAAGCCTGGGGCGGGGTGAGCGTGCCGGCCTCCTCGCGGGCGGCAACCTCACGGCAGGTCAGCATCATCTGGTTGAGGTCCAGCACCATGTTGGCCAAGCGCTGCTGGATGATCTGCGCTTTGCCAGCTCACGGCCGAACTGGACGCGCTCCATGACGTAGTTGCGTGCGGTTTCATAACAAGCCACGGCCGAGCCCAACGCCATCCACGAGACGCCGATGCGCGTTGCAGTCAGCACACGGGAGACGTCCTTAAACGTTTGGCAGCCGGGCAACCGGTTGGAGGCAGGAATGCGGCAATCCTCCAAGACGATGTGCGCCTGGTGGATAGCGCGCAGTGACAGCTTGCCGGTAATCACCGTGGCCGAGTAGCCCGGCGCGTCCTGCGGAACGATGAAGCCACCCACGTTTCCGTCTTCCATACGGGCGTAAATCACGGTCACGCCACCGGAAGCACCGTTGCCGATCCATTTCTTTTCGCCGTTGAGAACCCAGGAATCGCCGTCGCGGACCGCGGTGGTCTCCAGTGCAATGGAGTCAGAACCGTGCAACGGTTCCGTCAGACCAAACGCGCCGAGCAGCGAACACGATGCCATCGCCGGCAGGTAGCGGGAGCGCTGTTCCTCCGAGCCAAGCATCGCGATGGAGCGCATGGCCAGGCCGGCCTGCACGGCAACGACAGTGCCCATCGAGGCGTCGGCACGCGTGACCTCCATGAGCGCCAAACCCGCGCCGAGTGAGGTCATGGACTCGTGGCCAGGAACGTCAAGGCCGTCCGTCATGAGGTCGAGCTCGCCTAAGCGGCGCACAAGTTCGAGGGGGTATTCGCTTTTCTCCCAATGCTCATTGATAACCGGAAGGCAATCTTCACGAAACGAGCGAGCACGTGCCCAGACCTCGGCGTCTTGGGCACTGATGCCGTCGAACGCGCCGAGAAAGTCAGTTGTAGAATCAAAGAGATTATTGGACATTGCGGGCCTCCGAAACGAATCACTATTAGTCTGCTATTGTGATACACGCCTCACCGCCTGTCAAGAGAACGTACCCAGCGAAAGGCACACCACCATGGCTAACCAGAAGCGCCGCGGCCAAATCGCCACCGCCGCCCTTGACCTCTTTGACCAGCGCGGCTTCCACGGCACCGGCATGGAAGACATCGCAAAGGCAGTGGGCATGCGGGCATCGAGCCTCTACAACCACTACAAGTCCAAGCAAGAGCTGCTCGCCGAGGTCACCGTCTCCGCCATGGAGGAACTCCTTCGTGCCAACGCCGCGGCGCTCGCCGGGGTCACGGGTTCCGAGGAAAAAATCCTCGCCACGATGCGCGCACACGTCATCTTCCACGCCACCCACGCCAAGCGCGTCCGCGTGGTCAACAACGAGCTCAACAACCTCGAAGACCCCCACAAGTCCGTGGTCCTGCAGCTGCGCCGCGACTATGTGGCGCGTTGGATGAACGTCGTCGACGAGGGCAGCTTCCAAGCCGAGAACCTCAAGATTGCCTGCTGGGCGCTCATCGACATGGGCATCGGCGTGGCCACGTGGTTTAGCCCCGATGGCCCGTACACCGCCGAGGAGCTCGGTGACATGTACGGGCAGTTCGCGCTCCGCCAGCTGACCTAGCCGCTACGCGCAGCCAATCTCCTCGACCTCTTCGTGGTCCGGGTAGATGACACGGATGCGCGAGTACACCTTGGCGTTGTAGCCACACGCTTCACGCTTGTCGACGACCACCCGCACCGGCGTCTGCTTAAACTTGCCCTCCGCACAGAAGGGGTCGCAGTCGTTTTCGACGGCCGTACCCTCAGCCGTGGCCTCATCGGCGCCCCAGTTGGACCACTTGAGGTCATTGACCAGGTAGTTGTTATCACCGCAGGCCAGCGAAATGCTGTCGGGGCCTTCCAGGCCGGTGACGGACACGCAGCCCAAGATGGCTGTGGCCTCCACGGTGGTGGTCACGTTGGGGCCGACCAGACCGACCACGCGGACCAGCTGACCGGTTGCTGGAAGGATGGAGAAGCTGATGTGGTCAGCGTCGCGAATGACGCTGATGAGTCCGTCCTCCCCCACGCCGTCGTCGGAGCCCTGCGAGGTCGAAGCCAGGTCGTTGCCGTCGGTGGCGGCCAGGATGTCGTAGACAATCTTCTGCTGCTCGCTGCTCAAACCCGGCTGCAGCAGCAGCTGCAGCGCGCCGAGGGCGCGGTTGGGGAAACGATCCGCAAGAGCTTCTAGCCCAGCGCGGTCGGTGGCCGCCATGAGGTCTTCTGCGGGGATGGCCGGCTGCGGGTCGAACCCTGGCAGCTCGCCTTGGGAGGAGATGTTCACGGTGCCGTCGACGCCCACCGAATACTCGGTCGTGACAGTAGACGAGCCATCGGTGTCCACGCGCTTGAGGTACTCCTTTGAGGTCACGCCCTTGTCCGCGGCGTCGGGCTGCGCGGCGGCAGCCGCGCCCGCGTGCGTGAGCACCTCCGCCACGGCGACCGGCTCGCTGCGGTTCACAAACGGGATGACCCCGCCGACCAAAGCTAAGACACCGACGCCCGCGGCCACGGCCGTCCACGGCGTGCGTGACCCCGAATCGACGATGCCGCTGAGGACCGCCTCGGAGCGGGTAAGGGCGGCGTCGTCAAGCGCAGCGTCTGGCACCGGATTTGCGGCGTGCAATTGGGAAAGCGGATCAGTCATCGTGGCCTCCGGTGAGCTCGGAAAGGTGGGTGCGGGCGCGGTGCAGGCGCACGCGGACGTTGTTAGGGGTGATGCCGAGGACCTCGGCGATCTCGGCCTGCGTGAGCTCCTCCCAGGCGAAGAGAGTGAGGATCTCGCGCTCGGCATAAGGAAGCTGCAGCAGGGCGCGGTTGATGTCGAGAGACAAGTCAACGGCGGCGGATTCGTCGGGAAGGGCTCCGTCAAAGTCGTCGAGGTTTTCGAACTCGCGGCGCGAACGATAGAACTCGCGCATCACGTTGCGTGCGATGCCATAGAGCCATGGCAGCGGGTTCTCCCCTGTCAGGGTGTCGAAGTTGGCCCAGGCGCGCTCGAAGACGTCGGCAGCCAGCTCCTCAGCGTACTCCTGCGGCACGCGACGCCTTAAGAACGCCAAGACGACAGGATAATGCGCGCGAAAATGCCGAGAGAACTCCCGCTTTCGCGCACCGGGCAAGGTTAAGACGGACAAATAAAACTCCACGAGCCTGCTGCAACATACTTCACATAGAGTATGTTGCAGCAGGCTCGGAATTATTACAGACTAGTGCGCGACTTTTCCTTAACCGGGATCAGCACTGTCTTGGCCAGGGAGGCGGCCATGCCCGCGGCGTCGACGCCCACCGCAGCCAACGGAATGATGATCATGAGGCCATTTCAGCCGCAAACAACCAAGGAGGAGCGCCGTTCTTTTGGGACTAAAGAGCCGCTTTGAGGCTGATTGAAAAGTCCGTTGTGCTTGGTGTCGGACGCAGATGGTTTACTAGTAGACGATGGAACCGCTCGAACTCAGCGCGCTCACCGGCACGCAGTCCCGTACGTATGGCACTCGGAAGATCACCGACTCTATGGTGAACGCACCGGTCCATGTGGCGATCGCACTATGGGACGAGCGCTGGGACTCCGCGCCGGGCGGTACTGTTGATGGCTGGGTCATCGCAGTAAACACCAGGCAGACTCGGTTCATACGCAAGGGCCAGACCAAGAGCGGCGACGTGGTGGAGATTGCCATCCGCGAGTTCGAGAAGGCCACGAAGAACCTGAAGGGCCGAGTCTGGATTGTCACGGGGCGCCGGCAAAATGCGCTGCGGTCGGCGCTGGAACGGCGCGGTTATACGGTGACGGGCAGCTTTGCGGAGGAAAATAGGGCGTCGAAAAGCGCGAGCTCTGTGCGCCGCAAGGAAGCGGGCCTGACCGCGCGTAAGGCCAAGAAGTTGGGCGAGGCACCACGGAAGAAAGAGTCCACGCAGGTAGAGACCCCGAAGGCACATTGGTGGCCAAACTTCTCGCAGGCGTCATCATGGCCGGAGGGCGCCACGGTGCGCATTGCTACCGACGCCTCCTCCGACACCGTGTTCAAGGGCTCCATGTGCTTCGTGGCGGGCAATGGCGACTACCGGCTGCGCACCCGCGAGACTAAGGCGGGTACTGACGAGCTCGAGCTGGAATCGCTGACCTTGGCGCTGAAGTACCTGCTCAAGGTGGGTGCAAAGAAGGCGATTATTGAAAGCGACTCGGTCGCGGCGCTCGAAGCAGTGGAGCAGTTGCGCAATAAGCAGTCGAAGGCGGTGCGCTCGCGGCGGACGTGGCGCGGCGTAACGTCAGGTGCGCGGTCGCGTTTCCAGCAGGCCTGGAACGACGTCGAAGGCGAATGCGAGGTGGAAATCCGCCGCGTACTTGGCCATGCGGGCGATCCGCTCAACCGCGCGGCGGACCAGATTGCGTACATGGGGCTGCGTGCGATTGCGCATCCGATGAAGCAGTCGCGGGCCACGCTGCAGGAGGGCATCACCAAGGCGCTGGCCAAGCTTTAGGCTTAGCCGCGAAAAGATGATCAGGCAGGCAAACGCCACCGCCCACCCCCACAGCCAACGGCGTTTGTGCAGTTTATCGCGATAGATGACGGACATTAACAGGTACCACGCCGACGGGATAATAAAGAAGAAACTGGTTCCTGGGGCCGCGCTAAATCAGTAAATCCGATTAAAAGGAGAAACGCTGACAGGCCAGCTTTCCACCAAGAAAATAGGTAAAACTTGCCATCTGCCTCTGCTGGCTCTGGCTCGTTAGCTTCGGTTTGAGCTGGTACGGCTTCGCTTGGCTCGTCTACTAGCGCTGGTTGGAAAGACTGCGTTTGCGGGGATGTTTTCGACGCTTTCGTGTTGGTCCCCCTCTACGGGTTTCCCTCTAATGGTCCCTTTACGAGTAGCGTTGGCGACGAATACGGCCCGTTGGGTTTCATTACCCCCTAAAGAAACCCAACCAATGGGAGCCAACCAATGAGACCAGTCTGGGACGTGCGGAATCCTCATGCGGAGAGGGCCAGAGCGGAGGCCAGGCCGCGCGGGGCCGCGGAGGGCAGAGGCGAAGCCAGGCGGAGGCCAGGCCGCACAGGGCGCTAGTGGCCGCCGTTTCCGCCGGACGCGAAGGTGAAGGTATCGGTCTCACCGGAATCGCAGGTCACGGTGTAGGTGTGATAGCCGTCGGCAGGACCGGGGCCGATGTTGTCCGGCGCGGTAACGTAGCCCACCAGTTGGCCGAGGTCAGCTGCCGGCGACATCACCGTCGTCGCACCCCATGACGTGGTCAGGTTCGCGCGAGTGCCCGGACAGTTTGCCGCAATAAGCAGCTCCTGGCCCGGCTTGAGCTGACCGTCAACAGTACTGGTCAGCTGAGTGCCAGCGGTGGTCTTCGCATCCTCGCTGAACGGATTGAAGCCGGTAGCAACTGCAGCGCCACCACCAGCCAAAATAGCGCAAGCAGCGGTAGCAGCAACGAGGGTCTTTTTCATGATGACTCCTTAACTAGGAAGTTGGTGTTCACCTAGTTAGTTGCACTACCGTCGCGTTTATTACAGGCGACCAGAAAGTTTTTCCAGCCGCCAGTAGGGGGCTTAGCCGGCGATTCGGCGCGCGCCGTCGCCAGGGCTGGCCACAAGGAAGGTCGGCGCCGGGAAGCCGCGCTCAGCTGCGGCAGCAGCGATTGCCTCCGCCGTAGACTCCACATCGGCACGCTTGACCAGCGCAATCACCGCGCCGCCGAAGCCGCCCCCAGTCATACGCGCGCCCACCTCACCGGCCGCCGCGAACGCGCAGTCCAGCTCCGGCGTGGTGACCTCGTACTGGTCGCGCAGCGAGATGTGGCTATCGCGCATGAGCTCCCGGAAACGGTCAAGGTTGCCGGCCTCCAAGTCGGAGGCAGCTTCCAAGGTGCGGGCGGTCTCCTCCACGACGTGGGCGACGCGGCGCTTAACGACGCCCTCATCCTCCCCCGCTTCCCTTGCCCACCGGGTGGCGGCCGCAACGGCATCGGGAATATCGCGGATAGTTCCGCCGCGGGCCCCAGAGCCCGCCAATGCAGACTGAACCGCGTCGATGACGCCACGGCGGGAGGCATACTGGCCGTCGTTGAGCGTGTGCGGCGCATTGGTATCTGCGATGAGCAGCACCATGTCGCGGTCCGCGATGTTAAACGGCACGCGGCGGACCTCATCCGTGGAGAAGTCCAAGACGAGCGCCTTGCCCTTTTGCCCAAACAAGCTGGCGTTTTGGTCCAAGCCACCCGTCGAGGCACCCACGACTTCGTTCTCCGCGCGCATGCAGCTGGCCACCAAACGCGCACGCGCGGCATCGTCTGGAGCCTTTCCGGAAGCCAGCTCGTAAGCAGCCACGGTCACCGAGCATTCAAGAGCAGCGGAACTAGAAAGGCCAGAGCCAACCGGAACGTCAGAGACAATCGCGATGTCCAAGCCGGTGCAGGAGGAAATGCTGCCATCTTCCAAGCCAGCCCACAGCGAGCCCACGACGTAACCAGCCCAGGCATCCGGGGTACCGTTGGCCCAACCCGGGCCAACCTCATCCAGAAAAACGTCCACGCGGCGGACTTGGCCGCCAAACTCCGAGGCGATGCGCACGAGCCCATCCGAACGCGGAGCCACGGCCACGGCCGTGTTCTGCTCCAGCGCGAAAGGAATCGAGGCGCCGCCGGCATAATCGACGTGCTCGCCGATGAGGTTCACGCGGCCCGGCGCGGCCCACACACCAGCCGGTGCAGCGTCGAAGTTGGAGCGGAAGAGTGCGGTCGCGGCGTCGGCAAGCGCGGCGTCGGAGCGAGTGGAAATCCAGTTAAGCATCCCAGACCTCCTTGAAACGGGCGGCGATGCGCTCCGGGGTCGTGTCATTGATCCACACTGCCTGCGCGGACTCCGAGCCGGCGAGGTACTTCATGCGGTTCGGCGAGCGCATCAGCGAAAACAGCTGCAGGTGCATGCGCACGTCCCCGCGCAGCGTAGGGTCGGCCGGCGCGAGGTTCCAACCAGCGATGTACGGGGTCTTTTCCACGCCGTCGAAGAAACGGTCCACAGCGGTATACAGCTTCTTGAGCAGGGCGGCGAGGTCGTCGCGCTGCGCGCTGGAAAGCTCGGTGAAATCAGCCGCGTACTCGTTTGGCATGACCATGGCCTCCAGCGGCCACTTCGCGGCAGCTGGGACGAACGCGGTGAAGTGCTCGGTCTCGGCAATGATGCGCGTTCCCGCCTCGCGTTCCTTGTCCAAGATATCCTGGAAGAGGTCGCCCTCGTAAGCCTGGGAGCTGGCCACGATAGCCTTCATGCGCGGCGAAAGGAACGGGTAGGAATAGATCTGGCCGTGCGGGTGCTGCAGCGTCACGCCGATTTCGGCGCCGCGGTTTTCAAAAGGGAAAACCTGGGCCACCTCAGGCAGCGCAGACAGCGCAGAGGTGCGGTGTGCCCACGCCTCGATCACGGTACGGATGCGGCGGACCGTGAGATCCTTGAAGCTCAGCTCCGGGTCAGAAGTAAAGCAGACCACCTCGCAGCGGGCCTTCGCCGGCAGGCGCGGGACTAGGCCCATCTCGTCTACGTCTTCCTCGTAATCCTCCATACCCATGGCAAAGGACGGGAAGCGGTTTTCGAAGACAACGACGTCATAAGAAGGCGAGGGAATCTCCGTAGGCAGCTGGCCAGGCAGTGTTGGGGCGAGCGGGTTCTCGTTGGCTGGCGGCATGAACGTGCGGTTCATGCGGTGAGCGGCAAAAGCCACCCAGTCACCAGTGAGCGGATCGCGGCGCATCTCTGAGGCCGGAGTGACCTGCGGCAGATCGCGGCTGTCTTCTAGGACGCGATCGGTGTGTGGGGTGTCGTCGAAGTAGATGATTTCGCGGCCGTCGGCAAGCGTCGCCTTGGTGATCTCTACCATTACTTGGCCTCCGTCAGCTTCGACTCGTCGATCTTGGAAGGGTCAACGATGATGGGGCGCAGCTTAGCCCACAGCATGAAACCTGCTGCTACGGCTGCCATGGCTATGCCCGCCCAGAGGTTGTCGGAAGAATCCTTCGCCATACCGGTTTCCGGGTTTACGCCTGGGTCGAGGGCAAAGGAGCAGATGATAAGCACGATGCCGTAGAGGCCAAGCAGGGCACCGATAACGTTGCGGAGATCGAAAGCGCCTGCATGCTGAGGAGAAGTCTTTTGAGTCATGATGGTTGCTCCTTTAGGCAAAGATGACGTTCAGGCCGATTGCAATGACCAAACAGATGACGCCGAGCGGAACGGTCTGCTTGTACCACGGAAGGTTCTTCTCGGTGTAATCCTCGAAGTGGTCCTTCGGCGTAACGGAAGAAACAAAGCCCACGAGCTCCTCGTCCGGCTTCGGCTGAGTAAACATGGTGACGATGACGGAGACGATGATATCTACCGTAAATGCCACGCCGGCGGCCACGAATGCGGTGCCCTGGCCTGGCAGGTTGAAGATGGAAGCCGTTGCGTCAGTAAAGGTTGCGATGTACCAGAAGGTAATTGCAGATGCGGTACCTGCAACGAGGCCGGACCAACCTGCGTGCGGGGTCATGCGCTTCCAGAACATGCCCAGGATGAAGGTGGCGAACAGCGGAGCGTTGAAGAAGCCGAACAGCGTCTGCAGGTAGTCCATGACGTTGCCGAAGTTCTGGGCCAAAAGTGCGGTAAAGACGGCCACGCCGGTGGCGACGACGGTCGCGATGCGGCCGAACTTCAGGTAGTAGCCATCCTCGCGCTCCTTAACCACGTAGGTCTGCCAAATGTCATAAGAGATAACGGTGTTAAAGGCCGAGATGTTGGCGGCCATTCCGGCCATGAAGGAAGCGAGCAGGCCCGCAATTGCGACGCCCAAAAGGCCGTTCGGGAGCAGGTCGCGCATCAGCAGCAGGATGGCGTCGTTTGGCTTGGCGGTCTCTTCCATCAAGTCAGCGACGGAGACGGAGGCAATCATGCCCGGGATAACCACGAGGAAGGGCACGAACATCTTCGGGAAAGCACCAATGATTGGCGTCTTGCGCGCTGCAGAGATCGACTCCGATGCCATGGCGCGCTGGACCTCGACAAAGTTGGTGGTCCAGTAACCGAAGGAAAGGACGAAGCCTAGGCCCAGGACGATGCCGATGACGGACCAGACCGGATTCTCGAAGCCAGATATGTCAGTGCCCGGCCAGGTGTGGAAGTGGGAATCGTTCGCCACGGAATCCTTCAGCCCCTGCCAGCCGCCGACGCGGTTCAGGCCGATAATCGTCAGCGGTGCAAGCGCAGCGATGATGACGAAGAACTGCAGGACCTCATTGTAGATGGCAGCGGACAAGCCGCCCAGGGTGATGTAGGACAGGACGATGATGCCGGCAACAACGAGCGCGACCCACATAGGCCAGCCCAGCAGAGCCTCGACGATGGTGGCCAGCAGGTACAGGTTCACGCCTGCGATAAGCAGCTGGGCTACGGCGAAAGAAATGGCATTGACCAGGTGCGCCGCGCTACCGAAGCGCTTGCGCATGAACTCTGGCACGGAACGCACCTTGGAGCCGTAGTAGAACGGCATCATCACGATGCCCAGGAACACCATGGCCGGGATAGCGCCGATCCAGAAATAGTGCATGGTCTGGAAGCCATACTCCACGCCGTTCGCGGACATACCGATGATCTCCACCGCGCCCAAGTTCGCCGAGACGAATGCCAGGCCGGTCACCCATGCGGGCAGTCCGCGGCCGGAGAGGAAGAAGTCGATGGAGGAGGAAACGCGGGCTTTGGCAGCCCAGCCGATTCCCAGGACGAAGAGGAAGTACAAGGCAACGAGCAGGTAGTCCACCCAGGTTGCGTCGAGTCTCAATACTGAAGGTTCCATGTGGAGAGCTTTCTTTACTAGATTGCGCTCAAGCGGAGCTCGTAGGCAATCGGTTGATGTGCGTTAATTTCGGCAAGGTCGATGCCACTGCGCAGTGCGTTCGGTGGAGCGCTCATGGGTTCCACTGCGAGTGCACGGCCGCGGCCGGGGTAGTTGTCCGGGGTATACATCTGTACCCAGTCAAGGCCCGGCCCCATTGCAAGGCGAACGCCTTTGCCTGCGGAAACGTAATCCGCCGTGAGGGGCCCCTGTCCGCGGAAGCAATCATCCCAAGCCACGTCAGCGATACGCTGCTGCTTGACGACGACGCTTTCCACCACGCCCGTGGGCAAGTTCCGGGTATCAAGAAGGTGGTGTTCGGTGACGCCGAGACTAAGAATTGAGGCGTCGGCAGCCGCGCCGCGGGCAGAAAGATAGGTATGAAGGCCAAACGCGAAGGGGCAATCCTGCTCCGCGCGGGCCTCAAAGCGGGCGTGAAGCCCAGTTTGATCGAGGCTGTAAGTGGCGGTGAGCTGAATGGGCCACGGCCAAGGGGCCTCGATCTGGGTGGTGAGCTGAACTTGGTTCACGCAGTAGCGCTTTAATTCCCAAGCCTTGTCGCATACAAAGCCATGGATGGCGTTGTTGCGCTCAGGCTCGTTGACGGGCAGACAGTAAACGCTCCCCCGCCAGTTAAAACGACCATCTGCAGTGCGGTTAGGCCACGGGGCAAGAACTACGCCGGCGCACATGGGCGGGAGATCCTGATAGGTCTCGACCAGCGGCTCGGCGGCGAAGGTCAGCGATTTAATACCGCCGCCGAAGCTGGCAATTTCTGCCTCGTATGCGCCATGCGCTATCCGGTAAGTAGGTGCCTGACCGGTCATAACCTAAGGCCTTCCTTTTCCGTGTGTAACCCACTACGTGGCTTAGGTTAAGACGCTGCTCAAACGCTAGTCAAACGTTTGCATAAACTTGCATAATGAATTTGCTAACGTCCAAAAGCGCTGATGACTGGTAATAAACGGCGCCACATAATCCGTGCCGCGGAGTGCGGAGTGGCAAGGACCTCACGCAAATAGTTTTCTGGTTTTAGCGCCCATGGCGTGAAAGCAGGATGCACGCGAATCGGGATTCCGAGGTGCCACGACCACAGCTTGGTACGCAGTGCATGGAAATCACTGGTGACTACGTCGAAGTAAGGCGGCTTGCTCATCGCATAGGCATTTTCGAGGTTCTCATTAGTGCTCGTGGCACGTGGTTCGACGATTATCTTCTCGCGCGGGACTCCCCTGCCCACCAAGTACTCGGCCATGACTTCGGCCTCGCCATAACCGGAGACGATGATGTCTTGTCCCCTCCAAATACGAAAAGCATGCTCGAGCCTGCTCTCAAGCATGGGGCCAGGCACGCCGCCTTGCACGCGGGCTCCCAGGACCAAAATGGGGACTAAGCTAGGGCCGAACATAGTGCAAAAGCCTAATTGAGAAAGGACTTCCGTGGCCACACCGACCTTGAAGGACCTCGCCGCAGCCACGGGGGTTTCTATCTCCACCGTCTCCCGCGCGCTGGCCAATCACCCTGCGATTTCTCCAGCGACCACGCAAAAGGTCAAGGCTGCGGCCGAGCAACTGGGCTATCGCCCAAATGCGCAGGCACGCGCGCTGCGCGGTTCACGCTCCGATGCTATCGGCGTGGTGATTCCGAACCTGGCGGATCCTTATTTCGCACTCATTGCTGCCGCGATTGAGGCCGAGGCCGAGCGCGTTGGCATCGCCGCCATCATGACCACCTGCTCTGAGTCACCTGAGCGCTTAGCCAAAGCACTCGACGCACTGACATGGCGGCAGGTAGACGGCATCATCACCGTCCCAGTTGAAGGCGCCGAAGCAGCGCTAAAAGACGCCGCGAAATCCCGGCCACTGCTGCTCATCGACCGAGAGCTGCCGCTCTTCCCCGCCGTTGCCTCAGACCCGCGCCCGGGCATGTTCGCGGCATTAACGCAGCTGCGTCAAAAGGGTCACCGCGTGGTCGGCTATATTCCAGGCCCGCAGCAAACTTCTACGGGCAGGCAGCGGCTTAAAGTCTTCCGCGGTGCAAGCAGCGAGTTTTCCACGCATTATGCACAAGGCGGCTTCCGCCGCAAGGACGGCTACGTGGGAGCACTAGAGCTCTTTGAAAAGGGCGTTACCGCCATCGTGGCGGGCGATTCCATGATGACGGCTGGTGCGCTGGCCGCCTGCTATAACGCCGGCAAGGCCATCAGTGAAGACATCGCGTTGGTGGGCTACGACGACTTAAATCTCTTCCGCCTGCAACCGGTGCCGATCTCGGTGGTGGACCAGGACATGGCGGCGCTGGGCCGGCTAGCAGTCCAGCACCTGGCCAAGGCGATTACGCATAACTCAACACCGACCGGGGTAAAGATTCCCACCTCTTATATCCCCCGCGTTTCCACCGCCCGGCAGTTCTCCTAAGGGCGGTAGCTCCAGGAAATCGCCTACTCCCCCAGCAGCTGGGCGCGCAGGTTTGCGTCCTTCTTCTCCACCTCGGCGGCCATGTTTTCTTGGTACTGCGCCATCTTCTCGGTTAGTTCGGGTTCCCCTGCGCCGAGGATACGAACGGCAAGAAGGCCCGCGTTCTTAGCGCCGCCGATAGACACGGTCGCCACCGGCACGCCACCGGGCATCTGCACGATGGACAGCAAAGAGTCCAGGCCATCCAAGTCCTTCAGCGCGCGCGGAATGCCGATGACCGGAAGCGGAGTCGCCGCAGCAACCATGCCCGGCAGGTGCGCAGCACCGCCGGCGCAGGCGATGATGGCCTTCAGGCCACGCTTATGCGCGTCCTTGGCATAAGAGAGCATCTTTTCTGGGGTGCGGTGCGCACTGACGACGCCCACCTCGAAAGGCACGCCGAACTCCGCCAAGACTTCGGCAGCAGGTTTTACGGTAGGCCAATCTGAATCAGAACCCATGATGAGGCCAACGAGCGGTTCCATATCTTCTCCTAGATAGTTGTTACTGGGGGCAGCAAGAAGGTTGCGGGAATCTGTGGAAAATTATGCAGGCAGAGCCTTTAGAGCCAGGCCGCGTGCACGAGGAAGTGCGCAGCGTCTGCCGCGATGTGGCGGGTTTGTTCGACGTCCTCACCCACGACGTTGACGTGGCCAATCTTACGGCCGGCGCGGTAGTCCTTGCCGTAAAGGTGAATCTTGGCCTGCGGGTAACGCTCCATCACGGCACGTACGCGTTGCGGCATTGGCATTTCTGGATCTTCCGGGCCACCAAGGACGTTAGCCATGGCGGTGACGGGAGCAAGCGCTGTGGTCTCACCGAGCGGCAAATCCAAGACTGCGCGTAGGTGCTGCTCGAACTGAGAGGTAACGGAACCGTCCTGAGTCCAGTGACCCGTGTTGTGCGGACGCATCGCGAGCTCATTTACAGCAATATCTTCTACTACCCCATCGCTTGGGAAACCAGCAGCGGAGGCTGCGGCAGCCGAGGCCGCGCTACCCCAGTTGTCCACTTCAGCGACGGAGTAAGCAAAAAGTTCAACTGCCAGCACGCCAGTCACTCCTAGCTGCGTGGCCACGAGCTCGCCGACCTCGGCGGCGCGCTGCGCCAGCTCTGGGCTCAGGCCCGGCGCGGGCGCGAAGGCCTCGGCGCAGATGCCATCACGCTGCACGGATTGGGTAATCGGCCAAGCCTTCACCTCGCCGGAAGGACGGCGGGCGACTAGAACCGAAAGCTCGCGGGTGAGGTTAACCTTCTCCTCTGCCATCAAAGGCGTGCCGGCTTCCAGAAGCTCAGCGACCAGGGAATCCAGCTCCTCTGCAGCGGGGAACCACACGCCGTGGCCGTCGTAGCCACCGCGGCGGGCCTTCAAGCAAACGCGGCCTTCTACAAGCTCGGCAAAATTACGCGCATCCTCAACAGAGGCGATTTGTGCAAAACGCGGAACCGGTGCGCCCAGCTCTGCCAGCTTTTGGCGCATAAAGAGTTTGTCCTGGGCATACAGGAGCGCGGAAGGCTGCGGCTGTACGTTATAGCCGGCGTCGATAAGCGCCTGCACGTGATCGGTGGGCACGTGCTCGTGCTCGAAGGTCAGCGCATCGGCATCTTTGGCTGCAGAAACCAGCGTCTCGTAGGCATGGTAATCACCCAAGACCACGTCTGGAATGACCTGCGCTGCGGACTGCTCCTGCGAGGAGGCAAGAATGCGCAGGTGGATGTCGAGCTCGGCGGCAGCCGGCTGCATCATGCGTGCGAGCTGGCCGTCGCCATAAACGGTAACGATGGGCTTTGCTTTATGACTCACCCATCCAATACTAGCCTTAACCTTATGATCGTCAGGCATACCATCTTCCAGAACTCCCTCATGACCGCTCTGTTGGACGGCATTTATGACGGCGAAATGACCATCGGTGAGCTGCTCGGCAAGGGCAACTTTGGCATCGGTACCTTCGATGCCCTCGACGGCGAAATGTTGATTCTCGACGGCATCTGTTACCAGCTGCGCGGCGACGGAACTGCCACCATCGCGGACCTGGACCAGGGAACACCCTTTGCGGTGGCCACCAATTTCGTACCCCGCATCAAAGTGCAAGCACCGCGCGGAATGCGCCGCGAAGAGCTTTCGGCCTTCGTCGATGAAGTCGAGCCTTCCGCCAACTACATGTACGCGGTGCGGATAACGGGGCGCTTCAAGTCAGTGCGCACGCGCACCGTGGTCAAACAGTCCAAGCCCTACCCTCCCATGGCGCAGGCGGTGGGCGGCGATAAGGAGCTGCACTTTGAAAACGTCGAGGGCATCATCGGCGGTTTCCGCACCCCAGTGTTTGAAAAAGGAATCTCGGTGCCAGGCTGCCACGTTCACTTTATCGACGCCGCGCGTTGCTCCGGCGGGCACGTACTGGACTACGTCGTCGACGAAGCCACCATCGAGCTCTGCCCCGGCACCGATCTTGAAATGCGGCTGCCGCTTACCCAGGAATTCGAGCAAGCCAACCTCGCCCCCGGCTGACCTTGACCAACAGCTGCACACCACAGAGGTTAAGAATTAGAAGAGCTCCTGCTCGTTGAGAATTTCTTCTACGCGTTTGGCCCTGGGGATGGAAGAGAAATACATTGGCCGCTCATAACCGTGGATGGCCAGCGATATCCCACCGCGGCGCCGCCTAGCACCGCGAATATCCTGCAGCGGGATGGAATCAATGTGACCGCCCTCGCGGGCGATAACGCGCAGGTTAGTAACGATGAAGCGGCGCCGGCGCGCGCGGTACAGCGGCATACCGAAACGCCACAGCGATAGCAGCGCCCAGATTAAAACGATGCCATTACGCAGGTTTCTATCTAGGCCGTGGACATCCGCCCAGCCGATGCCCATCCATGCCACGCCGGTAATGAGGATGAGCTCAAGGAAAGGAAAGATCAGCGCGCGAAACGGCGCTGTCATATCCACGCGGACTACTTCGCCGCGCCCCATCTTCATCAGTCCCATAGGGGTGCATGATACCCGCCGGAGACGGCGAAGGACTTCAGCAACGTGGCCTATTCCGCGGCTGAAATCACCAACGGCGATTCCTACACCGTCACCGTCGGCGGCACTGTCGCTGAGGCGACTGCCGGTGAGGTCTCCCAGGGAATGGGCGGCGGTCCGATGAGCGGACAATGCCCCTAAATAGACGCAATTTGCCAAATAGGAATGCCTACCACGCTCTGCGGCGGGCCCTATTTGGCAAATTGTGCTTTAAAGCGCCCCGCCACTCCACTCAGCGCAGCAACGAGTCGCTACTGCACGGGACGCAGGTGGGTGACATCGCCTGCCGAGTAATATTCGCCGCCGACGTTGATGCGGCCGTCGTCGCCAATGCCCTCGACGACACCCACGACGTCGCCAGTCGGCGCTTCGAGGCGAACTTCCTGGCCGATCGATGAGCACACCGCACGGTAATCCGCCATGAGCTGTGGGTCTTGGTTCTCCCACTGGGTGATGCGACGACGCAGGTTCTTGAGCAGGGCAATCGCCAATTCCGTGCGATCCGTATCGCGACCTTCCAGCATGAGCGAAGTGGCTTTTTCGATAGGCAGCTGCTCACGAGTAAGCGTGACGTTTAGGCCCATGCCCACAACCACGCGCGCGGAAGGCGCCGGCGCGGCCTGCGTTTTCGGGGCGACCTCAGCCTTGTTTACCTCAGCCTTGCTGACTTCGGTCTTGGGCGCGGACTTGAAGGCGGCACCAACGGGGCCAGCCTCGGCAAGGATGCCGCAGAGCTTATTGCCGTTGATGTGAACGTCGTTCGGCCACTTCAGAACGGAGCCCTCGACGGTGTCGGTGACGGCCAGGCCCGATGCCAGTGGCAGGGTGCCTAGGTGCTCGAGGGAATCCGGAAGGATAAGAACAGAAAGAATAAGCTGCGAACCAGCAGGGCTTACCCAGGTCCGACCTAACCGGCCCTTACCGGAAACCTGCTCGTTGGTCAGCAACACCGTGCCATCGGCAACGTTCTCAGCCTTCATAAGATCGGTGTTGGTTGAGCCGGTCTGCTCCACATATTCAACTAGAGCAAAGTCATCCGCCAACGCGGTACGAATGCGTTCAATATCAAGTGCAGCTGTCATGCCCTAAGAGAGTACTCGACTATGCCGCATGCATGTTTACACACAGAACAAAGGCTAGAACCAGTTTGGCTTATGCAGGATTTCCTGCGCGGACCTTTCATCCAAGCAGCTAGTCAAGACTGCCTGCGGCAGCGCCTTTTCCACCTGTTCCGGGGAGATGGTCATGCCGCGGTTGCCCGGCAGCCATTCCACGGTGTCAACAATGAGCTTGTCGTAGATAAAACGCTTATCCCCCGTCAGCGAGCGGCCATCGCCTTCCATGACGGCGGTGTAGCGAATTTCAGGATCCACCCATTCACAAACCCACTGGCCATATTCAGTGACCTCAGAATCAGAGATGTTAAGCCCCGCGGCAGAAAGACTGTCCTTCATAAGGGCGCGATCGAAGTGGCCGTTTTCTTCCAAATAGCCGCGCGCGCCGTTGGCATCAGCCTGCTCACCGAAGATCTTTTTGAAAGTGGTATCGCGCGGTGCGGGTGTCGCAGAGCTGGAAGGCTTTTCCGATTCTTTCGTCGGCTCGCTACTCGGCGCGGCAGAAGTTTGAGCGGATTCGGAAGAAGTCTGGGATGCGGCGACGGTGGTCATTGGTGCGGCAACGTCCTCAGAAGCAGCGCCGGAGCAGCTGGCTAAGGGGAGAACAAAAAGGGGGACAAAGAGAGGAATAAGCTTTTTCATGGCGCCAACCAGCATATGTGATTTAGCGGGGGTGCTAGTGTAGGCGCATGGCAAAGGTCACTTTTGAAAAGGTCAACATCACCTACCCCAACGCCGCAGCCCCCACGGTCAAAGACCTTGACCTGGAAATCGCAGACGGCGAATTCTTGGTGTTGGTCGGCCCCTCAGGCTGCGGAAAGTCCACGACGCTTCGTTCGCTTGCAGGTTTGGAGCCGACCTCGAGTGGCCGCATCTTGATCGACGATAAAGATGTCACCGGTTTGGAACCTGGCGATCGCGATATCGCAATGGTCTTCCAGAACTACGCCCTTTATCCGCACCTCACCGTGGCTGAGAACATGGGTTTCGCGCTAAAGCTGGCGAAGATGCCAAAGAATGAGATTAAGAAGAAGGTAGAAGAAGCTGCCGATATCTTGGGCCTTATCGAGTACCTGGACCGCAAACCGAAGGATCTCTCCGGTGGTCAGCGCCAGCGTGTGGCCATGGGCCGTGCCATCGTGCGTCATCCAAAGGTCTTTTTGATGGATGAGCCTTTGTCCAACCTTGACGCCAAACTGCGTGTGCAGACCCGTTCGGAGCTAGCCAGCCTGCAGCAACGCCTCGGCACCACCACGGTTTATGTCACGCACGACCAAGTTGAAGCGATGACCATGGGTGATCGCGTTGCTGTGCTCAAAGATGGCGTCCTGCAGCAGGTGGCGTCCCCGCGTGAGCTTTACGACGCCCCGGTCAACGAATTCGTCGCTGGCTTCATCGGATCGCCTGCGATGAATATCTTTGACTACAACGGCGGCCGCATCGGCATTCGCCCAGAAGACATGCACATCATCGACGGCCCGGTCGGCATCCCCGGCACCGTCGACATCGTCGAGGAACTCGGCGCCGAGTCCTTCGTCTATATCAATGTGGGCGAGCAGCGCTTCGTGGCCCGCGCTGACAAGGGCCGCACTCCACAGCGCGGCGAGGAAGTCCTTCTCTCCTTTGATGCGAAAAATGCGCACCATTTCGACCCCGAAACGGGCGAACGCATCGAGCGCTAATCCAAACTGCAAAGAGTTGTTGGGGGTAATAGCCACCCCCAACTTTTCCTTTTCTGCAGGCCTTTTGCAGGAAGGCTCATTTCTACCTAGTGAATTAGGTCAAAAATTCCACGAAGTGTGGACACTGTAACTTATTTTTAAGGCACAAGAAGTTTTCCGAAAGGTTTATTGCCCATGAAGAAGTCCGTACTTCGCTCTCAACTTCGTACCGTCCAGAAGGGCGCCGTCGTAACCACCGCTGCTCTCGCGCTGGCTCTGGCAGGCTGCTCCTCCGACGAAGGCTCATCCGATTCCGCCGCACAGGGCTCCGTAGACGGTGCCGACGGCCGCGGCCCTATCACCTTCGCGATGGGTAAGAATGACACTGACAAGATCCAGCCGATCATTGAAAAGTGGAACAAGGAGCACCCAGAAGAAAAGGTCACCTTGAAGGAACTGGCCGGTGAGGCTGACGCACAGCGCGACACCTTGGTTCAGTCCCTGCAGGCAGGCAACTCTGACTACGACGTCATGGCACTCGACGTCGTCTGGACCGCAGAGTTCGCAGCCAACCAGTGGCTCGCGCCGCTGACCGATGACCTTGAGGTTGATACCGATGGTTTGCTGGATTCCACCGTTGAGTCTGCAACCTACAACGACACCCTCTACGCACTGCCGCAGAACACCAACGGCCAGCTGCTGTTCCGTAACACCGACTTGGCAGACAAGGCTCCGGAGAAGTTCGCTGATCTGAAGTCCGCGTGTGAGGCGCTCAAGAAGGACACCTCCTGCCTGACCACCCAGCTCAAGCAGTACGAGGGTCTGACCGTTAACACCGCCGGCTTCATGGAGGGCTGGGGCGGCTCCGTTCTTTCTGATGATGGCGCTCCTTCCGTGGATTCCGCAGAGTCCAAGGCCGGCCTGCAGGCGCTTGTCGACGCTTATAAGGACGGCGTCATCTCCAAGGACTCCACCGCCGCTACCGAGGAGGAGACCAATCTGGCCTTCACCGAGGGCAAATCTGCTTTCGCAATCAACTGGCCTTATATGTACACCAACGCTGAAGATGCGGGCGTGAAGTTCGAAGTCCAGCCGCTGGTGGGCAAGGACGGCGTCGGTGTTTCCACCCTGGGTGGCTACAACAACGGCATCAACATCAACTCTGAGAAGAAGGCCACCGCGCTGGACTTCATGAAGTTCATCATCAACGAGGAAAACCAGAAGTCCTTCGCTGAGGCTTCCTTCCCGCCGGTTCTGGCTTCCGTCTACGATGACCCAGCCCTCATTGAGCAGTTCCCGTACCTGCCAGCTCTCAAGGAATCCCTCGAGAACGCAGCGCCGCGTCCGGTTTCCCCGTTCTACACCGCTATTTCCAAGGCCGTGCAGGATAACGCTTATGCAGCTTTGACCGCTGACAAGTCCGTGGACGATGCAACCAAGGACATGAAGGCCGCCATCGAGGCTGCTTCCCAGGGCTAAATTTTTAAGCTCCTTGCAGCTCCTTTCTTCTTGTAGGAAGGCTCAAGAAGGAGGTGCCATGCGGGGCGTGGGTGAGCTTGTGTGCTCGCGCACGCCCCGCATTGTCTTTGATGTCAGGCACACCAGTTAGACTCTTACCCAACCTGTTAATCTCCAGCAGAAAGGCGTCCCCAGCGTGGCAGTAACAACGCCCACCGCCATGAAGCGCAAGCAGAATTTGCATGCCGCGGGCCTAATCGCGCCAGCTCTCCTTGTGCTCGCCGTCGTCATCGGTTACCCAATCTTGCGTGCCATCTGGCTTTCTTTCCAGGGAAACCGCCACCTCAACCCCAAGACGGGAATCTTTGAAGAAGGCGGCTTTGCAGGCCTTGAGAACTACCTGTACTGGATCAATAACCGGTGTGTTTCCGGCACTGGGCAGATAGCGCAATGTCCTCCGGGCGTGATTGCCACGGATTTCTGGCCGGCGCTGAAGATCACGCTGTTTTTCACCGTGGTCACCGTCCTGCTTGAGACCATCCTCGGTATGTTCATGGCCATCATCATGAATGGCGAGTACAAGGGCCGCGGCCTAGTGCGCGCCGCAGTCCTGGTGCCGTGGGCTATTCCTACTGCCGTTACAGCAAAGCTGTGGCAGTTCATGTTCGCACCAGATGGCATCGTTAACTCCCTGCTCGGCACTGACTTCGCTTGGACCACCGATCCTTTCTACGCACGTCTGGCAGTCATCATCGCTGACGTGTGGAAGACTGCCCCTTTCATGGCCCTGCTTATCTTGGCAGGCCTGCAGATGATTCCGCGGGATGTCTACGACGCAGCCCGCGTCGACGGCGCAAGCCGCGTACAAACCTTTTTCAAGATCACGCTGCCGCTGGTGCGCCCGGCGCTGATGGTTGCGATCTTGTTCCGCACGCTCGACGCACTGCGCATGTACGACCTTCCTGTCATCATGATTTCGGCTTCTTCCAACGCCCCTACTGCCACTATCTCCCAGCTAGTGGTTGAGGATATGCGCCAAGGCAACTTCAACTCGGCTTCTGCGCTGTCCACACTCATCTTCTTGCTCATCTTCGTCGTGGCCTTCATTCTGGTTCGCTTCTTGGGGGCCGATGTTTCTGGCAGTAAGCGCGGTGCGAATAGGAAGGCGGCCAAGTAATGAAAAAGTTCGGACACTACGCAGGCATCATCTTCATCATGTTCTGGGGGCTTGCGCCCTTCTACTGGATGGTCATTACTGCGCTTCGCAATAAAGACCACACTTTCGACACCACGCCGTGGCCTACCCATGTCACCTTGGAGAATTTCCAGGATGCACTGGCTACTGATAAGGGCAATAACTTCCTTGCCGCTCTCGGCAATTCCTTGGTTATTTCACTGGCCACCACCGCCATCGCCGTAGCAGTAGGCGTATTTACTGCTTATGCTTTGGCGCGCTATAACTTCCCTGGCAAGGGCATCGTTACCGGCATAATTCTGGCGGCTTCCATGTTCCCCGCCATCGCCTTGGTTACCCCGCTTTTCCAGATGTTTGGCAACCTCGACTGGATCGGCACCTACCGCGCGATGATCATCCCGAATATTTCCTTCGCGCTGCCGCTGACGGTTTATACCTTGCTAAGCTTCTTCCGGCAGCTGCCCTGGGAGCTAGAGGAAGCCGCCCGCGTCGACGGCGCTTCCCGCAGCCAGGCTTTCCGCCTGGTTCTGCTCCCGCTCGCGGCACCGGCACTGTTTACCACCGCCATCATTGCTTTCATCACCACGTGGAATGAGTTCATGTTGGCGCGCCAGCTCTCGAATGATTCCACTGAGCCGGTCACCGTGGCCATCGCCCGCTTCTCCGGCCCTTCCGCGTTCGAATACCCTTATGCCGCTACCATGGCCGCCGGCGCGCTTGTCACTATCCCGCTCATCATCATGGTGCTCATCTTCCAGCATCGCATCGTCGCCGGTCTCACCGCCGGAGGTGTAAAGGCCTAATGCTTAAAAACCTAGGGATTGCCGTATTTTCTGCTTGTCTAGCTCTAGCCAGCGCTGCGTGCGCGCCTTCGGAGGAGGAGCAAGTCGCAGCAAGCCAAGCTGAGTCCGTGGGCATGCCTGCCCCACTCATCTTGAGCCCAAAGGAGCTATCTGGTCAGACCTTCGACCTAAAAATCGATGAGGTCCTCGTCATCACCGAGTCCGCAGGTCTCGATGCCGAGGTTAGCAATCCCGAAGTCGCTGAATTTTCCCCGGCGCGCACTGATGGCGCCACGGAATACAACGCCAGCGTTCGCGCATTAAAGGAAGGCGCTACCGCCATCCAATTGTCCGACGGAACCGCGTTCAACCTCAAAGTCAGCTAATGCGTCGGGCTTTATTGTGGGACACTGCTCTAGGCTTTGTTGGCTTCTTTGCCTTCCTTGCCTTAATCCAAGCAGTAATCAATCTCTTCTCTGTCTCTCCCGCCATCTGGCCCGGTTTATTGGCCGGCGGCCTATGCACCATTGAATATCTACTCTGGCGCGCAAAAAGAAAGGACCTCGCATGAATTGGTACGAAAACGCCATCTTCTACCAGGCCCTCGTCGGCTCTTTTAAGGACGCGGGTCCCAGCGGCGGCCAAGGCGTCGGCACGCTCCAAGGCGTCATCGAAAAGCTTGACTATCTACAGTGGCTCGGCGTCGATTGTCTCTGGCTTTCGCCTTTCTATGCCTCCCCTTTGAAGGATGACGGCTACGACATCGCCGATTACTACGCCATCCACCCCGATTACGGCACAATGGAAGACTTCGAGCAGCTCGTAGCCGAGACCCACAAGCGCGGCATGCGTTTAATGACGGACCTCGCTCTCAATCACACCTCGACCGAGCACGAATGGTTTCAAGCGTCCCGCCGCGATCCTGCGGGCCCTTACGGCAATTACTACGTGTGGGGAGACGATCCGAACCGGTATCCCGAAATCCGCATCATCTTCACCGACGTCGAAGATTCCACATGGGCCTGGGATGAGGTGCGCGAGCAGTACTACTTCCATCGCTTCTACTCGCACCAGCCGGATCTCAACTATGACAATCCTGCCGTCCACGAGGAAGTCTTCCGCATCGTTTCTTTCTGGATGGACAAGGGCCTAGACGGCTTCCGCTTGGACGCCATCCCCTATCTCTATGAGCGTGATGGCCAGGGAGGCGAATCCCTTCCGGAGACCATCGCGTTCGTCGAGAAGCTACGTGCCTTCATGGATGAGAACTATCCGGAGGCCGTCATGGTGGCCGAGGCCAACCAGCCGCCGAAAGAAACCATGGAGTTCTTCGGCACCGGCAATCGCGTCCACATGGTCTTCAACTTCCCCCTGATGCCGCGCATATATGAGGCACTTGCGCTTGGCGACGCCACCCCCCTCTACGCCATCATGGATGAAATCCCCGAGCTACCTGCCGGCTGCCAGTGGGGCACCTTCCTGCGCAACCATGACGAGCTGACGCTCGAAATGGTCGACGATGCCAGCCGCGAGCTGATGTATCGCCATTACCTTCCGGATGAGCAGATGCGCGCCCACGTGGGTATTGCCCGCCGCTTGGCTCCGCTTCTGGGAAATGACCGGCGCAAGATTGAGCTTTTCTTCTCGCTTTTGCTTTCCATGCCGGGTTCGCCTTTCTTCTACTACGGCGATGAAATCGGCATGGCGGATTCTCCTTCACTTCCAGACCGCGACGCAGTGCGCACCCCTATGCAATGGGCCCCTGGCGACGGCACTGGCTTCACCACGGCCCCGCACCCGCGCCGCCCAATCGTGGGCGGCACGAAGATCAACGTCGAAGAGCAAAAAACGGATCCGACATCGCTGCTCAATACCGTGCGCGAACTCATTGCCCAGCGAAAGGCCTTCCCCGAGCTAGCAAGCGCCCCCTTCGAGGCGGTTGAAACGGGCGAAGCAGGCATCTTTGCGTTCCAGCGGGGCGGCCTTCTGTGTCTGCACAACTTCACCGCGGACGCCGTCGATCTGGGCCCGGTGGAATTAGGGCCATTTGGCTACGCTTGGCTGCCCATCGAGGACCAATAAGCCAGTGAATAAATAGGACTGAATAAATAGGATCTAAACGGAAAATGCATATCGGCCGGGGGTGCACTCCCCCGTCTTGGGTTAACAATAGGTTAACGCGATATGTATACAGCGGGAATCTTCACCAAAGACCGGCTATCTAATGATTTAAATACCGAACATAAAGCGCAAAACCCAAGGTCATGGCAACCATTGAGAGATTAGACCCAATCCCATGAGGGGCCTACTCTATACCGTTGTTAGTTAGGAACGCGGTTGCGACACTGTCGCCGAGTTTAACCTCGGCCGTCACGCCACGCTCCCTCGCTCGAGAAGAACCGAAGAACCTTGGAAAGGGGTCGCGCCCGTGACAGCGACACTAATCATCTTGGCCATCGTGATCGTCACTGCCCTTGCCTTTGACTTCACCAACGGCTTCCACGACACCGCTAACGCAATGGCCACCTCCATTGCCACCGGCGCTCTAAAGCCATTTACCGCAGTCACCATTTCCGCATTGCTCAACCTGCTCGGTGCCTTTCTTTCCGTTCATGTTGCCGCAACCGTGGCAAAAGGCATCGTCAACCTTGATTCCTACGATCTCTCTGTCGCAACCGATGGAGAAGCACTCCTAATGGTCGTATTCACCGGCCTCATTGGCGGTATCTTCTGGAACCTATTTACATGGCTCCTCGGAATGCCATCCTCTTCTTCCCACGCCCTTTTCGGCGGCCTCATCGGTGCAGCCTTTGCAGCCCTCGGCAGCGGCGGCGTTGCATGGTCTTCCATCGCCGGCAAAATCATCATCCCAGCAATCGCATCCCCTTTCATCGCCGCCATGGTTTCGGCCTGCGGCACCGCGCTGGTCTACTGGGTTACTAACACCATCCCGGAGCGCGTAAAGAACGAGCACTTCCGCCACGGCCAGATCGTCACCGCATGCCTAGTTTCCCTGGCACACGGCGCAGGCGACGCACAGAAGACCATGGGCGTAATCTTCTTGGCCCTCGTCGCAGCTGGTGAGGCAAATGCCGATCAGCGCATCCCAACCTGGGTCATCATTGCCTGTGCAGTGGCAATCGCAGCCGGCACCATGTCTGGCGGCTGGCGCGTCATCCGCACCCTGGGCAAGGGCTTGGTGGAAATCGAGTCCCCACAGGGTATGGCCGCCGAGGCTTCTTCCGCAGCCATCATCCTCACCTCCGCCGCTGGCGGCATGGCACTGTCTACCACCCACGTTTCCACCGGTTCCATCCTCGGTACCGGCCTGGGCAAGAAGGGCGCACAGGTCCGCTGGGGCGTTGCAATGCGCATGGTTTCCGCATGGCTAATCACCCTGCCTTGCGCTGCTGCAGTCGGCTTCGCCACCTGGTGGATTGCACGCCTGGTTAGCGGTGCAACCAACACCCTGACTGGCGCCATCGTCGACGCCATCATTTTGCTCGCCATGGTCGCCGTAATCCTGCTGCGCGCTCGCCGCAACCCAGTGGATGCATCCAACGTCAACGATGACTGGGACGCTGACGCTGAGTCTGTTGACTCCTCCATGCAGGCTCACGACAAGGTTGCCGCCGGCGTTGCCACCGGCAACGCTCCGGGCGCCGCGAATGGCGCACACGGCGTCGTCGACGACGCTTCCAGCTCCGCCCACGAAGTCTCCCAAGGAAAGTAGGAATCGCCATGACCGCAATGGAAATTCTCGTCGCCATCACCCGCGTCGCCGGCTTGGCACTAGCCTTCGGCGCTGGCATCCCGCTCCTTTTCGCCTTGGGCATGCGTTGCATGACCGGTGACCCAATCCGCAACAGCGACGGCGTCATCGTCGGCGACACCGAGGCCTCCGCCCAGATGAAGGTTTTGGGCTGGACCGTCTACGCAGTCTTGGGCGTAATCATCCTGATTGCCATCTCTTGGATTGCTAAGGATTCGATTCACAATTACTTCGGAATTGAGCTCTTCCCGGGTCTTTCCAGCAAGCATTAAGACAGGACTTAAAACAAAGTTCCTCAAGCGTTAAGTTAACGAAAAGTTAACTAACACGGAACTAAAGGTTGCTAAACTAGCGGACCGAGCGTACCATCGAGTACTTATCAGCTCGTCCGCTAGTTTCTTTGTTTTTACCTACATTTATTTTCCCTACCCCTAGCGGCCGAAGATTCATTGTCCAGATCGAAAGAAGGTGAGCATCAATGAATACCATCAACGGACTGATTAACTCGTTCGCAACCACATTCAAGAGCGCCACCGGCACGGGCCTTGACGCCTTGGACGCAACCCCTATGGAAGCCCTCGTTACCGAGGAGCTCGTCAACCGTGGCACCACACCGGCCACGACGGATGACATCATTTCCGTATTCAACTCCATTGCCGGCCGCGCACCGCGCACCGAAGAGGTCTACGAGGTGGAGCTCTTCCTCATGGATTTCGGCCTCGCAGCCTAACCCCCCAGCCTCAAACCGTAAAGTGCCTAGCTTTTCTGCGAAGGGAAGCTAGGCACTTTTCTTTGCCCCACATCACTTAGCAGCACAAACTAGTTTTGTGAGGGAAATCACCTGTGTTTCGAGGTGTAAAACCACGAGGGCATTCTTTAAACTCTGAAAACATGACTATTTCCTCACATTTGACCTCCCTCGAGGATGAGCAAGCTGCCACCACTGCCGGAAAAATCGCCGAACTTAAGCGACGCCGCGAGCAAGCCGCCGCTCCGCTCGGCAAAAAGGCCTACGAGAAAGTCCACGCCGCTGGCCGTTTGACGGCACGCGAGCGCCTTGACTATCTGCTCGATGAAGGCTCATTCGTCGAAACCGATATGCTCGCCGTGCACCGCACCTCCGATTTCGGCATGGGCGCGAAAAAGCCATTGACCGACGGAATCGTTACCGGCTGGGGAACCATCGATGGCCGCGAGGTCTGCATCTTCTCCCAAGATGGCACCGTCTTCGGTGGCGCGCTCGGCGAGGTCTACGGCGAAAAGATGGTAAAAATCATGGAGCTTGCCGTAACCACCGGCCGCCCGCTCATCGGCCTTTATGAAGGTGCCGGTGCCCGCATCCAAGATGGCGCAGTCTCCCTCGACTGGATCGCGCGCACCTTCTACCAAAACGTCAAGGCCTCCGGCGTGGTCCCACAGATCTCCGTCATCATGGGCGCTTGTGCCGGTGGCAACGCCTACTCCCCTGCCTTGACTGACTTCGTCGTTATGGTCGAGGAAAAGTCCAAGATGTTCGTCACCGGCCCCGACGTCATCAAGACCGTCACCGGTGAAGAAATCACCCAGGAGGAACTCGGCGGCGCCTCCACTCACATGCAATCCGCCGGTAACTCCCATTTCACCGCCGCCACCGATGAAGAAGCCCTCGACTGGGTCCACGACCTTTTGACCTATCTCCCCTCCAATAACCGCCAGCGCGCACCTTTTGAGCCCTATGAAGAACTCGGCGATGAAACCGCCGATGACCTCATTCTCGACGAGATCATCCCTGATTCCCCTACCCAGCCCTACGACGTCAAGCACGTCATCGAAGCCATCACCGACGACGGCGAATTCCTCGAAATCCAGGCAGAACGCGCCGAAAACGTCGTCGTAGCCTTCGGCCGCGTCGAAGGCCAAACCGTCGGTTTCGTGGCCAACCAGCCGCAGGTCTTCGCTGGCTGCCTTGATATCGACTCCTCCGAGAAGGCGGCGCGCTTCGTCCGCGCCTGCGACGCCTTCAACATCCCCATCGTCATGCTCGTCGATGTCCCGGGTTTTCTGCCCGGTGCCTCCCAAGAACACGACGGCATCCTCCGCCGCGGCGCCAAGCTTCTCTACGCCTACGGCGAAGCCACCGTACCGAAGATCACTGTCACCCTGCGCAAGGCCTACGGCGGTGCTTATTGCGTGATGGGCTCCAAGGGGCTTGGCGCAGACGTCAACCTCGCATGGCCGACCGCCCAAATCGCGGTCATGGGCGCCGCCGGCGCCATCGGCTTCATCTACCGCAAGGAGCTCAAGAAGGCCCGTGAAGAAGGCCTCGACGTCGAAGAGCTCGCCAAGTCCTTTGAACGCGAGTACGAAGACCACATGCTAAACCCCTACAAGGCGGCAGAACGCGGACTAATAGACGCAGTGCTCCTCCCTTCTGAAACCCGCAGTGCTATCACTCGGAACCTGCGCCTTTACGCTGACAAGAACGTCCCCCGTCCGGCGCGCAAGCACGGCAACGTCCCGCTCTAGATAGTTTCTCTCTATTCTCCTATTCTTCATCTGGCGGCCATTGCCCGGATACCAAAGCGCCCTAGTCTCCAACTGTATTTCAAAAATTTCTTATTTAATAAGGAGACTAGGAAAGCGCTATGTCCAAGATTAAACGCCGCAATTTCCTCTCAGGTGCCTCTCTTCTCGGGCTTGGCGCCGTAACTTCAAACCAGAGCACAGCAGCCGCGCAAGATGCTTCGTTTCCCTTGGATAGCCCCTCGCAAGACGATCAAACGCCGTCTCGGCTGGAATTCAATTCCGACGGTTCCTTTAAAGTCATTCAGTTCAATGACACTCAAGATGATCACCTAGCTGATAAGCGCACAATCGAGTTCATGGAGCACGTTCTCGACGCAGAAAAGCCAGGGTTTGTGCTTATCAACGGCGATGTCATTTCCGCCGGCCCAACCACCCCAAAGCAGGTCTACCAAGCCATCAATAACGTGGTGCTGCCAATGGAAAGCCGTGGTATCCCCTGGGCCGTTACCTTTGGCAACCACGACGAAGATTCCGCAGAGGAGGGCGGCACTGGTGTGCGCCACCAGCACATGACGCAGTTCGTGCGTTCCTACCGCCACAACCGAAATGCGCCTGCCTCGTCCGGCGGCTATGGTGCTTCGAATACGCATCTTGCGCTTTACGACGCCGCGACTGCTCGCTTCAGCTTTTGGCTTCTCGATTCTGGCCGCTATCACCCGGAGACCATCGGTGGGCAAGATGCAGCAGATTTGCCGGCCTATGATTACATTCACCCAGAGCAGATTGCGTGGTACGCACAGCAGTCGGATGCGCTGGCCGCGGCGACAGGTTCTCAGGTCGAAGGGCTTATGTTCTTCCATATTCCTACCTATGAGCACCGCGACATGTGGTTCGGCGGCCCGCTCAAGAACGGTCTGCTTGACCACGCGAAAGCGGTAGAGAAGCATGGAATCAAAGGAGAAAAGAACGAAGACTGCTATGTAGGCGCGTTCAATTCTGGCATTTATGCCGCGGCCCAAGCCCGTGGCGACATTCGCGGAATCTACTGCGGCCACGACCACATCAACACCTACATGGGCAACTATTACGGCATCGAATTGGGCTACGGCCCGGGCACCGGTTTCGGGGCCTACGGTCTCCGCGACGGCACATTAGCGCAGCACTCACTGCGTGGCGCACGCGTGTTTGAGTTTTCCGCCAATGCTGAGTCTGTCTATACCGGCACCCGAGTAATCTTTGCCAAAGACATTGGAATGGACATGGCCCCTGCCAAGCAGCCGCTTAAAGAACCAGCGGCGATTCCGGAATACGTGAAGCTTCCGGAAGTCGATGATGCTTCCGGTTCCCCAGGCGAACCTGAAGAAAACGGATCTTCGCAATCTTCGTGGGGGCTTTCTAGCCTAAGCTCGAGTTCGTCCTAGCACTGGGCGCCATATGATTTCGCGCCATGCGTTCACCGCGAGGTGAGCGTATGGCGCCCAAGCTTGTAGACTGCATATCTATGACTGACATGAAGACCACCGCTGGCAAGATTGAGGACCTGAGCAATAAACTCACCGAGTCCCGAGCGCCACAGGGCGAGGTCCCTGCCGCACGTAGCGCGATTACCGCGTTATTCGATGCCGGCTCCTTCGTCGAAACCGACGCACTGGCGCGTCACCGCTCCACCGACTTCGGCCGCGAGTATGACCGCCCTTATACCGACGGCGTTATCACCGGCTATGGCACGGTAGGCGGCCGCAAGGTATGTGCTTATGCACAGGACGCAACCATCTTTGACGGCACCATGGGCGAGGTTTACGGCGAGAAGATCACCAAGCTTTATGACCTTGCCATTAAGACCGGCGTTCCTATCGTAGCCATGGTCGCCGGAGACAAGCCCCGTGCCCAGGAAGGCATCGTTTCCTCCGCAATGCAGGCTCGCATCCTGGCCCGCGCCACCACGGCATCTGGCCTTATCCCGCAGGTCACCGCGGTCTACGCCGATTCCAAGGATGCTTCGCTGGTCGCCGCGCTTGCCGACGTAACCATTGCCCCCGACGGCCATCTCAACGCCAGCTCCGAAGCCAATGAGATCGCCTTGATCCAACAGGTTTTGAGCTACCTGCCGGCGAATAACCGCGCTGAGGCCCCGCGCACGGATGCCCCGCTCATGGTGGGCTCCGTCGAAGAAAATATGTCTGCGGATGACGAAGCCCTCAACAGCATCGTCGACGATTCCGGCGAAGTTGACCTGCACGCAGTCCTCGAAGCAGTCTGCGACGATGTCTTCGAGCTCGAAGCTAAAGTTGAAGGCGTCTTTACCGGCTTCGGCCGCGTCGAGGGCCGCACCGTCGGCATCATCGCCAACCGTGCAACTTTCGACGCCGCGGCTTCCGCCAAGGCCGCACGTTTTGTCCGCCTCTGCGACGCCTTCAATACGCCAATCCTCGAATTCGTGGATGCTCCTGCCCTGCAGCTTGAAACCGCAGCGCTGGCGAAGTTCGTGCATGCCTACTCCGCAGCGAGCGTCGGCAAGCTCAGCATCATCGTGGGCCGCGCGCACGGTACCGGCTACATCGCTTTCGGCTCCAAGGACCTGGGCGCAGACTTGTCCTACGCCTGGCCGACCGCCGAAATCGCAGTTGCCGACGCCGCCGCATTGGCCCAGGAGCTCGAGATTTCTGAGGAAGAAGCAGCCGAGTACCTAAGCCCGTATCAGGCAGCCGAGCGCGGCCTGGTGGATGCGGTTATCACTCCCGCCGCGACCCGCGCTTCCATCATCGAAGCACTGCGTCTCCTGGAACGTAAAATTGTCCCTACTTTGCCGAAGAAGCACGGCAACATCGTCTTGTAATAAGGAAAACACCATGACTGCTCCCCTGATTAAGGTCCTCAAGGGTAACCCCTCTGACGAAGAAGTCGCAGCGCTTTCCGCAGTTTTGACCCAGCTGGATGCCGATGCCCGCGCCAAGGCCGCAGATACCCGCGCTACCCGCGATCTCTGGGGCCAACCGGGACAGACCTATAACCCGTCCGCGTTCCGTAACGTGCGCTACTACTAAGCGCCAAGGTTGAAGCCGAATTCATGCGAATTGTCCTCGCTTCTCAATCCCCATCCCGCGCCTCCATCTTGCGCGGGGCCGGGGTTGAACCTGTTTTAGCCCCAGCACACGTCGACGAAAGAGCCATCGAGGCGTCGCTAAGCAGCACCCCGCCTGCCGACGTCGTCGCGGCCCTTGCCACCGCAAAGGCCGAAAAGGTAGCGCCCGATTACCCCGCAGACGTTGTCATCGGCGGCGACTCAATGCTGCTTTTGGATGGCCAGCTGCAAGGCAAGCCGCACACCGAGCAGGCCACCGTGGAGCGCTGGCGCGCCCAAGCCGGCCACTGCGCCGAGCTGTTAACCGGTCACTGCATCATCCATGGCGAAAAGCGCCACGTGGAGACCTCCCGTACCAAGGTCTTCTTTGCATCTGCCACCGAGCATGACATCGCCGCCTATGCGGCAACGGGCGAGCCCTTGGAATGCGCCGGCGCCTTCACCTTAGAGGCTCTCGGCGGCTGGTTCATTGACCGCATCGAGGGCGATCCCTCCTCCGTCATCGGGCTTTCCCTGCCGGTAGTCCGGCGCGCGCTATATTCCTTTGATCTTCATGTCTCGGACTTCTGGAACGCGGCTTAGTTTCCCTAGCCATCTGCACCACCAAGCGGATTGGCGGTAGGGTTGCGGGCATGGAAATGAAAGACATGCTAGCCCCTGCCCCTATTGAGTTGCCTGCCGATCCAGGCGCGGATTCCGTTTCCGACCTGCAGGCCGGAATCGTCGCACACCCTAATTCCCCACTGCTGTGGGCGCTGCTGGCGGAGCAGGAGCTAACCCGCCTGCGTGAGGACGAGGCCCTGCCGATTGCCTACATCACCGCTTATGCCTACGCACGCACGGGCTACCACCGCAGCCTCGACCGCCTGCGTGGCAACGGCTGGAAGGGCTGGGGCCCAGTTCCTTATGCCCACGAGCCGAACCAGGGCGTTCTGCGCGCCATCGCGGCTCTCGCGCACGCTGCACAGGCAATCGGTGAGCAAGACGAGTACGACCGCCTCCGCCAGATGCTTTCCGACGCCGACCCAGACTGCGTAGCCCGCCTCCTCGACTAAATCGAATAGCTAAAACTTAAAAAGCCTCGGTCTCGGCTCTTGAAAAGAGCACATGAGACCGAGGCTTTTTAGCTGGCAGATGAAGGGCTTACTTATCCGCTTCTGCCAGTTCGACGAGTTTCTTAGCGTTCTCCGTGGTCTGGATGTTGGAGACGAAGAACTCAAGCACGAGGCGAACCTGAATGAGGTAAATCAGCAGACCCAGGGTGCCGAAGATGAGGTGGCCCAGGATCATCATTGCAGCCATGCCACCGCCAGCATAGGACGAGCCTGCAAGATCGCCCATGATGCCGGTTAAGGAGCCGCCCGTGACGGCCACGAGGAGGCCACCGATCCAGGACAGAACACCGACCACAACTGCGATCACGTAGATGATGGATGCAAACTTCACGGTGATGAAGCTGGAGAACTTGAAGTCAAACAGGGACTTAAAGAAGTTATCCTTCGGCGCCTGCGGGTACTGGTTGAAGCCCTGCATCTGTGGGTTGTAGCTCGGCTGGCCTGGCTGGCCCTGTGGCTGGAAGCCACCGAAGCCCTGCTGGTTCTGCTGGCCCGGCTGACCCTGTGGCTGGAAGCCGCCAAAGCCCTGCTGGTTCTGCTGGCCTGGCTGGTTCTGTGGCTGGCCCTGCGGCTGGAACTGCTGGTTGAAGCCGCCCTGGTTGAAGTTGCCGGCCGGCGGAACTGGCTGACCAAAGCTGGACTGGCCAAAACCATTGCCCGCGTTGCTGTTGCCTGTGTTGTTCACGCCGTTTGCGCTACCTGCGCTATCAGCGCTGTGGGAGCCCAATGCAGAGCTTGCGGGCTCGGCGGAAGCGCTGGCAGCCTGAGCGTTCTCAGAGCCAAAGCCCTGGGCATAGTCGGAGCTGTTGTAGGAGGCCCGGTTGAAGTCGGACTGGCCGAAATCAGAGGAAGTCTCACCGAAGTTCACGGTTTCTTCGCTGCCGGTGCTGTGCGCGCCGCCGAAGCTCGATGCCTCGGAGGAATCAGAAGCGCCGAAGGAAGAAGCACCGAAATCGGACTGGCCAAAGTCAGACTTGCCAAAATCAGAGTTTCCAAAATCGGAGTTGCCGAAGTCGGAATTACCGAAGGAAGAGGAGCTCATTGCGTCCTCAGCAGCGTGCTGTGGATTCTGGTCGGAGTTGTTTTCTCCGAACTTGTCTGGGTTGGTCATATGAGAGACGTTCCTTTCAATTTATTAAGTACGCACAAAAGAAACTACAACACGCTGCACGATTCGGCAGCCCAATGGGAAATACTCCCTTTATAAGGGGCATATAAAAACCCTGCTTCCACCACCTTCGGGGAAACAGGGTTTGCAAAAGTAAGAGGAGACCTTAAGCGTGTTTTGCCTCAACGCGCTTGATGGCTTCAGCGGCAACCTTCTGCTGAATGCCCATGTCAAGCTCGGAAGTAAAGCCCACACAGGAGCAGTTGATCTCGCCGAGGACGTAGGTGTCCTCGCCATTCTCGCCGTCGGCAAGCATGAAATCAGCAGTCCAGATCAGCGGGATGTTGTCACCGCCAAGCTTTTCTGCAATGACCGGACGAACCTCGGCAAACATGTCTACAAGTTCCTGCCAAGCTTCGGGCTTGTCATAGGTGTACTTAGCGCCGGAGAACAATGTGGCGGAGAAGTTGTCGCCGCCTTCAGCCGGCTTCTTGTGCACCACGAAGACTGGGTCAGGGCCGACTAGGAGGATACGGATTTCTCCCTCGACGATGCGCGGCATGAAGCGCATATCAACGAACATGCCGTTGTCACCGACAATGTACTGGTCACAGAAATCCATGAACTCACCGAGCTCGCGAACCTCGGTGTGGTTATCCACTGCCTCGGTGCACTTAAGCTTGGTCTCTAGCGGCAGTGCGGTGCCAGGTTCTACCTCGAGGGACTTGTCCTCGAGCTGGACACGCCAGATGCCTTCGCCCGTCGAACCGCGGTTTTGCTTCAGCACGCGCTCGCCATAAGACAGCGAGGTGGGGAAAGTGTCGTGGAACGCCTCAACGTCGTAATATGCCGCAGTATCGGAAGGCACAAGCTCAGTGTCATTGAGCTTGACCAATGCATCCTTGGCACCGTAGGCCATCATCTCATACGGAGTGGACATGCCAACCAGTCCAGCTTCAGAGAGCTTGGTCAGCAGATCAAAGTAGCCTTTCTCGCCGCCTGGGATATTACCCGGGTTTACGCGGGAGATATAAGCGTCGAAGTTTTCGGTGACGTACTCGAAGATGCGCTCAGACCACTCTGGACGGAAGAAGACGACCTCAGAGTGCCAGCCTGCGTCCTTGATGGACTCGACGATGGGCATGGTGTCCTTGCGGTGGCCGTTGAGCTGCTTGTCAGATCCGCCCTCGACCTCGAAGACGACGATTGCCTTGTGCACAGCAATTCCCTTTCGTTTGGGGGGTGTGGGTGATGGTCCGGTACGCCAGCGGCTTTTTGTGGACGCTTCGTGTTTTAGACAGTATTTAAGCGATTCAAGCGATTTACGCAGCGTTTTGTACCGCACCACACCTTAAAAATAACGCAGGTTTGCACCTCCTCGCTGGGTTGTTAACCCCGCATTAACCCCGGTACGTTTTGGCCGCTCAAGATACATTTTAGGCATCTGACCTGCAGGCTTGTTATAACCAGTGATTGTGAGCCACGGCAATCGGCAAGAAAATGTATGCAACGCCACAATGTTCAGCTCAAGGTGACCAATTTAAGGGCTTAAGCGTTAGAGTTGTTGTGTTTAGAGAGATCTCTTTTATAAACCCCATTTAGAAAGGAAACCGGACCGTGGCCGAGTTCGATCCACATCCCCCATTCCAGGAATATGCGCACCCAGAGCGCCTCGTTTCCGCACCTTGGCTCTCCGCTAGGCTCGGCACCAAGGGCCTGCGCGTTATCGAAGTAGACGAGGATTCCCTCCTCTACGACATCGGACACGTCCCGACCGCCTCGCGCATTAATTTCCAGACCGAGCTGCTCGATCCCCTCACCCGCGACGTCGTCGATGCAGCCTCCTTCTCCCAGCTCATGCGAGACAAGGGCATCAAGCGCGAAGACACCGTTGTTATCTACGGCGACAAAGCCAACTGGTGGGCGGCCTACGCCCTGTGGGTATTTGAACTTTATGGCCACCCTGACGTCCGCCTGCTCGACGGCGGCCGCGACGCATGGGTTACCGAAGAGCGCGACACCTCTTTCATGGTTCCAGACTTCCCGGAGTCCGATTACCCAGAGGTAGAGCGCGACGACGCCACCTTCCGCGTCTTTGTAGACCAGATGCGCGAGACCTCAGCAAAGCTCGTCGATACCCGCACGCCTGAGGAGTACGGCGGCGAGCCTTCCACCGGCGAGTCCGCTTATGGCACCACCATGCGCCACGGACACATTCCGGGCGCCGCCAACTTGGAGTGGGATCGCTCCGTTTACCCGAATGGCTGTTTCCGCGCGCTGTCTGAGCTCAGCGTCAACTATGGCAACCTCGAGCCAGAAACCGAGACCATCCTCTACTCCCATGTTGGCGCGCAGGCCGCCCACACTTGGTTCGTGCTAACCTTCCTGCTGGGATTCAAGTCCACGAAGGTCTACGACGGTTCGTGGGCCGAGTGGGGAAACATGGTTCGCATGCCAATCGAGAAGTAACTTCTCGGTTCAACACGCCGATTTACTCCCGTATCCTTGCTGGTGCGGGAGTATTTTTGAGAGCAAAACCGGAACTTGACGGTTTGCTCATGTTTTTGTGTGCAAGAATAGTGGACAGTCCAATACAATTTTTATCAGGAGGGTTCCTGCCGTGGCAGTTGAAACCAAGAAGATCACCAAGGTGTTGATTGCTAACCGTGGTGAGATTGCAGTCCGCGTCATCCGTGCTGCGCGCGACGCTGGCATCGCCTCCGTCGCCGTTTATGCAGAGCCAGACGCCGACGCACCATTTGTTGCGCTTGCCGACGAAGCCTTCGCCCTAGGTGGGCAAAACTCCGCCGAGTCCTACCTTGTCTTCGACAAGATTCTCGACGCCGCCGCCAAGTCCGGCGCAGACGCCATCCACCCAGGCTATGGCTTCCTGTCTGAAAACGCCGACTTCGCGCAAGCGGTCATCGACGCCGGACTTATCTGGATCGGCCCTTCCCCACAGTCCATTCGCGACTTGGGCGACAAGGTCACCGCTCGCCACATTGCAGAGCGTGCCGACGCCCCGATGGCGCCGGGCACTCCAGACCCGGTTAAGGATGCAGCCGAGGTAGAAGCCTTCGCCGACGAACACGGCCTGCCAATTGCCATCAAGGCCGCCTTCGGTGGCGGCGGCCGCGGCATGAAGGTCGCCTACGAGCGTGACGAAGTAGCAGAGCTCTTCGAGTCCGCTACCCGCGAGGCCACTGCCGCATTCGGCCGCGGCGAGTGCTTTGTCGAGCGCTATCTCGACAAGGCTCGCCACGTCGAGGCACAGGTACTGGCTGACCAGCACGGCAACGTAGTCGTCGTCGGCACCCGCGATTGCTCCCTGCAACGTCGCTTCCAAAAGCTAGTGGAGGAAGCCCCTGCGCCGTTCTTGAGCGATGAGCAGCGCACCGCCATCCATGAGTCGGCCAAGCGCATTTGCCGCGAGGCTGGCTACTTTGGCGCTGGCACCGTCGAGTACTTGGTCGGCTCCGATGGACTGATCTCCTTCCTCGAGGTCAACACCCGCCTGCAGGTGGAACACCCAGTCTCTGAGGAAACCACCGGCCTAGACCTGGTGCGCGAGCAGTTCAACATTGCAGAGGGCGGCGAACTTTCTATCACCGAGGATCCCACCCCGCGCGGGCATGCTTTCGAGTTCCGCATCAACGGCGAGGACGCCGCAGCAGGCTTTATGCCAGCACCGGGCACCATCGTTTCCTACAGCGAACCTTCCGGCCCAGGCGTCCGCGTGGATTCCGGCGTGCGCGAGAACACCGTCATCGGCGGCCAGTTCGACTCCATGCTGGCCAAGCTCATCGTCTGGGGTCCAGACCGCGAGACCGCGCTGCAGCGTGCACGCCGCGCTCTGGCTGAGTACACCGTCGAGGGCCTTCCGACCGTCATTCCTTTCCACCAGGCCATCGTCAACGACCCTGCGTTTAGCGCCGAGAACGGTTCCTTCGATGTCTACACCAAATGGATTGAGGAAGAGTGGGTGGGCGAGCTGCCTGCCTACGTCGACGTTGAAACCCCAGAGGAAGAGGAGGCAGCAGCCTCCCAGAAGTTCGTCGTCGAAGTCGGCGGTCGCCGCATCGAGGTAGCACTCCCAGGCAATCTCCTGCTGGGCGGCGGCGCACCCCGCAAGAAGTCCAAGAAGCGCCGCGGCTCTAGTTCTAAGACCGCCGCGTCTGGCGACGCCGTCGTAGCACCGATGCAGGGCACCGTCATCAAGGTTGGCGTCGAAGAAGGCCAGGAAGTCGCAGAAGGCGACGTCGTGCTCATCCTCGAAGCCATGAAGATGGAAAACCCAGTCAAGGCCCACAAGGCCGGCACCGTCACTGGCCTCAGCGTCGAGCAGGGCGCTCAGGTCAACAAGGGCGCAGTGATGCTCGAGATTAAGTAGCCAATAAGAAAATCGCTCCGAATACAGCGCGTATTCGGAGCGATTTTTGTGTTTTAGTCGATGACGACGATCAAATCTCCGCCCTCGACCTTGGTGGCCTTACCAATAGCCACGCGCTCGATCTTGCCGTCCTTGGTAGCGGAGATGGAAGCTTCCATCTTCATCGCTTCGATGACGGCCACCTGATCTCCCGCCTTGACTTCGTCTCCGGCTTGAACGGTGACGTTAACGACGCCCGCAAACGGCGCCGCCACGTGCCCATCGTTGGAAGGATCTGCCTTTTCCACCGTGGCCACGGTGGACTCGACGTTGTTGTCGCGCACCTTCATCGGGCGAATCTGGCCATTGACGTTGAAGACCACATTGCGTAGACCCTTCTCGTCCGGCTCGCCGATGGCGTCAAGGCGCAAAGTGATCGTCTTCAGATCCGCGCGGTCATTAGAGCCATCCGGGAAGTAATGCACGATGTACTCGTTGCCCTCTTCGAGGCCATACAGGAACACGGTGTCGGTCAGCGCCTCCGTGTTGCCATAAGTGCGGCGGAACTCGTTGAACTCCTCGAACTGCTTCGGGAAAAGCAGGCGGTTAAGGCTAGCGCGGCGCTCGCTGGAATCGGCAGAAGCTAGGTGCGCCTTTTCCTCTTCTGGGATCGGTTTGACCGAGACGTCGCCAGGCGTGCGGCCTTCTAGCACCTTGTCGCGCAGCGGCGGCCAGCCGCCCGGAGGGGTACCGAGCTCGCCGCGGAGGAACGCGATGACGGAATCCGGGATGTCGTACTTGGTCGGGTCAGCCTCGAAGTCTGCTGGGTTAACGCCCGCACCCACGAGGTGCAGCGCGAGATCGCCGACGACCTTCGAGGACGGGGTGACCTTGGTCGGACGGCCAAGCATCTCATTGACGGCGGCATAGGTGTCCTCGATGACCTCGAAGCGGTCCTCCAAGCCCAAGGCCGTGGCCTGCGCGCGCAGGTTGGACAGCTGTCCACCGGGGATCTCGTGGTGGTACACGCGGCCGGTAGGTCCCGGGATGCCTTTTTCAAACGGACGGTAGAGCTGGCGCACGGCCTCCCAGTACGGCTCCATGTCAGAGACCGACTGCAAGTCGATGCCGGTATCGCGCGAGGAGTTGGAGAAGGCCGCGATGATGGCAGAAAGCGAAGGCTGCGAGGTAGTGCCGGCCAGCGGCGCAGAGGCACCATCGATGATGTCTGCGCCCGACAGCGCCGCCGCGAAGTAGGTGGCCAGTTGGCCTCCCGCGGTGTCGTGGGTGTGCACGTGAATCGGCAGATCGAATTCCTTGCGCAGCGCCATGACGAGCTTGGAAGCGGACTCCGGACGCAGCAGGCCAGCCATGTCCTTAATGGCCAGCACGTGTGCACCGGTGTTCACGATTTCCTCGGCCAGCTTCAGGTAGTAATCCAGCGTGTAGAGCTTTTCCTGCGGCGAACACATATCGCCCGAATATGCCATCGCAACCTCGGCCACGGTGGTGTTAGTCTCCAGCACGGCATCGATGGCAGGACGCATTTGTGTGACGTCGTTAAGCGCGTCAAAGATACGGAAGACATCGACGCCGGACTTCGCTGCCTCTTGCACGAAGGCGTTGCACACGTCGTTTGCATACGGGGAGTAGCCGACGGTGTTGCGGCCGCGCAGCAGCATCTGGATGTTCTGGTTCGGCATAGCCTCGCGCAGCAGGTCCAGGCGGACCCACGGGTCCTCCTTGAGGAAGCGCATGGCGACGTCGTATGTAGCGCCGCCCCATGCCTCCACGGAGTACAGCTCCGGGGTCATGCGAGCGACGGCCTCTGCAGCGGTAACCAAGTCGGTACCGCGCACGCGGGTGGCCAGCAGGGACTGGTGGGCGTCACGGAAGGTGGTATCGGTGACCGCCAGGGCGTCCTGCTTGCGGATCTTTTCTGCCCACTTCTTCGGGCCGAGCTCCAGCAACTCATCGCGGGAACCGCGTGGCAGCTCGGAGTTAAAGTCCAGATCCGGCAGCTTATCGAAGGGACGCAGGGTGGTCGGGCGCTCGCCATTCGGCTTGTTGACGGTCACGTCAGCGATGTAATCGATGATACGACCCGACTCATCGACGGCCGGCGGAGCCTTGAGCAAATCCGGGTGCTCCGGGATGAAGCTGGTGTCCACGCGGGTGTTGACGAAGTCAGGCTCGCGTAGCAGGGCGCGCAGGAAGCCGATGTTGGTGGCCACGCCGGCCACGGTGAACTCGTTGAGCGCGCGCTGCGCACGGACTACGGCCTGCTCGAAAGTGGCGCCACGGCAGGTCATCTTCACCAGCAGGGAGTCGAAGTTCGGGGAGATCTCTGCGCCGACCGCCGTTGCACCGTCGAGACGCACGCCCGCACCGCCCGGCGAACGGTACTGGGTCAGCGTACCGGTATCCGGACGGAAACCGTTGGAAGGATCCTCAGTGGTGATACGGCACTGCAGGGCCGCGCCGGTGATGTGGATGTCCTCCTGCTTGAGGCCCAGCTCCTCGAGGGAGAATCCCGCGGCAATCTGCATCTGGGACTTCACGATGTCCACGCCCGTGACCTCCTCGGTCACGGTGTGCTCGACCTGCACGCGCGGGTTCATCTCGATGAAGACGTGGTTACCCTTCTCATCCACGAGGAACTCAACCGTGCCGGCGCCCTCGTAATTGATGTGCTCGCAGAACCTCACGGCGTCCGCACAGATGCGGTCACGCAGCTCCGGATCCAGGGTCGGCGCCGGGGCAATCTCCACGACCTTCTGGTGGCGGCGCTGCACGGAGCAGTCGCGCTCGTACAGGTGCATGACGTTGCCCTGGGAGTCAGCCAGAATCTGCACCTCAATGTGCTGCGGGCGAATCACCGCGGTCTCAAGGTAGACGTGGCCGTCACCGAAGGCGGCCTCTGCCTCGCGGGATGCCTCTGCGCATTTGGTCTTGACTTCCGCCTCGTTCTCGATGAAACGCATGCCGCGGCCGCCACCGCCGGCAACTGCCTTTACGAAGACGGGGAACTCAAAGTCCTTGGAGTATTCCGCCAGCTCGTCGACGTCCGTCGAGGGCTTCGAGTCCTTCAGAGTCGGCAGACCCGCCTCCTCGGCCGCAGCCACTGCGGCAGCCTTGTCGCCGGTCAGGTCCAGGGTCTCAGCGGTGGGGCCGATGAACTTAATGCCGTTGTCGCGGCATGCGCGGGCCAGATCGGCACGCTCCGAAAGGAAGCCATAGCCTGGGTAAATGGCATCCGCACCGGACTTCTTGGCGGCGCGAATCACCTCATTGATGTCCAGGTAAGCCTTGACCGGCTGGCCTTCGGTACCAATGCGCACTGCCTCATTAGCGAACGCACGGTGGAAGGAGTTGCGGTCTTCCTTGGGGTAAATGGCGACCGTCTTGGCACCAACCTCGAAGGCCGCGCGGAAAGCACGCACGGCAATTTCGCCGCGGTTTGCCACCAAGACTTTGGAGAAGGATTTGTGGGCGGTATCAGACACTGGGAGTAATCCTTTCAGATAAGCACGATACAGATCTCAGAGTAGTGCCCTTCGTACTCACGTGAGGCAAAACTCGACATATAGCTCAACAGAAATTGTTCAGTTTCTCACTAAACTCACCATGCATACCTCTAAACACCCCAACCCATATCGTTTTAGAATCAAAGCGGGCGGAAACTACCCCTCTGCCGCAAAGATATAAACCTCGTGACATACATTCTTCAGGGTTGCTATACTTCGATAAAGTTAACAAACCAACTTCGTCCTTCGCTTCTGAAGGATTCATTTTGAATGACGGATACCAGCTGCAGGCTGTGGTCTCGCCACCAGCCATTCCTGTTCCCACTCAAGCCTCGGTCAACGACCTTGACGTGAGCCTCTCTGTTGTAAAGAACTCATGAACTCAGTCACCATTTCTAACGTTCACAAGTATTTAGGCGAAGGCGCCCAGCGCACGCATGTTCTCAAGGGCGCAAGTCTAGAGGTCAATAAAGGCGAGTTTCTCGGAATTTCGGGAAAGAGCGGCTCCGGTAAAACCACTCTCCTGCGCGCGGTTGCAGGTCTTCTACCTATCGATGAAGGCTCAATCTCAGTCTTCGATACCTGTGTATCCACCGCTGCTCCCAAGGAACTACTTGCCTTGCGCCGCAACGTAATCGGCTTCGTCCACCAAGACGACCTGTTGATGAATGAACTCACCGCGCTCGAAAATGTCGTGCTTGTGCTTGCAGCAGCGGGGTTCGATGAGAAGGCAGCACGCGACAAGGCTTCCGAGGCATTAGCCCAGGTAGGACTTGCAGAACTCGCTCAACGATTTCCCGCAGAGATGTCGCGCGGACAGTGCCAAAGAGTAGGAATCGCCCGAGCGCTGTCCGGTGCCCGGCAAGTTCTCTTGGCTGACGAGCCGTCTGCTGCGCTCGATTCCGAGAACTCCCATGGCATTTTTCGACTCTTCAAAAAGCTCGCATCAACTGGCACAACCGTGATAGCGACCAGCCACGATCCCATCATGCTGGACTATTGCAGCACCGCCTACACACTGATCGATGGTCAGCTTGGGAAAGCAGCCCCGCATGCTCAATGAACTGATCACGAAAGTCGTGCACTCTTCGAAAAGATATCGTTTCGGCGCAGCGGCTATCGCAGTGTGCTTAGGATTATTCGCATTTGCTGTCTCAGCCGTTCTCTTCATGACGTTGTCCCCGCAGCAGAAGGCGCAGTCAGAATTGGGAAACAACGCCGTGCGCGTGGACGTGCCTGTGTACACGCGGGCGGGCGTGGTTGAGCAGACGCTGCCACAACTTGATTCCCCAGAGCGGGGATTTACTGCCCAGCTCGAGACTTACGATCTCTATGTCGATAGCGATCCTTCAAATTCCCTTGTCTACAAGGAGTCTCACTGGGAAGATCAAGCTCCCGATTTTGGGTTGGCATTGGTTCAGGGCCATTGGCCTAGCGCTCCTGGCGAGGTAGTAGTCACCGAGGACGTGAACCTTAGTCTTGGAGAGAACACAACTGCATTCAACGGCACGCTACCTCTCCGTATCGTTGGCGTTGCATCGAATTCCTTCCACAAGCATGAAGAAGCTGTGTACGGCGCGTCGGGAACGTGGAACACCATCGGCGCTGACGCTTATTCCATGACCTCCGCTTCGGTCCGGCCAATTGTTTTCGGTTCCGAAGGAAAGACTCCTGCAGCCCTCACCGAGTTCATTAGGAGTCAGATCGGGGATGCAGACCTCGTCGATCGTGCAGCGCTTGACGACGCCTTCTCGGCATCGCTTCTCACCCGAGAAAGCTTGCTCGCAACGCCGCCTTCAGGATTCGCCGATAGCTATTCCTTCTTCTTCGGCCTGTTCGCCGTTGTCATCCCATGCGCTTTGATCTTCTTCCTGTGGCGGATTACCTACCAGGTACTTCGCCCGTTGAGCCAGCGGTTTTTCGAGCTAGGAATCTCGCCCTTCCTATTGTGGAAGTCCAGCGCATTCATCCTGCTTCGTTCAGCCTTGATGTACTCCGTCGCAGGACTCGTATTGGGTGCAGGTCTGGCACAATGTGCGCGCCCTTTCATTTCTGGACTTGGAGGTTTGCCTGATCCTGGAGTCCTGATTCCATGGAAATGGTTAGTGCTTCTTCTCGCTAGCTCGCTAGCAGCACTCCTGATTGGTGCTATTGCCACCGCGCCGTCGGCTCAACCTCATCCGTTCTGGAAGGACTTCCCGACACCGACCCCATCGGCATCATTCTTACGCTGGGGTGCAGTCGTTATTGTCCTTGTCGCTGTCCTCTTCACGTTCGCTGCAGCACTGCTGGGGCCCGACGTATTCGAAACATGGGCGCCAGCGCCAACCGTGGCGATGTGCATCGTCTTTTCTCTTCTTCTCGCACGCTGTCCGCGAACCAGCCGGCCCTACACTCCAGCAGGCGTGGCCCTGAGATTTGCCGAAAAACACCGTCAACTCATTGGTACGGGTCTGGTGTTGTTGGTCCTGTGCATGGGAACCGCGGTGTTCAGTAGTTCGATGTCAGCCAGTTTTACAGCCAGTGAGAACGACAGCTTGACGTCGACAATCGCCCCAAACCAGGCACACGTTTTAAAGAAGACAGATGATGGCCTAGCTACAAACGCTGATTCCGTTCAGCACGTCGCCACTGCGTTGGGTGTGCCCGCCCCAGTTCGTATTTCTTATGTCCAAGCCACGCTGGAAATGCCCACGGAGATGTCGGGGACTTTTGGTGTACTGGGCGTCGAATCCGTTCATGACGTAGAACGGCTCTTAGACCGAGAGCTTACTGCCTCGGAAAAAGATGTCCTTGCGACCGGAGCATTGGTCCGCGATAACAGATTCATCGACCATGACCATGCTTCAATCAGCACGAGCAGAAATCCCAGTCCCACAACCCTTCCAGCGGTGAGTATCGACTTCGGACCTCACTGGGAGAAGCTGGCTGGAGGAATTATCCTCGAATCCACGGCGCAGAAACTAGATGCACCGGCAGGTAGGACACAATGGGTCTTTACGGGTCTCCAGGAAGACCAAGAAAAGCGCTTTCTTGATAGCGCTGCGCAAGCCCGTATCCCCCACGAGCTCGTACTACTGCCGCTGGTTCAAACCTCTTCGACACCGCAGGCGTTCTACATCAGTTTGGCAGCCGCGCTGCTCAGCGCGTTAGCCGTAACCTTTGTTTTCTCGCGGCACCTCGCTCGGGCTACCGAAGCAATCCAGACCACCTTTAGAGTACTGGGCCTCGATTCTTCCTGGCACCTAAAAATTGTTGTACTCACCGCGAGCGCACTGGCATGTGCTGCGATCATTACTGGCTGTCTCGGCGGAATTCTCCCACTTGCCGGAATGGCCTACGCAATGGGAGATGGCCTCACTTTCGCCATCGATTGGAAGGCACTTTTTGTGGCTGCAGGCGCAATAGCACTAGGCGCTGCAGGTGGCGTTGGCATGACATGCCTTCGCTACGTGCAGCGCCCGTCGTCCAGCGCAACTGCTAACTAGATTTCCTTCGGCGGAACGGAGCGCTGCTCCTTGCCGTTGTAGGCAGACAGCGGGCGGATGAGAGAGTTGTTCTCGTTCTGCTCCACGATGTGTGCGGTCCAGCCGGTGATGCGGGCCATCACGAAGATCGGGGTGAAGAACTCAATGTCGAAGCCCAGGATGTGGTAGGCAGGTCCAGCCGGGAAGTCCAGGTTCGGCTGGATCTTGATGGAGGTGTTTTCGTACATGGTCTTAGCCATCTTCTCGTACATCTCCACCCACTGCTCCTGGCCGTGGTCCTTGGCCAGCTCGCGGAAGGCAGCCTCCATGGTCGGAACGCGGGAGTCACCGTTCTTGTACACGCGGTGACCGAATCCCATGACGAGCTCTTTGTTCTTGAGCTTGTTTAGAGTCCACTCCTCCGCCTTGGCCGGGTCACCGACCTCGAGGAAGTTCTTCATCACGGCCTCGTTAGCACCACCGTGCAGCGGACCCTTCAGTGCGCCAATGGCGGCAGTGACGGCGGAGAAGGTGTCCGACATCGTCGAGGTCACAACGCGGCCGGCGAAGGTGGAGGCATTGAAAGAGTGCTCAGCGTAAAGGATGAGGGACTTGTCAAAAGCTTCGATGTCGGAGCGGGACGTAGCCGGCGATCCTTCTTCCTCACCGAAGACCATCCACAGGAAGTTCTCCGCAAAGCCCTTCTTGCGGGAAGGCTCGATGTAGCCTTCACCGCGGCGACGGCGGATGTCTAGTGCGACGATAGTCGGCAGCTTCGCCATAAGCTCCAGCGCGGTGCGGCGGATGTGCTCGGAGTCTTTGGTGTACTCCTCCGGATCCTGGCCTCAACCTCAACCCGGCCGCCGCCACCCCTATCGGGCCCGGGTGCACCACCTGCCCGCGCAGCGCCTGCCCCCAGCGTGCTTTCCCGCAGTCCGGCGTCGAGGCGCACCACGATCTCAACGCCAGCCCCAGCGACCTGCACTTATAGGCACAAAACATTTGCATCAAACTCCTCATTCATCGAAACTACTGATGCCGATTCAGTTAACTTGGTAGATACGTCCGGAGAACTTCTAGGAGTCGTTGAGATTGCAAAAGCGGTCGACGCGAGCGGTGCATTATCGGAAGTACGGCTCTCGTCATCCGACAGCGAAATCTCACTCCAAAACTCTGATTCTGCGGATACCGTTGACCTCGTATTCATTCCAGCCAAGGACCTTGGCCAGGACTCTACTGTCAACTATGAGGACGTGATTGGGGTTCCCGGAAATTACCTATTCGATCCAAACCATCCTCAGAAGCGTCTTCACGACTATTGCTCCAACTCCCCCGACGAGTTTCCGAATCCGATCGGGCCAAATGCCCCATTCCACGGACCTTGCGCAATTCACGACATGTGCATTGAAGCCGCTGGTCACCACGATCACGCGTGCGACGGCCCCTTGCGTGACAACATGAAAAACAACTGCCGTGCGACTTACGGCCCCGGAGCTACCCGGGGCTCCTGTGAAGCCACCGCCGATGTTTATTATGGTGCGGTCACTGCCGCTTCTTATTTCGACTAGCCCCTTGAGCACCGGATTGGAGATGATTTAGGTGACAAATGCAAGAGTTTTAAGCTTTCTCTCGCTCGTATCGATTGTTGTCGCGATCGCTTGCATGTCCATGGAGTTTGGTACGGCTTTTCGAGTAATGGAATGGGTAGCGTTGATAGTCACGGTGGCAGCACTCGTAGCCATCCTGGCCCGCCCGCAGGCGCCGCGGATGCCGAAAATTGTGGGCGGCCTCGGCGCCGCGCTCATCATCGCGGGAGTGGGGTCCTTCATCGCGCTGACCGGCACCGCGTCCATCAACCTGACGGGCCTGGCGGCCCTGGCCGTGGGCTTTATCGCGCTGCTGGCCTACCTCTTCCTGGCCCGGGCCTAGGCCGCGGGAGCGGCAAAAGCACGGAGAAAGCGCAGCAAAAAGGCAGCTGGTCTGACCAGCTGCCTTTAATTTGTGCCGCCGGGGCCGCCCTCGGGGGCGTTTGAGCAGTGTCTACTCCAGATCGTCGTGGGCAACCAGGCGGCGGGCGGCCTCGGTGATGGTGCCGGACAGGGACGGGTAAACCGCCAGGGAATCCGCCAGCTGGTTCACGGTGAGCTGGTTGGTCACGGCAACCGCGACGGGCAGGATGAGCTCGGAGGCAGTCGGAGCAACAATCACGCCGCCAATGACGCGGCCGGAGGTAGCACGGCAGAACAGCTTCACAAAGCCGTGGTTCAGCGAGCGCATCTTCGCGCGCGGGTTGGTGTTCAGCGGCATCGTAATGGTGCGCGCGGAAACCTCGCCAGCCTCAATCTCAGCCTGGGTAAAGCCCACAGCTGCGATCTCCGGGCGCGTGAAGACGGCCGTGGCGACAGTCTTCAAACGCAACGGCGAAACGCCCTCACCAAGTGCGTGGTACATCGCGATACGGCCCTGCATAGCGGCCACGGAAGCCAGCGGGAACAGGTCGGAGCAGTCACCGGCTGCGTAGATGCCCGCGACGTTGGTGCGAGAAACGCGGTCGACCTTGATGTGGCCCGACTTCTGAGTAGCCACACCAACGTGCTCAAGGCCAAGTTCCTGGGTATTCGGGATGGAGCCGATGGACATGATGACGTGCGAGCCATGAATCTCGCGGCCGTCCTGCGTCTTGACCACAACATTGCCGTCTTCAGTACGGGTAACGGTCTCAACGCGGCAGTTCTTCTCCAGCTCAACACCGCGCTCAGCCAGAACGGTCTCGAGGACGTCGGCTGCGTCGGCGTCATCATGCGGCAGAATACGGTCACGGGAAGCCACCATGGTTACCTTGACGCCCATCTCTGCAAAAGCAGAAACGAACTCCGCACCGGTCACGCCAGAACCGACCACGATGAGGTGCTCCGGATCTTCCTTCAAGTCATAGACCTGCTGCCAGGTCAGGATGCGCTCGCCGTCTGGCTGCGCGCCCGGCAGGATGCGCGGGGTGGCACCGGTAGCCACGAGCACGAGGTCTGCCTCGAGGGTTTCAGTTTCGCCTTCGCGCTTGACGACGTCGACCTTGTGCGCCGCGCCCTGCACCCCATGCTGGTCCTCGCTGAAGCTCGCGCGGCCGTCAATAACGTTGACGCCGATCTTCTCCAGACCTGCACGAACGTCTGCCGACTGCTTGCCGGCCAGCGCCTGCACGCGTTCGTTCAGGGCCTGCAGCTTCAGCTGCATTGAGCCGAGCTGCTCGTTGAGCCCCATGGCTTCAGCGCGACGGAAGTCGGTGCGCAGGTTTGCACCAGCAATGAAGGACTTGGAAGGAACGCAGTCCAGCAAGACGGAAGAACCGCCGGGGCCCTGCTCTTCAACCAGGGTAATCTGTGCGCCGTACTTGGCTCCGGCAATGGCCGCCTCGTAACCTGCTGGGCCGCCACCGATGATAACGATGCGCGGGGCATCTTCGATTGCAGCGTCTAGCGTTTCCTTCGTCACTGTCTAATGCTCCTTTATAGAGTGTTTAAGGACCTAATCCTTAAGACAGTGTAATGGTTGCTCCCCTATTCCTGCACCTTGGTAAATTGCTCCACCACGGAGCCGAAAAGCTTCACGCCTACACCGATGCAGCGCTCGTCGACATTGAGATCCCCCATGTGCAGATCGTGCTGCTCGCCCTCGCCAGACCAGCAGCCCAAACGCGCCATGGAGCCCGGCACATGTTCTAAGTACCAAGAGAAGTCCTCGCCGCCGGAGGATTGCGGGGCCTGGACGACGGACTGCGGGTCGATGGCCTGTGCGGCAGATGCTAGCAGTGCGGTAGAGACGTCGTCGTTAAGCACGGGCGGAACGCCGCGGTGATACGTGAGCTCGTGTTCCACCCCAACCGGCGCCAATACCTGCTCCACGAGCTCCGAAAATAGCGCTTGCATGCCGCGCCAGATACCGATGTCCGCGGTGCGCATGGTGCCCGTTAGCGTGCCGGACTCCGGCATTGCGTTCGGCGCATAGCCGGAATTGACCTGTCCGAAGACCAAGACCGTTCCCGTCCGCGGATCCACCCGGCGCGACAGCAGGGCCGGCAGCTCCGTGATGACCTTGCCCAAAGCGTAGACGACGTCTGCAGAAAGGTGCGGGCGGGAGGTATGACCTCCTGGGCCTTTGATCTCGAGCTCGACGACGTCGGTTGCAGAGGTAATCGCCCCGGCACGCACGCCAATTCGGCCTACGCGCAGCTTCGGCTCCACGTGTACCGCAAAGATGGAGTTAACCCCTTCAAGAGCGCCCCACTCGATCACATCCGTGGCGCCGCCAACCCATACTTCCTCCGCTGGCTGGAAGATAACGCGTACACCCAACGGCAAGGAATGCGCGCGCTCGAAATCCGCCAGAGCGCACGCAAGCCCCAGAGCGATGGTGGTGTGCACGTCGTGGCCGCAAGCGTGCATAGCACCGGGGTTTTCGGAGGTGTATTCCAACCCCGTGACCTCGGTAACCGGAAGTGCATCGATGTCGGCGCGAAAGGCCAAACGGCCCTGCTCGGTATCAGGGCCGATATCAACCATCAGGCCAGTCTGCGGGAAACGCTGCGGATTTAACCCATATTCTTCGAGCTTGCGGGCGATGAAGTTGGTGGTCTCAACTTCATTGTTGGACGTTTCCGGGTGCCGATGAATATGGCGGCGCCATGCAATTACTTCCGCGCGATGATTGTCGAACCACTCATTCACGAATGTGGAAATCACTCGGCACCTCCCAAAATTTTTCTACTGACCTCAAAGTCTACAACTAGACAAAGCGGTTCAGGTAGCCACGCAGCTCAGCGCCGGAATATACCAAGTGGTGCAGTTTTTCTTCTTTAAAATTCTGCGGCCGCAGCGAAGCGACGCCGGTCGATATACTCGGGCGCAAACGGGGTGACTTCGTCAAGCATGTGCTCCGCATCGGGCAGCAACGCAGACGGTGGCACTTCCAGCGCGAATGCCAACTTAAACATCGTTGAAAGCTGCGGATCCGCTCGCAGCGGCAGCGCCTTATCCGTACGCTCCAAGTTTGAGATTTGGCTGCGCGAGACCCCCGAGATTTCCGCCAAAGCCTGTTGGGACATGCGGCGCCGTGCACGAATCCCCCGTAGCCGCGCCGCAAAGTCATGCCCTACTAACGCCCACGTTTTGTTGGCCACGAATCTTTCCTTTCCCCCAAAAGTAGTTCGTGGCCGCTAGCCTAGCGCAGATTAGAAATCGATGTTGCGCGGGCCGTAGAGGCGGTCACCGGCGTCGCCCAAACCAGGAACGATGTAGGCGTCTTCATTCAGGTGCGAATCAATCGCGGCAGTAACCAGACGCACAGGCAGACCAGAATTGGCCAGCGCATCGACACCTTCCTGCGCGGAAACCATGCAGATTGCGGTGATGTGGGTGGCTCCGCGGTCTGCCAGCAGCTTTAGGGAATGCAGCAAGGAACCGCCGGTGGCCAGCATTGGATCCACCACAAAGACGGTGCGGCCGGAAAGATCCTCTGGCAGTGCCTCTAGGTAAGGGACCGGCTCGTGGGTCTCTTCGTTGCGGGCCATGCCGATGAAGCCCACCTGCGCGTCTGGGATCATGGCGAGAGCTGGGTCAATCATGCCCAGTCCAGCGCGGATAATCGGAACGATGATGGGCGGGTCGAGCAGGCGGGTGCCTTCGGCTGTTGCCACGGGGGTCCCGCAATCGAAGTGCTCGACGTCAAGCTCGCGGGCGGCCTCATAAACAAGCATGGTTCCGAGGTCTTTGAGGGCGGCGCGGAATGTGGAGTTATCACTGCGTGCATCGCGCATGATGGTCAGGCGGGAAGCAGCAAGCGGGTGATCTACTACGTGGATGTCCATGGTTTCCCACTTTAGAACTTTTGGGAACCGTTTGGGTTTTGGGGCAGTCCAAATGACTATGACGACTTTCACGATTGATACCGAATTCACCCGACATCTAGCCCGCGAACTTTTTGCCGCTACGCAAGAGACCACTCCTCCACTTCCGCATATACCTGACGGTTCACTTTCTGCATTTGGTGCTCATCTTTGTGACGCCGTTGCCAACCTCAACTCCCGCACGGAATCTCTGCGCGCGGATATGGAAGAGGTAGCCGCGGCGTCGGTAGCCATGGCAGAGGAGGCGGACGCCGCTGATTCTGCGACTGCCGCTCATCTGGGAGGTGTTCTTTCATGATTGAGGCAGCAGTAAGGCAGATTTCGCAGATGGCTCCTCCTGCGCTACCGGCGGTAGAGCTGCCAAAGGTCCCGGATTTAGAGACTGTCCCGGCGCTGGCAAAAATTGCGCACGGTGACCCTTCCAAGCTTCTCGACGCCGCGAATGTCCTTGCAGAAGACCGCACCACCATAGAAAACGCGGTATCCCAGGCGCAACAACTGATTAAAGCTGCAGGCCGCGACCTCATTGGTATTGGAATCTCGCTGTTGACCAAGGCCGCCCCTGTGGCTTTGGGCATGCTCGTTCCGAACCCGGCAATCAATGCGGCAGCTCGGGCGCACATACAAGGTTTGATCGCGTCCCATCTGGCACAAGCTTTTGCGCGCTTAAAACAGCTATTGAGCGAACTGTTGGCGGCGGCTCAGCCGGCTATTGCCCATTGCCCGGCGCGCGGTGGAAAAGACTGTCATTGGCCGCAGCTCTGAGCCTGCCGAGCCGCAGATAGCGCTGGGAAATGGTGAGAAACCAAGCGAGGTTAAGCCGGTCGCTGGGCTTTCTTCTACCGTTGCGGCGGGTTCTTCCAGCGCAGGTGAGGGCAGCTCACAGGGCAAGGCCGCAGTCGCTGCGGCGATGAGCAAGCTCGGTACGCCTTATGTTTGGGGCGGTACGGGTAACGGCGGCTTCGATTGCTCCGGTCTTACCCAATGGGCGTGGCGCCAGGCAGGCGTGGAGATTCCACGCACGGCGGAAGCACAGACCGTGGGCAAGCAGGTTAGCGCAAATGAGCTCCAGCCGGGAGACCTCGTGGTTTGGGACGGGCACGTCGCGATGTACAAAGGCAGCGGTGAGATGATTGAAGCCGGCAGCCCGGTGGAGACGAGTCCGTTACGCACCAGCAATATGGGTATGGCCTTCAAGGGCTTTTGGCGGCCCACCGGCTAAAAGTATCTCGCTGGACTCGGGATATGCGAATACGGCGAATCTAAAATGTTTGGGTAGACTGTTTGCCCATGAGCACACGCGCAATTGTTCCAGTCCAGCTCTCCTTGACCGAGGGCGATTTCTACACCCTGTGGGCGCCAAAGTGGCGCCAGAATGGCTCCGAGTGGCAGGCATTTTTGGGGGATGCGGAATCAGTCCTCGTGTTCAACTCCGAAGCAGAGATGCTGTGCTACCTGGAGTCCGGAAAGCACCATGATCTCCTCGACCATCCACAGTGGTCCGAGTTCGCTGCGCGTGCCGAAGACCGCGTCAGCCCAGCAAAGAAGGAAGTCTTCGATCTCATCGGAATGCCGGCGCACCTAGCCGGCCGCCCCAGCCACGAAAACGTTAGCGCGGTTGCTCGCTGCCTAGAGGTAGCCGAGTCTCTCGCTAACGTAGCCGGCGCCGAGCACACCGTAATTTTCTTCGCCTCCCACTCCATCCTGCGCAACGTCCCGCGCGGTGCAGACCACTACGCGGGCGAGCAAGGCATGAGCGAATGGTCTGGTGTAGGCCGCGTAATCCTTGCTAACTGGAAGGAAGTAATCGAGGACCTCGATTCCAACGTCAAGGTAGTAGATTCTTCCGAGTTAGACTCGGCGCAAGTCGCTTCAGCCGAAGAGCGCATCGCAACCGCAACCGCGGCGGCCGAGAAGGAACGAAAGGAAAAGGCAGAGGCACGCAAAGCTGCGGCGGCGGCAGCGGACCCGTATGACAACTCCCCATGGGCTGCGGCGGGCATCGATCCGGTCAAAATCACCGCAGACATGAAGTCGGTTTATACGCTGCGCACCTACCTAGACGGCAAACCCGTGTTCTTGGGCAAGTGGGGCGAAATCTTCACCTTCAACTCCCCGAAGACTCTCGTTCGCTGGATTATGGAAAACGACGAGCATGATCTTGCCCGCGTTTCCACTTGGGAGGAACTCGTCTCCGCGGCCAACGCTGGCGAGCTGGAGCTTAGCGTTCACCCGGATAATCAGTACACCTTCAACGGGCTTACCCGCGATATCGAGAAGGGCCCCGAGGCAGTCGACCAAGACCAGATGGGCCGCTGCTACGAGGTTTGCGCAGATGCCGCAGACTGGGCTGGCGACGACTCTATTAACTCCTACATGCTCGAAAACCCACGTTTCCAGGATTACTTGGGCTACATGCTGGGCTCCACCGAGCACGCAGGCTACGTCCCCTCGAAGCCTTATAACCACCACGCAGAGACATGGAAGGGCCTAGAGGAAATGCTCATCAAGCGTTTCTCCCGCTTCTAGCCTCAACGTGAAAAGACCCTGCATCGCAAGATGCAGGGTCTTTTACGATGCAGGGTCTTTTGCTTGTGCTGGCATTACTTCGCCGGCTGCTCCGGGGAACTATTCCGCGGCGACGGACTCTTCGGTGTCTGGTCCTACAAGCTCAGGGTCAGAAAGCTCCTCGTATGCGGGAAGGATGACAGTCTCCAGCAAGTGCTGACGCTCCTCCTCAGTGCTAAACGAGTTCTCCAGCGCTTTCACGCTCAAATCGAAAAACTCCTCCAACCCGTAGCCAAAGTGCTCGGTTAAAGCCAGGAACACCTCATTGAGATTGCCCGAACCGGCGGTTACGGCACAGGTAAAGCCCAGCTGCTGTAGCAGCGGCAGCGGATGGTCGCTGAATTCCTCAAAAGACAGCGGCTCAAAGGTAGCTGCCAGATGGCGATCCCGAATCCAACTCGAGACCGTTCCTGGCTGGATGCCCTCGAGATCGGCGGAGAAATCATCCGGCAGCTGGGTCGCATGCGCCAAACGAGTGGCACCGGCCTGCACAGCAGCAGCAACCGCCCCGAATTCGAGGCCGCGGACATCAAAAACGAAAGGCACGAAATTCGCGCGCAGATCCGCAACAACCTGCGGATCACTCTCGCCTTCCAGCACAAAACCGACGACCTGCGAGCCCAAACGGGCGCTAGCGGACTGCGGGGCGTTGGTCAGCAACAAACGCGCATCAATTCCGGCAACGTCGAGGCCGGCTGTCGCTGCTTCGAGAGCGGCTTCCGCACCAAAAGCAAATGCCTGTGGGTCGAAACGAATCTCTGCATACACCACGTTCGCCGCGGCCAATTCCTGAACATATTCGCGCATCGCCGCGGTTAAGGCGGCGTTATCTGCGGGCAAAGATTCCGGCGCGAAAACCGCATCCAATTCGACCTTGGGAAGACGAGCGATAAGCTCCGGCGCGGAATCTTTATTTTCTGGGCTAATTAATGGTGCGTCATGCATAAGACACATCCTAGGCACTGTGCCTAAGATGTTCCATGCCATGAAAAACGTTATCGCTACCTTCCTCGCTTCCGCCTGCCTCGTCGCTAGTGCTCCGCTTGCCTCGGCCCAAGACTTTGCACCCGCAGAGTCCGAACCTGACTCCAACGCTGAGCCAAACGTTGAAGGCGCCGAGACCAACGCAGACGCCGCAGAAATGAGCACGGACGCCGAATCCTCGGCCATCCGGACCGAAGCGCCAAACACCGATAACTGCCCCCACTCGCTTAGCCCCGGAGAGCCCGTCTCCACCTCGGAGCGTCTCGCGCCGGGCCAGCCCACCCCAACTCCCCTGCCGCCTGTCGAGTCCACGCAGCGCTGTGGTGTCACCGCCGCCCCAAGATTCGATCTCAATAAGGACGTCGTCGCCTCCGCTTGGATGGTCAGCGACTTAGACACCGGCGAGATCATCGCCATGAAAGACCCGCACGGCCGCTACCGGCCGGCTTCTATCATCAAGGCCCTTCTAGCACTCGTGGTCATCGAGGAAGTCCCCCTCGACAAAAAAGTCAAAGCCACCATGGAAGATGCATCCGTCGAAGGCTCCGCCGTAGGTATCGGCCCCGACGGCGAATACACCGTTGAACAACTCCTCGAGGGCCTGTTGATGGCCTCCGGCAATGACGCCGCCCACGCCCTCGCCGGCCAAGTTGGCGGCGATGAGAAGGCCCTACGCAAAGTCAACGCGCTCGCGAAGAAGCTCGGCACCCGCTCCACCCACGCGGCAAGCTACTCGGGCCTCGATTCAGCCGGCATGTCCACCTCCGCGGAAGACATCTCCATCATCTACCGCGCGGCGTTCCAAAATAAGACTTTCGCCCGCATCGTCGATACCGAACACGTCAAATTTCCCGGCTGGGGCGAACTGCCTGGCTACGAGTTATGGAACGACAACGGCCTTTATTTAAACGATCCCCACGGAATCGGCGGTAAGACCGGCTACACCGAAGACGCACACCACACTTTCGTTGGCGCACTCGACCGCGATGGCCGCCGCCTGCAGGCCGTCATCTTAGATACCACCGTCGAGCACGGCTTCCGCGCGTGGCAGCAGGCGCAGATGCTTCTCGACGCCGCGTATAAAGTCCCGGCTGGCTCGGGCGTCGGCAAGCTTGGCGACGCCCCGCAGAAAGAAACTCCTCGCCCCGCACCGCAGACCACGCAGCAGGCCCCCGAAACTAAAAAATCAGCCCTCGAGAAAATCGAGGGCTGGGCCGGCTGGGCCATCGCTGCAGCAGTGGCCTTGCTGGTTATCGTTATCGCTGCTTTTTCACTACTTCGGCATTAGCGAGGTTATCGTGCGCACCGAGTAAACCATTTTCCTGATTGATAGTGGTGGCGTAGAAAATCGCGGCGAAGAAGCTGACTGCCCCACCCAAACCTGGAACGAGGGTGACAACGCGCCACCACTGCCGTTTCAAAGACTGGATAACGCTGAGCTTGTCACCCGAAGTCCGGTCACGGACCTCATAGCCCAACAGCTTCTTTACCGGCGTTGCACCCCATGAAACTTCGAAGCCTACGCAGTACAAAATCGTGCACAGCCCGAAGATAAGAGACATTGACAGCTCCGAGGCCCCCGCACTTATTGCCGCAATCGGAGCAGAAACCATGCCGCATAGGACGAGGTCCGCAATAGCCATCAGCGCACGGGTGCTGCCCAACGGGCGCTCGGCGTTAACTTGCGCTGGCTGATACGGGCTAAACGGTGCCGGAGCGGCCGCCTTATTCTGCGGCGCGAAAGGATCGAAGGGCGAAGCCTGGGCCTGCGCAGTTGGAGCGAAACCATAAGGCTGCTGAGGGCGCTGCATTTGCGCCGGCCACTCGCCGTAAGCGGCAAGCTCACTCAGCTGCGCCCAGGTGGGCTGGAAACTATCCTCCAAGCCTTGATCGTAGGTGGCGCGGTTTTCCGGGTTAGACAAGATTGTGTGGGCAATCTGTGCTTCTTGCCGGCGGTCGTCGCCAAGCTCGAAGCCCATCTGCTCCAGACGCGCGTCCTTGGCAGCAAGCAAGATTCCCAGCTCTCGGGAAGTGCTGCGATGGTCGAGGGAAAAGTGCTCGTACAGGTTCGGCGCGAAGGATTCTGGAGTCATAATAAGTAGTCTAAATCAGAGCCTAAATTATAGTGTCGGGGACGGGGAATGTTACTTCCGACGTAGCAGTGCCGCGATGCCGGCAACCACAGCACCCATCGCCGCACCTGCGCCGAGGGTCACGCTAGTCGACGGTCCGCTCTTGACCTCATTGCGCACGCGGATCACGGCAGGCTCCGGCACTGGTGGCTCCGCCAACTCCATGGATTCTTCGGTAGTGGCGGTCCACGCGGAGACATAAAGTACGACGCGCCAAACCAGGTACATCATGACCATAAGCACAATAACCGGACCAAATACCGCACCCGCGGGGTTGCCGGAGGCAGAAGACATGATCACGGTGGAAAGCTGCTTGATGGCCTCGAATGCCACCGCACCGATTGCCGCGCCCTTCAGGCCGGACTTGGTAGGGACCTCTGTGCGTGGAAGGAAGACGATCATCCACCAGAACACGAGGAAGTTCGCCAGCAGGCCGAGGGCAATACCGGCCAGGATGATCACGGCGTCCATGCCCGGGAAGGAGGCGATACCGACCTTTTCAAAGATTTTCTGAGTAAGACCGGACGAGCCCGCGGCGGTAACGCCGAAGGCGACGATGAGCGCCACCAGCAGGCCGATTAGGCCCAGAAGGTCGCTCAACTTTTGGGTAAAGAAGTTGCCCTGGGTTTCGTTCGGATCCTTATCCCACATCGCAGAAATGCCGATACGCAGGTTATTCATCCAGCCCAAGCCGGACCAGAGAGTGGTAAGGCCACCGATGCCGTACATCGCGCCGCGCTGAGCGATGGCGGTTTCTAGGACCTCGTTGATGGTGCCGCCAAGGTCGCCGGATACGGAGTTGGAAATGTAATCCTGGACCTGTTGCATGAGGTCAGGGCGGCTCGCCAAGACCGTTGCGGCAACTGCCACCGTAAGCATGAACAGCGGGAATATTGCCAGCACCGAGAAATAGGTGATGCCGGCGGCGAACTGGTTGCCGCCGTTTTCGCCGTAGCGGCCCAGCATGCGCATGATGTGGTCGATGAAAGGCGACTTATCCCGCACCTTGTCTACCGGACTTGGGTCATCAGCGTAGGCGCGTTCGATGCCGTAGTCGTCCGTCTTGGAAGAGTCTGTTTGGGTGGTGGTAGCCACGGGCAACATGTCCTTTTCACGTATGAGTTTTCACATATAAGTTCAGACTACCCAGGTTAGCGTGTCATACCACCACCGCGCAGAATTGCTGGCTTTTACTTACGCAGTCGGGGGAGGAATCCGACTGCCTCGTAAACCTTCTCCACGAGCGGTTCTGCAATCTCCGAAGCCGCCTCTGCGCCTTTAGCCAGCAGGCGTTCCAGCTCGCCGCGGTCCGCCATGAGCTCGTCGTAGCGAGACTTCAAAGGAGTAGTAAACGCCTCCAGCGCATCGGCGGTATCCACCTTGAGGTGGCCATAACCCTTATCGGCGTACTTTTCCACCAGCGCATCAATCTTCTCGCCCGTGAGCGCAGACTGGATGACCAGCAAATTAGACACGCCCGGCTGCTTTTCGCGGTCGAAGGCCACAACGCCCAAGTCATCGGTGACCGCAGACTTGATGCGCTTCGCGGAAGTCTTAGGCGGATCCAGCAGGTTAATAAGGCCCTTTGGGTTATCTCCCGACTTCGACATCTTCGAAGTCGGCTCCTGCAGGTCATAGATCTTCGCAGCGCCTTCCGGAATGAATGGTTCCGGAACGCGGAAAACCTCGCCGTATTTGTTGTTAAAGCGCTCCGCCAGGTTGCGGGTTAGCTCCAGGTGCTGGCGCTGGTCCTCGCCCACCGGCACGTAGTCCGGGGAGTACAGGAGGATATCGGCTGCCATCAGCATTGGGTAAGTAAACAGGCCAACCGTTGTGCGATCCGAGCCGTGCTTTGCAGACTTATCCTTGAACTGGGTCATGCGGGAGGCCTCGCCGAAACCGGTCAGGCACTGCAGCACCCAAGTCAGCTCCGTATGTGCCGGAACGTGGGACTGAACAAAAAGCGTGGACTTTTCCGGGTCAATGCCCAGCGCAATAAGCTGTGCGGCACCCGCGACGGTGCGGTTGCGCAACTCCTCCGGATTCTGCTCGACGGTAATCGCGTGCAGATCAGGGATGAAGTAGAAGGCCTCGTAGCCGTTTTGCAGATCGATCCACTGCTTCAGCGCTCCCAAGTAGTTACCCAGGTGATAGGAATCAGCCGTGGGTTGGATGCCAGACAGTACGCGGGATGGATTCTGCTCATTCATGGTTATTCACTCTACCCCGGCAGCTGCAACGCGCACCCAAGAGATCAAAAATGCCCCTTCCCCAAAGACGGGAAAGAGGCATCAAAAATGCGCAGGCTTTAAAGCTTGCGGGAGGTTGGCGCATGAACGTCGAGCATAACTGCCCAACCAGCGACCATGAACGCGCCGCCGACGCCCTGGAGGATAATAGGAGCCAGGAAGGCGAAGGACGGACCTACGATGGTCCACCACCAAATACCCAGGCCGAGCAGTACGGCGCCGAGCACGAAGTAAATAATTGCGCGGGTCATTAGGTTCTCCGTATACGAACTTAAGGGTTTAAAGACTGAGTCAGTTTAACACCGCTTAGCGATACTGCACCAGCAAAGGGGAATGATCCGACCACCGCTCCTCCACGCTTGGTGCTTTTTCCACCCAGCTTTTTTCTGCACGGGAGAGCAAGTCCTTGGTCGCCGCCTGATAATCGATGCGCCAGCCTGCGTCATTGTTAAAAGCCTGGCCGCGATAGGTCCACCAGGTATATGGACCATCAGCCTCTGGCGCCAAGCGCCTTGCAACGTCGTACCATTTGACGTCTCCCTCCCCCGGCACGCGGGTGGACCAGTCAGTCTTGGTCGCATACTCCACGACGCCCAGGTAATCGCCCAACCCCTTCTTCGGTTGCGGCGCGTCGTCCGGGAAGGTGCCAAAGACGTGATCCATGAAAGCGCGCTCTTCCGGCAGGTGGCCCGACTTCTTCTCGTTGGCCTTGTTGTTTTTCAGATCCTGCGCGCGATGGCAGATATTCCAGTCACCGCCGATAACTGCCTGCGGGTAAGCCTCTGCCAGCTCAGACAACACGCCTGAGAACTCGTCGAGGAAAAGGTACTTTTCATCGAGCTTTGGCGAATCCGTATCGCCCGAAGGCAGGTACAGCGACGCCACTCGAACGTCCTTGCCCTCTGGGTCCTTAACGGTAGCCGCAATGAAGCGACCGGCATCGAGGAAGGAACCGAAGCCAACGGTGACGTCGCTAAGCGGCGTGCGCGACAAGATTCCCACGCCCGCGCGCCCCTTAGCGGCAGCCTCTGCCTGCTCGAGGTGCCAGCCGGCCTCCAAAGCTGGGGCAAGCGCCTTCTCCGTCTCCTTCGGATTCGCGCGGACTTCCTGCATGAGGACAACGTCCGCCGCAGTCTCAGCAAGCCACGCATTCATGCCTGGGTTGTTTTCATTGCGCTGCCTGCAGGCGGCGCGAATTCCGTTGACGTTAACGCTTGCGATAGTAAAAGTCATGCGCGCCAGTCTACTTACGCGCGAGCAGACAAACCGCAACCGCCACCGCGGCTAGTGCCGTGCCCGCCAGCGCCGGTGGATGCCTGAGAGCTCATAGCCTCTCTAGCTTTGTTCGATGATCTTGCTATAAACACCGCTTCGCTTGGCGGTTACCTGCGTGATGAACCAGACGACGATACCGCCCGATGCGAGCACCGCACCGACAAGCGAGGTGGCGTTGTAGTCAAAGCCCGCACCGACGACGAGTCCGCCCAAAGCCGCGCCCGAGGCGTTCGCGATGTTCAACGCGGACTGGTTGAACGCGGAAGCCAGGGTCTGAGCATCGCTGGCAACAATCATGAGGCGCAGCTGCAGCGATGGGATAAGGACGGAGCCGAAGAAGGCTAGGAAACCGAACGCGGTGGCGGCCACCCACAGATTATGGGCGCCGAAGAAGAAGATGAGGGAGGTCGCAACCAAACAGAGGAGGGCGAAGACGATGGAGTATTCGGTGTTGCGGTCAGCAAGCGCGCCGCCTACCGCGTTGCCGATGGTCATTCCGATGCCGTAAATCATCAGCACCGCCCAGGTCCAGTGCTCTGGCATTCCCGCAACTTCGGTCATCGTCCAGGTGATGTAGGTGTAGACGGCGAACATGCCGCCGAAGCCGACGATGCCCATGATGACAGAAAGCCATACCTGCAGGTTCTTCAAAGCGCCCAGCTCAGTGGAGATATCCGTCGAAGGCATCTGGGTCATGTGTGGGAAAAGGAAAAACAGCAGAATCATCGTCGCCAAAGCGAGCAGGACGACAAGGAAGTAAGCCGCGTGCCAACCCAAGCTCTGGCCCAGCGCCTGGGCTGCTGGCACGCCGACGACCGTGGCAACGGCCAAACCCATGCCGATTGCGGCCATCGCCTTACCGCGAGCGCCTTTCGGCGCCATCGCCGCAGCCGAGAGGTTGGCCACGGAGAAATAAGCGCCGTGCGGCAAGCCTGCGATAAAACGGGCAATAAGTAACGTCGCCAGGTTCGGCGCCAGTGCCGTCAGTAGGTTGCCAATCAGAAGAAATGCGATCAGCAAAATGATCAGTCGACGGCGCGGGAATTTGCCCGTTACCGCAGAAATCACCGGCGCACCGACCACAACGCCGAGCGCGTAGACCGAAATCAGCGTCGAGGCAGCGTCCTCCGTAATGCCGAAGTCACCTGCGATAAGCGGCAGCAAGCCCATCGACACGAACTCGGTGGTGCCAATCGAAAACGCACCCAGCGCAAGGGCGAGGGTAACCAGCATACGGCGGGCATTGGAAATCTCGGTTTGGCGGGGGACGCGGGGCTTGGGTGCGGCGTCGGCAAGCAAGGCATCGGCACGCGAAGCATCGGCAGGCGAAGCATCGGCACGCGAACTATCGGCGGACGCGGCGGTAGAAGAGACAGGTTTCACGTGCGGAGACCTTAGCGCGGGGCAGACAGTGTGCGTAAGTCGGAAAGACTGAACTGGGTTATTCCCACACCGTCGGACTTTTATGTCAAAGCTCACAGCGCAGAAATTGCGCAACATAGTCGTTGCATAATAGGCTTGCCTGAGTTAGAACAGGATTACCTTAGCCAGTAATCACTGCTGATCCACCAAGCAAGGAGATCTCCCCCTCGTACGTGCACAAAGCATCATCGCCTCCGTCGCAGCGGCAGCCACGCTATTCAGCGTCACCGCCTGCTCGTCCGAAGAATCGACCAGCAACGAGTCTGTCTCCTCTGCAGACAACGCGAACTCGGCCGCTTTCCCCGTCACCATCGAGCACGCTTTCGGTGAGACCACTATCGAGAAGGCGCCTGAGCGCGTAGCCACCGTTGGCTGGGCCAACCACGAGGTCCCCCTTGCCCTTGGCGTTGCACCAGTGGGCATGTCCAAGTCCACCTGGGGCGATGACAACGGCAACGGCATCATGCCGTGGACCGAAGAAAAGCTAAAGGAGCTCGGTGCTGAAACCCCGACGCTTTTCGATGAAACCGACGGCATCCCCTTCGAGCAGGTCGCCGATACCCAGCCGGACGTCATTCTGGCCTCCTACTCTGGCTTGACGCAAACCGAAAAGGCCCTGAGCAAATATCCAGACTTAAAGGACAAGAAGCTCCTGTTCACCGCATTCGGCGGCACCACTGACGCCTCCAAGATTGGTTTCTTTACCACTGAGGATCCGCGCATGGGCTTCCTTGCTGAACACGGTCTCGGAACCCCGGACATCGTAGAGAAGAACTCCAAGGGCGCGAAGCAGTTCTGGGTTGAGGTCTCGGCCGAAAAGCCGGAAGAATTCAACGATGTCGATCTCGTCGTGGCCTACTCCTCCGGCAACGCGGCGGATGACAAGAAGGCTTTGGAGGAAATGCAAAAGGATCCACTTAAGGGCAAGATTCCGGCCGTCAAGGCTGGCCACGTTGTTTTCCTCGACAACGGCCCACTTGGTGCTTCTGCTAACCAATCTCCGCTTTCTATTCCATGGGGTATCGATAAATACTTCGAGCGCTTGAACTCCGGTTTGCAGGGCTAATTCCATGACGGCTAAAAAGACCGCCGTCAGCATCGGACTATTGGCCGCCACTGTTGCCGCAGTGGTGGCTTCGGTCATGTTTGGCGTGCGCACGATTTCCCTATCCGACGCCCTCTCAGCGCTTAGCGGTTCCACTGCCACCGCCAGTGAGGCCGCCGCCTACTTGCGCGTGCCCCGCACCGTTTTGGCACTATTCGTCGGAGCTGCACTCGCCATGTCGGGCACCACGTTGCAAGCCATGACCCGCAATCCCCTCGCCGACCCCGGCATCTTCGGCATCCTGTCTGGTGCTTCCCTCGCTGTGGTCGTGGGTATCGCGTTCTTCGGACTCTCGCGCCCTGTTCCGACGATGATTGTGTCCATCATCGGTTCTTTCGCGGCCGCGGCGTTTGTTTATTTCGTCGGTTCCCTAGGCCACGGAGGCGCTACTCCCCTAAAGCTCGCGCTGTCCGGCGCCGCTACAGCCGCGGCCTGCTCGAGCTTGGTCAGCGCCGTGCTTTTGCCCCGCACCGATGTCATGGACCAGTTCCGTTTCTGGCAAATTGGCTCCGTTGGCGGCGCCCAGTGGCCGCATATCGCTATGGCCCTGCCTTTCCTAGTGCTGGGTCTTGTCATCGTGTTGGCCTGTTCGACAGCGCTCAACGCACTTGCGCTTGGCGACGACGTCGCCACCGGCCTCGGCATCAACGTCCTGCGTGCGCGCCTAATCTCCGTTGTCGGGGCAGTCATCTTGTGCGGCACGGCCACGGCGCTCGCCGGCCCCATCGCTTTTGTGGGACTTATCGTCCCGCACGTGATGCGCTTGGCCCTAGGAACCGACCATCGACTTCTCCTGCCGATGACCGGCCTCGCCGGCGCCTTCCTGCTCGTCGCAGCCGATACTTTGGGCCGCATCGTCGCACGCCCCAGCGAGATTGCCGTTGGTATCCTCACCCCGCTTATCGGAGCGCCATTGTTTATTTGGATCGTCCGTCGCACAAAGGTGCGTGATCTCTAATGCAAACACTCCAGCAGCAGCGCCGTGCCCGCACTCGTTCTTTTGCCTGGTGCCTTAGCGCGCTCATCGCTCTCATCGTAGTGTTGTGGGCCGCCAGACTCATGTTTGGCGAGACCTTCTACGGCCCCCAGAAGATCCTCCAGGTCTTACTCGGAGAGACCGTTCCCGGCGCTTCCTTTACCGTCGGCGAACTACGCCTGCCGCGGGCCACCGTGGCCGTGGCTGCAGGAATCGCTTTCGGCATCGCCGGTGTGACCTTCCAAACCATGCTGCGCAACCAGCTAGCCTCGCCGGATATCATCGGCATCTCCTCCGGCGCCTCAGCCGCAGGCATTACGGCAATCGTCTTTTTCAATGCTTCCCAAACCACAGTCTCGATTTGGTCGCTGCTGTGTTCCCTCGCTGTTGCCGGAGCCATCTATTTGTTGTCGCTCAAGTCAGGTTTTACTGGCACCCGCCTGATTCTCATCGGCATCGGTATGTCCGCAATCTTGCAGGCCTGGACGAACTTCGTGCTATCGAAAGCACCGTCTTATAACCTGCCCACGGCCACACGGTGGATTACGGGCTCACTCAACACCATGTCTTGGCAGCGTGGCCTCCCCCTCCTCGTGGCGGTAGTAGTCATCGCGCCGGTCATGGTTATGCTCGGCCACAAACTCAACGTGCTACGGCTTGGCGACGACCTCGCCGTCGGACTCGGCCTCCGCCTTAACGCTGTACGCGTTACGGCAATTGTCGGTGCGGTCATCCTCATCGCAGTGGCCACCGCTTCGACAGGCCCCATTGCATTCGTGGAATTTATGGCAGGGCCAATCGCCACCCGGCTTTTCCGTCAGGGACCTTCGATGATCGCTCCCGCCGGTGCCATCGGCGCCATCCTAGTTCTTGCTGCGGACATGGCCGGACAATACTTCTTCGGCACCCGCTATCCGGTCGGAGTCGTCACCGGTGCGCTCGGCGCTCCCTTCCTTATCTATTTGCTTACCCGTACCAACCGTTAGGACACCGTCGCCACAATGAAACAATCAGCACAACTTTCCGCGCAGGAAATCACCCTAAGCTACGGCGAGCACGACATCTTAAGCGATCTATCCCTCTCGCTCGCCCCAGGAAAGATAACCTCCATCGTCGGCCCAAACGGCTGCGGTAAGTCGACCCTCCTACGTTCGCTCTCCCGCCTGCTAAAGCCAACACACGGCGACATTTTCCTAGACGGTAAGGAGATTGCCGACATCCCGACCAAACAGCTCGCCACGTCGCTGGGCTTGCTACCGCAATCACCAATCGCGCCGGACGGAATCGTGGTCGCGGACCTCATCGGCCGCGGGCGTACTCCGCACCAGGGGCTGCTTGGCCGCTGGAGTCAGGAAGACTACGCAATTGTGGAAGAATCGATGGAGCTGACGGGCGTCGCCAGCCTGGCGCAGCGCTCCATCGATGAGCTCTCGGGCGGCCAACGCCAACGCGTGTGGATCACCATGGCACTAGCCCAGCGCACCGACATCTTGCTCTTGGATGAGCCCACCACCTATCTCGATATCAAGCATCAGCTCGAAGTCCTCGACCTGCTGGTGGACTTGAACGAAAAGCATGACACCACCATCGTGATGGTCATCCATGACCTCAACTTGGCTGCCCGGTACTCCGATGCGCTCATCGCTGTTAAAGATGGCACGGTCTACGCTCAAGGCACCCCGCAGGAAGTTTTGACACACCAGACCGTGCACGACGTGTTCGGTGTTGACTCGGTCATCGTTGATGATCCAGTCTCGGGGCTGCCGGCTGTCATGCCGATTGGGAAAAGGAGGGTGAAATAAGTGGCCTATCAACCATTCCGCGCGACCGTCGTCGACTCCACGCGGATTTCGCCAAGCTTTCAACGCGTACGCCTGTCTGGATTGAAAGAAATGGGCCCTGCAGGTGCGATCCACGATCTGCGCATCAAGCTGATCATCCCCGGCCCTGCCGGCCTGCCTGAACTGCCTGCCGCAGAAGATTGGTTCAGTTCCTGGCAAAAGCTCGACCCGGCTACCCGCGGAGCGATGCGCACATATTCTGTACGCGATTTAGACCGCGAAAACGGCATCCTCACCGTCGACTTCGTCCTGCATACTGCCCCTGGGCAAACCGGGCCAGCATCTTCTTGGGCACACGCGGCCAAACCCGGCGATAGCATTTACGTGATTGCTCCCCACGCCACCGACGCCCCAGGCCCCGGCATCGAATTCCAGCCCGGCGAGTCCCGCGAAATCCACATTCTGGGCGATGAAACCGCACTGCCTGCAATCGCCCGCATCCTCGACGAATGGCCGGCGGGGCTGACCGGCACCGTGCACATTGCGGTGCCCTACTTCCAGGATGCCCAAGCACTCGCTGCTCCAGCCGGTGTCAAGGTGGAATTCCTCCCGCACGACGAAGCCTCACTTATCGGCGCCCTCGCCCACC
>NZ_KV814043.1:204050-237681 GCF_001813815.1 Corynebacterium sp. HMSC076D02
CGATAAAGACTTACAACCGAACTCCTTAAGCAGCGTCGTGGAGCGCGAAATCCTCTGGGAAACCCCCGCCTATTCCTCTTCCGGTGAAGAACTAGGCGAGCGCGCTGCAAGCGATGCGTATTGGTGGATTGCGGGAGAAAGCGGCGTCGTCAAGCGTATGCGTCGATTGCTGGTTAAAGAGGCCGGCGTGCCCCGTTCGGCTGTGTCTTTCATGGGATATTGGAAGCGTGGGGTCTCTGAGGGGTAGTCGTCAACGCCGCGAATACTAAGTAGGTATTCTGGTAGGTTGAAACATTTTCACGTTTTAATTAGGAGAATCATGGCAAAGATTATCTGGACCCGCACGGACGAAGCTCCGCTGCTTGCAACCTACTCTTTCAAGCCGGTTGTTGAGGCCTTCGCCTCCACCGCAGACATCGAGGTAGAAACCCGCGATATCTCCCTGGCCGGCCGCATCCTGGCGCAGTTCCCGGAGCGCCTCGGCGACAAGAAGGTCGAAGACGCCCTCGCTGAGCTGGGCAAGCTGGCTAAGACTCCGGAAGCTAACATCATCAAGCTGCCGAACATCTCCGCTTCCCTCGTCCAGCTAAAGAAGGCAATCGCTGAGCTGCAGGCTGCAGGTTACGACGTCCCGGATTACGAGGACGCGCAGGAGGCCTACGCTGTGGTTACCGGTTCCGCTGTGAACCCGGTGCTGCGTGAGGGCAACTCGGACCGCCGCGCTCCCATCGCAGTGAAGAACTTCGCGAAGAAGTACCCACACAAGATGGGCGCTTGGTCTGCTGATTCCAAGACCAACGTGGCCACCATGTCTGATAACGACTTCCGTCACAACGAGAAGTCCGTCATCCTGGAGCAGGATGACACCCTTTCCATCAAGCTCGTTGCTGAGGACGGCACTGAGACCGTCCTGTTGGAGAAGCTGCCGGTTCTAAAGGGCGAGGTTGTTGACGGCACCTTCATTTCCGCAAAGGCTCTGGATGAGTTCCTGAAGGCTCAGGTTGCACGCGCTAAGGAAGAGGGCGTTCTCTTCTCTGCTCACTTGAAGGCCACCATGATGAAGGTCTCTGACCCGATCATCTTCGGCCACGTTGTGCGTGCTTACTTCGCTGATGTCTTTGCACAGTACGGCGAGCAGCTTGAGGCCGCTGGTCTCAATGGTGAGAACGGCCTTGGCGCTATCTACGTGGGCCTGCAGTCCCTCGAGAATGGCGAAGAGATCAAGGCCGCATTCGACGCTGCTCTCGAAAATGGTCCGGACCTGGCTATGGTCAACTCCGCTAAGGGCATCAGCAACCTGCACGTCCCATCTGACGTCATCATCGACGCTTCCATGCCGGCCATGATCCGCACCTCCGGCCACATGTGGAACAAGAATGATGAAGAGCAGGACACCTTGGCTGTCATCCCTGATTCTTCTTACGCTGGCGTCTACCAGGCAGTTATCGATGATTGCAAGGCGAATGGCGCTTTCGATCCTTCCACCATGGGTACCGTTCCGAACGTCGGCTTGATGGCTCAGAAGGCTGAGGAGTACGGTTCCCACAACAAGACCTTCAAGGTGCCGGAGAACGGCACCGTGCAATTGACTAACTCCGCTGGCGACGTCCTCATCGAGCACGACGTCGAGGCAGGCGACATCTGGCGCGCTTGCCAGACCAAGGATGCTCCGATCCAGGATTGGGTCAAGCTGGCTGTTAACCGCGCTCGCCTTTCCGGCATGAAGACCATCTTCTGGCTGGACCCGGAGCGCGCACACGACCGCAACATCACCTCCTTGGTTGAGAAGTACCTCCAAGACCACGACACCGAGGGCTTGGATATCTCCATCGCCTCCCCGGTCGAGGCAACCAAGATCTCCATCGAGCGCATCCGTAAGGGCGAAGACACCATCTCCGTCACCGGCAACGTGCTGCGTGACTACAACACCGACCTGTTCCCAATTCTCGAGCTCGGCACCTCCGCAAAGATGCTGTCTGTGGTTCCGCTGATGGCTGGCGGCGGCCTCTTCGAGACCGGTGCAGGCGGATCCGCTCCGAAGCACGTTCAGCAGGTTGAGGAAGAAAACCACCTGCGCTGGGATTCCCTGGGCGAGTTCCTTGCTCTGGCTGAGTCCTTCCGCCACGAGCTCAATGCGCACGGAAACACTAAGGCAGGCGTACTTGCCGACGCCCTCGACAAGGCCACCGAGACCCTCCTCGACGAGGGCAACTCCCCGTCCCGTAAGGTCGGTGAGAACGACAACCGTGGTTCTCACTTCCACTTGACCCTCAACTGGGCGAAGGAGCTGGCTGCTCAGACCGAAGATACTGAGCTGGCCGAGACCTTCAAGCCGGTTGCTGAGGCACTCGAGGCTAAGAAGGACGAGATCCAGCAGGGTCTGCTCGATGTTCAGGGCTCCCCAGCTGATCTGGGCGGCTACTACGCACCGGACGAGGAAAAGATTTCCTCCGTCATGCGCCCGGTTGCTGCCTTCAACGAGATCATTGACGGTCTGAAGAAGTAAACCGTAACAATTCGGCTCCCCTCTCTTACGGAGGGGAGCCTTTTTGTTGCTCGAGTACGGCGCTGAGTTGAGCTCGGTGCTTAGGCTTGCTTGGTGCGTTTGAGCATCACTAACGCCATTGCGCGGTGCCTGGGTCGATTCCCGCGGCGTGTGCGGCGGCGTTAATCGCGTCTTGGAGCCACTGCGCAAGACCTGGCGCCTGGGAATCGTAGTGAGCGCGGAAACGCTCGTCGGCGGTGTAGCCGCGCGCGATAAGCACATGTTTGGACTTCGATACTGGAAAGTGCTCACCTAACAATTCGCGGTGTCGCTCTACCAGCTGTAAAGCTTCCGGCGCCGTGGGGTCCATTCCGGCCGTACAAGCAGCGGCTAGCTCACGCTCGAGTTTTTCATGGCGTTGCTTAAGCTCTTCCCAGTCTGCCACGTTGCGGCGGACTGCATTGCGCTGGGAGATAGCCCAGTCTTCCGTATCGCCATAGGTTTCTTCGGCTTCGGCATGGTGTTCGGCGAAACTATCGCCAAGCACTGCCGCAATCTGCGAAACCGAGAGATTGTTGTTATTCATGGTTTCCTCCAAAAGAATATCGAGTGCGCGCACTTGTTCATCAAGGCGGCGTTGTCTTTCCATGAGCATCGTCCGCTGGCGGCGTAGGTGTTCCACCGGACTATCTCCCGCTTCCAAGGCCGCAGCTATATCTTTAAGCGGCATCCCCGTAGCGCGGTAGACCACAACTTTTTGCGCCCGTGCGATGTCTTGCTCCGAATAAAGCCGGTAGTTAGACCACGTACGAGCGTTCGGTATAACAAGTCCGCGTTCTTCCCAGTAGTGCAGAGTACGTACGCTGACTCCCAGAAATTCTGCGGCTTCGCCTACTTCCATGTGTGTGCTCATACCAAAATTTCACTCCCTTACGTCGCGTGAGAGTCAACTCACTCCGCTTCAGCCCCTTATTGGGTACATTGTTCACTTATGAATAATCCACTGCTTTCTCCGTCTACTCTGCCCTACCAATTGCCACCTTTTGCCGAGATTAAAGAAAAGCACTTACTCCCAGCATTTCACGAGGCTCTTCAGCTTCACGATGCCGAAATCGCCGCCATCGTAGATAATCCCGCCGACCCGACGTGGGAAAACACCGTCGAGGCACTAGAGAGCTCCGGACAAGACCTGGAACGCGTCATTGCTGTCTTTGCGAATCTCTCCGGAACCGATATCACCGACGGTATGGAGGCCATCGGTTCGCAGCTGTGGCCAGAGCTTTCCGCCCATCAAGATGCGATCTATCAAAATGCGGTTCTCTACGCCCGTTTGAAGGAAGTGGGCGTAGACGTGCCCAAGGATGAGGAATCCCAGCGTCTATATGCTCATTTGCTGCGTACGTTTGCTCGCAAAGGCGCGGACTTAGATTCCGCAAGCAAGGCCCGGCTTTCGGAAATCAATCAGCGTCTTTCGACTCTGTCTGAGGAATTCGGCCGCACGCTGATGGAATCAACCCGAAAACTCGCGGTGGAGCTCACGGAACAGGAGTTGGAAGGCCTGCCGGAGGAGCGGAAGGCCTCTGCGAGCGCGGATGCAAAAGCTCTGGGTCGTGAAGGCTTCGTGATTCCTCTAGAGCTGCCAACTGTGCAATCGGAGCAGGCCCGTCTCGTGCAGCCGGAGGCTCGTGCGAAGCTTTATGAGGCGTCTGCTCGCCGCGGCGAAGGAAACGCAGAAGGTCTCATCGAGGCGGTGCAGCTGCGTGCCGAACGCGCAGAACTTTTGGGTTTTGCCTCGCATGCGGACTACGTCATCTCTGAGGAAACTGCAGGAAATGCCCAGGCAGCTCGCGATATGCTCTTCCAACTAGCACCTGCGGCTGAGGCCAACGCAGAAGGCGAACAGAAGTTGTTCGCCGAGGCAGCGAGCCTGCGCGATGAGGACTTTGGCGCAGCGGATTGGCCGTATTGGGAGTCGCAGGTGCGTGCTCGCGATTTTTCGCTGGACGAGGAAGAACTACGCAAGTACTTCCCCCTCGAACAGGTCTTGGAGGAAGGCGTATTCGCTGCTGCAAATCGTCTTTACGGCATCGTGGTTGTCCCACGTGATGACTTGGAGGGATATGCCGAGGGCGTGCGCGTGTGGGAGGTCTTCGACGAGGGCCAGGATCCCGCAGCGGACAAGGACAATGGCATCGGCCTGTTTGTCACTGATTACTTCGGCCGCCCCACCAAACGCGGCGGGGCATGGATGAGCGAGTTTGTGGGTCAGGCAGGTCTGCTGGAGCGCAAACCGGTGATCGTGAACGTCATGGGAATTACCAAGCCGGCCGATGGTTCACAGCCGCTGCTGAGCTTGGACGAGCTGCGCACCGTCTTCCACGAGTTTGGCCATGCGCTGCATGGTTTACTCTCGGATGTCCGATACCCCACTTTCGCAGGTACAAACGTCCCCCGAGACTGGGTCGAGTTTCCCTCGCAGATTAATGAGAACTGGGCATTGGAGCCGGCACTGGTGAAGCGTTACGCCCGCCACGTGGATACCGGCGAGGTCATCCCCGATGCACTCTTGCAGGCAGTTTCAGAAGCCAGCGAGTTCGGCCAGGGCTTTGCCACAGTGGAATACCTAGCGGCCTCGATTGTGGACTTGGCGTGGCACTCGCTTTCATTTGACGAAACCGCAGACCTCAAGGCGGCGGAGATTGCGCAGTTCGAGAAGCAAGCCCTAGCCAAGGCCGGGCTGAACAACCCGCTTATCGCGCCGCGCTACCGTTCCCAGTACTTCAACCACATCTTCGCCGGCGGATACTCTGCAGGCTATTACTCCTACCTCTGGGCCGAGGTCCTCGACGCCGACGGATTTTCTTGGTTCAAGGAAGAAGGCGCCGGTGACTCGGACGAGCAAGCTCGTGCAGCTGGCGAGAAGTTCCGGAAGCTCATCTTGTCCAAGGGCGCATCGCGCGATTTCACCGAAACCTACCGCGAACTGCGTGGCCGAGACAAGGACGTCGAGCCGCTGCTCAAGCGCCGCGGCCTCGCTGGTGCTTAAGGCATGCGTGTAGGCGCAATCTCCTAAGCGATTGCGCTAGTTCTGGCAATTACAGCTGGGTTACTGCTAGGTAACGAAGGTAGGCGGAGCTTCGTACGGTGGCTGCCATGCCACCCGCCCGCCGATGCGGAGCATGCGCCCGCGTTCGGGAGGCGCATTCGGGTCATCACCGTTTACACCGTTGTGATAGGAACACAGTGGAACCATATTTGAAACGTTGGTTTCGCCACCGTGTACCCAAGGCTCGATGTGGTGTATCTGGCAACGCTCAGCCGGAACTTTGCAATCCGGCCAGGCGCAGGTGGGGTTTTCTGCCGACAGCATCTTTCGCTGCTTCGTCGAGGCAAAGCGCGACATGCGGTATAGATCCACCGGCCCTTCCTCGCGGCTAATCAGGGTAACGAATCCCTCGCCGGAAAAGGTGCGCTCAAGATACTCCGCACCAGTCATTGTGGCACCGGAGGTAGTGCGCAAAATAACATCGCCATCACCGCGACCATTACCGCGCTGCAGCTCGCAATAATCCTCGAGGCGGACTACCACCATCGTGGTAGCCTGCGTGCGCACTCCACCCTCGGACTGCGACTCCAAGAAGCTCGCGCCAGGGCGAGACTGGTCGATGCCTTTGAATACATCCGTAATTCCCATCGAAGAACCAGTGACGGTCAGCGTGGCCAGACCGTTGGGGTGCTGGCGCAAAGTGGCACGTTCAGATGCCACCCGCGGCGGCTGCATCTCCTTGAGGCGTTTGCGCGCGAGCCTTTCTATCTCTGGCGACGCCGCCGCGCAGAGTTCGACGCGCAAATTCCACGCCGCAACTTTCTTCTTAACTCGCGAAACAAAATGTTCGATGCGCCGCAGGGTGCTCAGGCTATGCTGCTGGTTTCGCGCGTGTGCAACGGCGGTGCGTTGCTTCTTGCTAAACGACGTCGGCCCAAAATAGGTGCTGTGGAGCGCCAGAAGCTCGGCGGCATCAGCAGACGTGGCACCTAAAGAAATCAGCTGTGCGGCAGACATGCCTTCGCACTCAGCGACGAGGTCAACGCCTCGGCTGAGTGCTGCAAGGTATGTCTTAAGGCTCATAGCCATCAAGCTACCCAGGCCTTCTACCAGGCACAACGCCTTGGAACCCAGGATGGTCAAATTCGCAGCTATCTGGCGGTTTAAAGCTACACGCTTAAGCCTGCCAACCACCGCGCGTGGATGCGGTCATCGCCATTTTCTTCTGGATGGAAGCTCAAAGCGATGACGTTGTCTTCCCGTACTCCCACGACAACTGGAGTTCCGTCCCTCTCAGGAACGGTGGCAATTACTTCCACCCCTGCGCCATGCGAGGTAACAATAGGCGCGCGGATGAAAGACGCCTCCACAACCAGATCCTCCTCATCCAAGCGCACGGGCACAGTGCGCTCTTCAGAGAAGCGCTGGTTACCGAATCCATTGCGGCGCACGACGACGTCAAGCACACCGAGGCTCTGTTGCCCAGGCGCCGGATTCTCCAGTTCACGGGCAGAGTAAATCAGTCCGGCGCAGGTGGCGAGGACGGGCAGGCCGGCACGGATGGCGTCGCGAAGCGGCTGCGCAAGCTCGAAGGCGCGAGCAAGGCGGTCGATGGTGGAAGACTCGCCGCCTGGAAACACGATGCCCTCAAGGCCATCCAAATCCCGGGGCAAGCGCACGCGGGTTACGTGTGCGCCGAGAGATTCCAGAATCGCAACGTGTTCCTCGACGCCGCCTTGCAAGGCCAGCACGCCAATCGTCAGCGCTTTGCCAGGCTTCGCCGCTTTATCCGCCTTTTCCGCCGTATCTGTCTTACCAGCCACGTTCAGCCAAACGGTGCGGAGCCGGAACGTCAGCTACGTTGATGCCTACCATCGCCTCGCCGAGACCGCGGGAAATCTTCGCCAGCTCAGCCGGCTGGTCATACAGCGTGGCCGCCTTAACGATGGCCTCCGCGCGAGCAGCCGGATTGCCAGACTTGAAGATACCGGAGCCGACGAAGACGCCCTCGGCGCCCATCTGACGGACGAGTGCGGCGTCGGCAGGCGTTGCGACACCACCGGCAACGAAGAGCACGACCGGCAGCTTGCCTGTCTCTGCCACCTCTGCGACAAGGTCGTACGGAGCCTGCAACTCCTTGGCTGCGACATACAGCTCATCGCGATCCAGGTGCTGCAGGCGGGCAATCTCGCCACGAATGGTACGCAGGTGCTTTACTGCCTCGGAGACGTCGCCGGTGCCGGCTTCGCCCTTGGAACGAATCATGGCAGCACCCTCAGTGATACGGCGCAGCGCTTCACCCAGGTTGGTAGCACCGCAGACGAAAGGCACATCGAAGTCCCACTTGTTGATGTGGTTGACGTAATCGGCCGGAGATAGAACCTCGGACTCGTCAATAAAGTCCACACCGAGCTCAGCCAGGATCTGAGCTTCAACGAAGTGGCCAATACGAGACTTTGCCATCACCGGGATGGAAACTGCATCGACGATTCCCTCAATAAGGTCCGGATCCGACATACGAGCGACGCCGCCCTGCGCGCGAATATCCGCTGGCACACGCTCCAAGGCCATGACGGCGGCAGCACCAGCATCTTCGGCGATCTTTGCCTGTTCCGGGGTAACGACGTCCATGATGACGCCGCCTTTAAGCATATCCGCGAGGCCGCGCTTGACGCGGGTGGTTGCAATCTTGGAAGTATTTTCAGTCTTGTTTTCAGCCATGCGAATCATCGAACCGCATAAAGTGGTCCACAACAAGGTCCAATCTAGGCCATTTGGATTAGACCACTTTAAGATGAGGATATGAATTTAGGCCTCGACCCGGACGATTCGCGGACGCTGCCAGTGCAGATTGCGGCAGCCATCCGCGAGATGGTTGCCACTGGCGCACTGCTGCCAGGCGAGCAGATAGATTCAACCCGCACCTTATCGGCGCAGCTAGGCGTCTCGCGCGGAACTGTGGTAACCGCTTTCGATCAACTCATCGCCGAGGGCTACCTCATCGCAAGCACCGGCTCCGGAACCCGCATCAATCCTCGCCTCCACCCCACCAAAGCCCCCGCGACCGCCCCGAAATCGCACACCCCACCGCCCCTCAACCGGGTGGAGCTAACCCCCGGCCTACCCGATACAACGAGCCTCATCACCCCCGAATGGCGTGCTGCCTGGCGCAACGCCGCCGCGCTTGCCAACGCTCCCCTTCTAACCCAAGAAATCGGTCACCACCTCCGCCACATGCGCGGCCTTGCGGTAGATCCGGATCGCATCCTCGTCACCGCCGGTGCGCGTGAGGGGCTTGCGTTGTTATTGCGGGGCGTCGCTAAGCAGCTGCGTATTGGCGTGGAATCGCCGGGTTATCCCAGTCTGCGCAAGGTACCGGAGGCTTTAGGCCATACCCTCGTGGAAGTACCTACCGATTCAGAGGGTGTGCGTGTTCCGCTAACGGACCTAGATGCGCTCATCGTCACTCCGAGCCATCAATATCCGTACGGCGATTCCCTCTCGGCTGCTCGTCGAACGGAGCTGGTGCGGTGGGCACGGGAGACGGGGGTACTCATCATTGAGGACGATTTCGACTCCGAACTGCGCTACGTAGGCCAACCTTTGCCCGCGCTGACTGCCCTCGAGCCCGAGCACACGGCGCTGTTGGGCACGTTTAGCTCGGTGATCTCCCCGACCATCGCTTGTGGATATCTCGTCGTCCCGGAGCACCTGCGCGAGCCGCTTGTGCAGCAGCGTCAGCTTTTTGGGCAGCCCGTGAGCTCTATTACCCAAGATGCGTTGGCGGGGTTTATGGCCAGCGGTGCGCTGCGCCGTCACACCGGCAAAATGCGCCGCGCTTACCGACGCCGCCGTGACCTAGTCACCGCCACCTTCCGCACGCTACCTGGCGTCGAGCTGCTACCAATTCGCGGTGGTCTGCACGCTGTGTTGCTCTGCGAACGCCCAGCGGCAGCGGTGGTCACACGGGCAGCGGAACAGGGAATCGGACTTACTGCACTAGCTGATTACTGGGGCGGAGAGAAAGCACCAAACGGAGTCGTATTGGGCTTTGGCCACCTCAGCGACTTGGAATTGGCGCTAGCACTCGCTGCGGTCGCAGAAGCCGCATCTCTTTAATGGGTAGGATCTCGCACTGATTGCGCACTCATGCGCGTGCGCAGCCAACCTGCCTACGAGCATGCCTGGCGGCACTGAGCCGCGTGCAGGAAAAGCCGAAAGGGCCACGCATAGAACGTGACCCTTTAGTTGCTGCGCTAACGGTTTACTGCGGCTGCCTAGGACGTTACTTATCCTCAGCCTTTTTAGCGCCGGCTAGCTGCGAGAAGTTCTCGTTGAAATCCTTAAATCCCTTCGAGAAGGTGCCGAGGTTATCCATGAAGCCACCCATGATGTCCATCGGCAGTGGGAAGACGATGGTGGAGTTCTGGTCTGCGCCTAACTCCAGCACCGTCTGCAGGTAGCGCAGCTGCAAAGCCGCAGGAGCCTTACCCAGCTCCTCCGCGGCTTCTCGCAGCTCGCGGGAGGACTGAAGTTCGCCGTGTGCGGAGATGACCTTGGCGCGACGCTCACGCTCGGCTTCTGCCTCGCGGGCAAGGGCACGCTGCATCATTTCTGGGATTTCCACGTCCTTGATCTCCACGATGCGGGTGATTACGCCCCAGCGCTCGGTCTGGCCGTTGATGATATTCGCAAGATCCTCGTTGAGTTCTTCGCGGTGTGCGAGGAGATCATCGAGATCCGCGCGGCCCAACAGGCTACGCAGAGTCGTCTGCGCGATTTGCGACGTAGCGACGGCATAGTTTTCCACTTCCAGCACGGCCTTGAGCGAATCCGTCACCTCGAACATGACCACGGCGTTCACGCGCACGGAGACGTTGTCCTTGGTAATGATTTCCTGCGGCGGGATGGTAAGTGTCACCACACGCTGGTCCACGCGCTCGAGCTTATCGATGCCCGGCCACATGAAATGCAGGCCCGGCTCCATGAGCGGACGCAGATGGCCGAATCGGAAGGCCACTCCGCGCTCGTACTGTTTGATGACTTTCAGCGAGTACATCAAAAAGACGATGATGAGCGCGACGATGATGCCGATGACGATCGGCCAGAAAACGAGTGCTGACATTAGCTAGCTTCTTCCTTCTTGCGTTCCGAGCGATAACGGCTGGACTTGCCGTACTTCGAACCATAGCGGTCGATTTGGGCGGCCAGCTCGGCTTCACGGTTGTCCATTTCGGGGACGACGATCTGCGGCGCATTCGATGGCGTATTCCACAGGTGGCGTGCCAACGGATAGACACCAAGACCGGTAATCACCAAGACGGTGGCAAGGGTGATAAGCACCTCGGACAGCGAGTGGTTGGTAATTAGGGACGACAGCGGGAGCAGGTAGCCCATAGCGGCCACCGCGAGGGCAATTCCGCGGTGGAAACGACCAGAGTCGGAGTGTGGCCATGGGTCGAGCTGCCGGGTGACTTCCCTGCCATGGTGGGAGACCGTGCAGGCATCCTTTACTGGACAGGTATTGCACACCGTGGGGTTGGCGCGGTAACGCATGACGCGGTTTTCCGGGTCAAAGCTCGACGGCCAAAGCCACTGATCTTCAGGGCACTGCCAGGCGTCGTGTTCCTCCAAGTAGCGGAAAGTGCCAGCGCGGTTAGCCATGGTGCGGTTGGCGGTTTGCTTCGCCATTGCATCAAAGCCCCACGCTACGACCAGCAGAAACAGGCCGTAGCACACCGCCAGGAGGGTAAAGATTCCTGGAGCTTGCATTATGTGTCCCTACTTCTTCTGATCCGGTTTATTCTGATTTGACCTTTTCTGGCCAGGATTACCGTCCGCCCGCTTGTCGGAGCGGTAGGTTCCGCCCCACTTGGTGCGCGATTCGAACTCTGGGTCCTGTGGGCCAGAAGCAGCAGAATCGCCGCGGCCCGAGTCCGGGGCTTGTTCTTCAACGAAGGCACCACGCTCGTCGATGTAGCCATAGCGGCGGCCTGCCACGCGTCCGGTGCTGTGCACGCCGTCGCGGGTATCCACACGACCCTTTCCGCCGGAGACAAGGCCGACGCTGGAGGCAGCGCCCGCGACGGGCACCTCGCCGGCGTGGTCGTCGTCGTCAGGCGCGATGATGCTAAACAGCGGATCCTTCGGGTGCTCTTCGATGGTCGGGATTTCCTTGTTAAACAGCACGCCCTTGAGCGCCATCCATAGGAACGGGATGATGCCGGCTAAGAACATGACGTCGCCAGGCATGCGCAGCCACTCCATGATGAAGTTGCCAGGCTCGGTGATGTAGCCCAGGGAACGTGCCTCGACGTATCCGGAAGCCACGGATTCGTAGAGCTGCATGACACCAAGTGGCAGCAGGGAGATAACAACCATCCACAAAAGTCCGATGTTTTGCAGCCAGAATGACCAGGCCATAGCCTTATCGGACCACTTTTCCTTCGGGATAAGGTAGCGCAGCGCGAATACGGACAGGCCGACGGCCAGGAAGCCGTATACACCCATCATTGCGCCGTGTGCGTGGTTTGCGGTCAGCGCGGTACCGATCTCGTAATAAGAGACGATCGGCAGGTTGACTAGGAAGCCGAAGATGCCGGCGCCCAAGAAGTTCCAGAAGCCAACTGCAACCAGGAACATAACTGCCCAGCGGTGTGGGAATGGGCGTTCGCCGGAGGCGCGCTGACGGGAACCGAGCTGCATGAAGGTCCAAGCCTCAACGGTCAGCAGGGTCAGCGGCACGACCTCGGCAGCAGAGAAGAAAGCGCCAAGTGCCATGTGCTCAACCGGGGTACCGGAGAAGTACAGGTGGTGCATAGTGCCCAAAACGCCACCGGTGGAGTACAAAATAATGTCCAAGAAGATGATGCCGAGGGTGATCTTCTCGCGGATGACGCCGAGAAGCACGAAGACATAGGCCACCATCACGGTGGTAAACAGCTCGAGGAAGTCCTCCACCCACAGGTGGACGACCCAGAAGCGCCAGAACTCGGCAACAGAGATATGGGTCTCGGAGCCAGCCAGGTTACCCACTGCATAGAAAGCAGGGATGGCGATGCCGGCGTAGAAGAACAGCCACGGCATATTGGACTTGTGTTCGTACTTCAGGCGGCCGCGCAGCTGGCGGAAGATGATGCCAATCCAGACAAACATGCCCACAGTGAGCAGAATCTGGAAGAAGCGCGGCAGGTCAAGGAACTCCCACTGCTGGGAGAACAGGGTGCCTTCCTTGATGTAGCCCATGGTAGACAGCCACTCGAAGGCCATGGAGCCAAAGACCACAAACGCGATGGCACCGAGCAGGAACCAAACCAGCCAGTGCTGCTTCTTCGGTTCCTTCTTGCCCACGAAAGAGGCCAAGAAAATACCGGCAGCAAGCAGGCCGCCTGCAGTCCATAGCAGCGACAGCTGGAGGTGCCAGGTGCGCGAGACATTATACGGCAGGATTTCCTGCAATGGGATACCGAAGAAGCCGGTCAGCTCCGTGCGGTAGTGCTGTGAGGCTGCACCCAGGAGCGCCTGGATGAGGAAGAGCAATGCGATGACAAGGACAAACCATGCCACGACCTTCTGCGACTTGGTAAGACCTACCTCGCCCGGCTGGGTGAAGTCGAGGTTTGGCGCCTCTTCTGCGTGCCAACCAATGGACTTAGACCAACGGCCATAAATCGCGAAGATAAGGCCGGTGCCGCCGATCAGCGCGATGAGCGAGAGCACAGACCAGACCACGAGGTCTGCGGTCGGGCCGTTATCCACGCGTGGCTCAGCCGGCCAGTTGTTGGTATAGGAGTAATCGTGGCCCGGGCGCTCTGCCGCAGAAGCCCATGCAGTCCAACCGAAGAAACCAACAAGGTTGTTGATCTGCTTTTTGTCTGTAATGAACTCAGATGGAAGTCCCTTGTTATGAGAGTCTTCGCCAAAGTACTTCGCGTAGTAGTCCTTGTTGGACTCGAAAGCAGCGATTTGGTTATCGGTCCACTTCAGTACACCAGTTGCTTCGTCGTAGCGGTTGGTGCGGAACTCCTGCTGGACTGCTTCTTCTGGAGTCGCGTCCGGGGAGATGAAATCGGGATAACCGTTGGCGTCGTTAAGCTCGCGTGCCTTATCCAAAGACATGCGGAGGTATTCCGCCGTGTAGTCAGGGCCTAAGTAGGCGCCGTGGCCCATGACGGAGCCGTATTGCTGCAGGCCGCGGGTTTGGTAGAGAGCCTGACCGTTCAGAATCTCATCCTTGGTCAGGATGGTCTCACCGGTGGTTTCGGAAACAATCTTTTCCGGAAGAGGCATAGACGCGTTGTAAGTGCGGTACGCCAAGAAACCCATGACTAGAAAGCCAAAGATCATGACTAAGGCGACGCCCTGCACCCACACGCTGCTGAGCTTAAGGACCGGCTTGCGGCGGTCCTCGTGGCTAGTAGTGGTGGACATATATTTTCCTGTCTTCTCAATGTGCTGACGCTTAGACTGCGCGCCAAGGTGTCCCGAGGCAGAAGGCACCCACACCGATTATGGACGGAAAAACTAGAGTTAAATAGCTGGGCGCGCGCCCACCTTCCCCAAAGGCGGTCATACGGAAGGTTGACATCCGCCAATAGCTAGACCATTCCCCCATTGCTGACTTTCAGCTAATTTTTATATCTCCCCAAGTAAAACGCAATAATGCACGTCGACCGCACCTCCCGATTTGCTTTATCTTTAAAGCGATTTCCCAACGATGTTAATTCGATCACCATTCGCAAAGCACTGCAAAAATCAGAGTACATAGAGGTTAACGCCACCAACCCCAACCTCAAAAGTTGTTTAATTCGGATTTTGTCGTATTATTTTAAGCATGACTTTCGCAGAGCACACCAAGCGCAACTGGCTAATCACCCTCTTTGCCGCCATCTTCCTTGCGGCGATTGTTTCGATGATTTTTCTGAACGACCCACACCAAACCGTCACGGTCGCAATGGTCTTCATTGCGGCTGCCTTACTACTCTTCGGCGGAATCCTAGGCGGCTGGTACCTCATCCATCAGCGCGCGGGCTCCCAAAAATAGACACGCGCTAAACTCACACCGCGACTAGCGGTCGGCTACCTGCCGACCGCTTTGTCTGTTTTTATTCATTTCACTTGCTGGGCAAACGTCAAATTTTCTCCACATCCATGCCCATTATGAACCGCTTGGTCTAGTCTTTGCTCATGGCTACAAAATACGACACCAGCAACTTAGAAAACCTCGCCCTCGCTACCCGCTGCCTGCACGTAGGCCAGGATCTCGACGGCTCCACCAACTCTCGCAACATTCCGATTTACCAAACCACCTCCTACGTCTTTGATTCGGCCGAGCATGCCGCCGCTCGCTTTGCGCTTGCCGACGCCGGCCCCATCTACACCCGGCTGACAAATCCCACGGTGGACGCACTCGAGCGTCGTCTAGCGGCGCTCGAAGGCGGCGTAGCCGCAGTCGCCTTTGCCTCTGGCCAGGCGGCAGAAACCGCCGCCATCGAAACGCTGGCTGGCGCGGGCGACCACATCGTGGCCTCCCCTCGCCTCTATGGCGGAACGAATAGCCTTTTTACCCATACGCTGCACCGTCTCGGCATTGAAGTAACTCTGGTCGAGGAACCCGATGATCCGCAGTCATGGCAGTGCGCTGTGCGCGGAAATACCAAGGCTTTTTATGGAGAGACCTTCGGCAACCCGGTGGCAGATGTGCTGGATATTCCGGCAATCGCTGAGGTAGCGCATGCAAACCAGGTGCCGCTGATTGTGGACAACACCATCGCTACCGCGGCACTGGCGCGCCCGTTAGAGCTCGGCGCGGACGTCGTCGTCGCCTCCACCACCAAATTCTATTCCGGCTCGGGCTCGGCCATCGGTGGCGTCATCGTCGACGGCGGCACCTTTGACTGGACCGTTCAGCGCGACGGCAAGCCGGTGTTTCCGTTCTTCACCGAACCCGACGAAAGTTACCATGGCCTGCGCTTCGCAGACCTCGGCGAACCGGCTTTCGCACTGCGCGCCCGCGCTGGCATCCTCCGCGATACGGGCGCCGCAGTCTCGCCTTTCAACGCTTGGCTGACCTTAACCGGGCTGGAAACTTTGGAGCTGCGCGTGCAGCGCCACAACGAAAATGCCCAGGCAGTTGCGGAATTCCTCGAGGCGCATCCGAAGGCGGCCAAGGTCAATTACGCCGGCCTCGACTCGAGCCCGTATAAGACCACCAAGGAAAGGCTCGGCTACCAATACACCGGTTCGGTACTTTCTTTCGAAGTGGCCACCGAGTCAGGCGAACCCGCAGCGGCCACAGAAACCGCCTGGAAGTTCATCGATTCCCTCAAGCTGCATTCCAATCTGGCCAACATCGGCGATACCCGTTCGCTTGTGGTGCATCCGGCTACCACCACCCACTCGCAATCCAACGAGGAGGGGCTGCGGGTAGCTGGCATCACCCAGGCCACGATTCGCCTCTCCGTTGGTATCGAAGCAATCAACGACATCATCGCTGACCTCGAGCGCGGCTTCGCGGCCATCTAATCAAGAAGTCGCCATGACTGTGCCCAACTTGGCTTGTGAAGGTGAGCTCGAAGAAGTCGGCGTCGGCAAGCTGCGTACTGAAGCAGGCGCTGAAATTCCCGAGGTGCGTATCGCGTATCAACGGTGGGGCGAATTCGCCGGTGACCCGCACGGCAAGAATAACGTGCTGCTCATCGAGCATGCGGTGACCGGCGATTCCAACGTGGCCGACTGGTGGGCCGACCTGCTGGGCCCAGGCAAGGCTTTGGATACGCGGAAATGGTGCGTGATCGCCACCAATGCGCTGGGCGGCTGTGCTGGTTCCACTGGGCCCGCCAGCGCGCATCCCGACGACGGCCGTGCCTGGGGTTCGCGCTTCCCCGCGCTATCGATTCGAGATTTGGTGAGAGCGGAAAGGCAATTCCTAGAAGTCCTCGGAATCACCCAGGTCCATGCCATCATCGGTGGCTCCATGGGCGGGGCGCGCACACTGGAGTGGACGCTGCTGTACCCGGAATCCATAACCGCGGCCTGCGTCATTGCGGTATCAGCGCGGGCTTCGGGCTGGCAGATTGGCATTCAATCCGCACAGATTTCTGCCATTGAGCGCGACCCGTTCTGGCACGGCGGGGATTACTACGCAAGCGGCAAAACGCCTCGCGAAGGGCTCGCCGCCGCGCGCCGGATTGCCCACCTCACCTACCGCGGCGAACAGGAAATCGACGAGCGCTTCGGCGTCCAGGCACAACGCGGCGAGGATCCGCTCGGGCCTTACCGCGCGGGGAACCAGCGTTTCGCGGTCAACTCCTACTTGGACTATCAGGGAGAAAAACTCGCCCGCCGCTTCGACGCCGGCTCCTATGTAACGCTGACGGAGGCGCTCAACCGCCACGACGTCGGCCGCGACCGCGGCGGCCTCAACAAAGCGCTAGCAACATCGACTGTTCCCACGATGGTAGTCGGCGTGGACACGGACATCCTCTACCCGTATCACCAGCAGGAACATATCTCGCGCAACATTGGCAACCTGCTGGCCATGGCGAAAATCGTCTCCCCCGTCGGCCACGATGCTTTCTTGGCCGAAGCCCGCCAGATGGACCGAATCTTGCGTAACTTCCTTACGCTCTCGGCACCTGACGGACTGGAGTTGGAAACGGCGTTTAGCGGCAGCGAGTACTACATCTAAGACCCCAACGCATCGACTGAAACCGACAAAAACACCATCACGGCACCAATAACGCCGCTAAAGCACGCATCAAAACGGCGCGAGCGGACCGCGAGGATGCCGACGATTTTCGAGTCACAGCTAAGCCGCACCAACGAAAGCCAAAGCAGGCCTGCACCAAGGACTACCGTGGCGCGGCGCCAGTGCTCGGAAATCGCAAAAACCGCAGAAAGTGCAACGGCGGCACAAAATAGCCCCACGGCCGCCCACTGCACTGACGCGGGTAGGCGGGAGGGCCGCAGATTGGCGTCGTGCGGGTTATCGAGGTTTAGCTCCGGGGCCATCTACTGCTGGCCCGCCAGCTTTTCTGCGCGCTCCACGATGTTGGACACCAGGAAGGCACGGGTCAGCGGGCCGACACCGCCCGGGTTCGGCGAGACGAAGCCGGCCTTGTCCCAGACGTCTGGTGCGACGTCGCCAGCCAGCTTGCCATCAACGCGGGAAACTCCGACGTCGAGAACCGCGGCGCCTTCCTTGATCATGTCTGCGGTGAGCATATGTGCCTTGCCGGCCGCTGCGATGATGACGTCGGCAGCGCGCGTCTCAGCGGCCAAGTCCTTGGTGCCGGTGTGGCAGAGCGTAACGGTGGAGTTCTCACTGCGGCGGGTAAGCATCAAGCCGATCGGACGACCAACAGTCACACCACGACCGATGACGACGACCTTCGCGCCATCCAGCTCCACGCCAAAGCGACGCAGCAGGTGAATGCAACCATTCGGGGTGCACGGCAGCGGGGCATCCTCGTTCAAAACCAGCTTGCCCAGGTTGACTGGGTGCAGGCCATCGGCGTCTTTTTCCGGATCAATCTTGGCCAGGATCTTGTTTTCATCCAGGTGCTTCGGCAGCGGCAGCTGCACGATGTAGCCGGTGCAGCCGTCGTCTTCGTTCAGCTCGTCGATGACCTTTTCCAGCTCCTCCTGGCTAATATCCGCCGGAAGGTCCTTGCGGATGGAGTTAATTCCCAGCTGTTCGCAGTCGCGGTGTTTCATCTTCACATAGGAATGCGAGCCCGGGTCATCGCCCACCAGCACGGTGGCCAGGCCAGGCTGGATGCCCTTTTCCTTGAGGGCCTCGACGCGGGTTTTCAGATCCGCGAAGATCTCGTCGCGGTACAACTTGCCATCTAGTTTGGTTGCGCTCATGCGCTCCATCCTAGACTTATGCCCATGAGCCAGCTGCACATCGTCTTTGATAATCCCGTGATCCCCACCAATACCGGCAACGCAATCCGCACCGCCGCCGTCACTGGAGCGTCCCTGCATCTCATCGAACCGCTCGGATTCAACTTCGATGACAAGCACCTAAAGCGCGCCGGCCTGGACTACCACGACCTTGCTGACCTGCACATCCACAAGGACTTCGACGCTTGCATGGACGCACTGCCCGGCGCGCGCGTGTTTGCTTTTAGCACGCATACCGATAAGTGGTTCACGGACGTCGAGTTCCAAGAAGGCGATGTCCTACTCTTTGGCACCGAGCCCACCGGCTTGCCGCCAGAGCATCTTAATCACCCACGTATCACCGAGCAGGTGCGCATCCCGATGGTCCCGGCGCGCCGTTCGATGAACCTGTCTAACGCGGCGTCGACAGCCGTGTATGAGGCTTGGCGCCAGCTGGGGTTTAAGGGCGCTGTCTAGGACAATTGTCACAACGATTAGGTAAACCATCATTCGGTTAGGGTAACTTTATAACCGAATTTGAAAGGATGCCTAGTCATGTTGCCTTTGCACGTACGCTCAGGCGAGTCGACCTCCCACAACTCGGCCTACTCCCTGCCGGTCGGTTCTACTGTTACCCTGCGCCCCGAATGCCTGGATTGCGTGCATAATCCGGCCATGGCCCGCCGCTTGGGCGAGCTGGGCATCCGCCCGGGAGCATGCCTAACCGTCGGCGCGCATGTGGCAGGTGGCGCGCGCATCGTCGCGGTTGGCTCCTGCCGCTACGCCATTGACCGCCAGACGCTGCAATCAATCGGGGTTTAGTGATGAGTGCTGTAACGCCCAGCTGCCATGGAAATCCGGGCGGGGCGCTGGCTCCCGCGGGCGCTGCCATCATCGCCATGGTGGGTGCTCCGAACTCCGGCAAGTCTACGCTTTTTAATGCGCTAACCGGTTCGAAGGTGCAGACCGGCAACTGGCCGGGCACGACCGTGGAGGTCAGCCGCGGCGCATGGAATATTGCGCATTCGTGTTGCCCGGCCGAGGTTGCCGATCTCATTGACTTCCCCGGCAGCTATTCTTTGGATCCGCTCAGCCCGGATGAGGCGCTCACGCGCACCATGCTTTACGACGCCGCCCCTGCCGAGCGCCCCGATCACGTCATCGTCGTGGTCGACGCGACTGCGGTTGCGCGCGGGCTCAACTTGGCGTTTCAGCTCGCAGAGCTTCCCTACCGGCTCAGCATCGCGCTGACCAAGCTGGACGTGGCACAAGACCAGGGCTTACAGGTGGATGCCGATGCGCTCGCGAGGGCCACGGGAATCCCGGTGGTCTGTGTGGATGGCCGCCGGCGGGAAGGATTGGAGCGCCTGCGTGAGACGGTGCAGGTTTCCCTCACTAAGGAGCCACAGGTCCTGCGCGAAGACGCCAGCATCGACGCCCGCTTTGCGGATCTCGACGCCGCCACCAAAGCAGCGGTGCACACGCAGTCCCAGCCGGTCACGCGTTCGCAGCGCCTAGATGCGATAGCGCTGCACCCGGTAGCGGGCCCGTTGCTTTTCCTCGCGGTGATGTGGCTAGTCTTTCAGATAACCACCACGGTGGCCGCTCCTCTGCAAGACGGCTTGGAGGCGCTCGTCTCAGGGCCCATCTCTGACGCAGCACGCCACCTGCTGGAGGCAATCGGCCTTCAGCATCCGCTGGTAGAGGGCTTGCTTGTCGACGGCCTTATTGGCGGCGTCGGCATGGTCCTCACCTTTGCACCCCTGATGGCGCTGATGTTTTTGTGCCTGGCCGTGCTGGAGGATTCTGGCTATATGGCCCGCGCGGCAGTGGTTACGGACCGTTTCATGCGCGCCATCGGCCTGCCAGGCAAGGCATTTTTACCTATAGTTGTAGGCTTTGGCTGCAACGTTCCTGCCATTGCTGCGACCCGCGTGCTGGGTTCGCCGCGGCATCGCATCATGACCTCGCTGCTTCTCCCGTTTACCTCCTGCTCTGCCCGGTTGGTGGTCTTCGTGATGCTGGCGGAGACCTTCTTCCCAGGTCATGCCGGCAGCGTCGTTTTTTGTATGTACGTCATCTCCATCGCTCTGCTTATTCTGGTGGGATTGGTGCTGCGCGGCACGTTGTGGCGGGCTGTGCCGCAGGACCCGCTGGTCATCGATCTTCCGACGTACCAACTTCCCACCTTCCGCCTCGCCATGTCGGTGATGTGGACGAGGCTGAAGGGATTTCTGCAGACTGCCGGCGGCATCATCGTCTCCACGGTGGTGGTCATCTGGCTGCTCATGGCGATTCCCGTAGGCGCTGATGGGGTTTCCCTGTCTGACTACAAGTCGCCAGCTCCTGAGGATTCAGCTTATGGCGCTATCTCGCGCAGCATCGCTCCGGCCTTTGCCCCGGCGGGCTTTGATTCTTGGTCGCTCGCGGGCCCGCTAGTGACGGGGGTTGTGGCCAAGGAAGCACTGATTTCCACGTGGTCGCAGACCTACGCAGTAGACGACGTCACCGACGCCGCACCCTAAGAACAGGCATCGAGCCCCTTAAGCGAGAAGGTGCGCGCCGACTTCGCCGCAGCCTCCGACGGACATACGAACGCTGCAGTGTGGGCGTATATGCTCTTCCTGCTCGCCTATACCCCATGCGTGGCAACGCTGGCTGCCCAGAAACGGGAGATTGGCTGGCGCTGGACACTCTTCGGTTTCGCGGTGCAACTATTTACCGCTTGGGCCTTGGCCGTGGTCGCCTTCCAGCTCTTGAGGCTGCTATGACCTCGCCCATTGCTCAGGTAAAGGACGCGATTTCCTCCGGCACCACCACCCGCGCCGGAATCGCGCACGTAACGGGCCTTAAAATCGGCACGGTCAATCTTGTGATTTCACACCTGCTCTCCACCGGGGAGCTAAACGCCGAAACGCTCAACTCCTGCCCCACCAGCGGATGCGGTTCCTGTACTGCTGCAGCCCACTGCGGCACAGCCTCCGCCAACCCCGGACGAAAGCGCGGTCCAGTCTTGCTTAGTCTGCGCCGGCCTCGCCCGGCGCCGGCATCGTAGCCTCGTGCTCCATCGAAGGCAGTTGGCGTTGCCGCAGGCGGGTGAGAAGCTCGGCGGCGTCGGCAAGCGCAAGCTGCTTTCCCGCCATTCCAACGGGACCCTTAACCAGATCGAAGCGGATGTTTTGCACACCCAGCAGCTGATTGAGCGGGCCGGCTTGGACCGTCAGTTCCTGGATATGCGGAGTGCCCACGACCATCACCCGACGCGACAGTCTTCCTGAATGCACAACGGCGACGTCCTCGCCCACCAACGTGACCGCCTGCTGGCGCACATCCACCGGCGAGGCCAACCAGGCCTTACGCGGCGACACATAGGTGGGGTGGGTGTGCCCCTCTGGCTGGGCGTAATACTCGATCTGCGCGGCATCAAGATCGGAGACCAGCTCTAGTACGCGCAGCGCCTGCTCCCGCGTGCCCACCGGCAAGATGCGCGTGGAGCCCGACTGCTTGCCGCCGCCCACCGCGCCGTACCCGGCCACGGAAACCTGCACCTCGTACCAGCCAAACATGCGCCACAGCAGCGGCTGGGTAACCCGCACCGCGTGAATGCGCGAACGGCGGATGGTCTGGCGGCGGCGGTCAGCCAAGCCGTAGGAGATGTTGAGTACCTCATCGTAGCCGTCGTAGCGGGATTGAAAGCGCCACGAGGTATCAATGAGATTCCAAATATTGGGCACAAAGCCCACCACGATGGGCACCGTGGCGGCGCGGAAATCCGGCAGAGCGAGGAAAATCGCCATGACTACAACCGCAATCAGCGTGGGCAAACGCAGCGCCTCCGCCGCCAGCGTGCGACCGACGGGGATTTCCGGAATCAGCTGCCAGCCCTGCTCTTCCGCCGGAGCTACCTGCCCGACCGCCTCGGAACCGGCATCCTCCGACACCGCCGAACGGCTATGCACGTGGGTCAGAAGCTCCTCGCGCAACGCCATGGCCTCTTGCCTGCGCAGAAAGGAAATCTCAATGACAGAGGCCGTGCCGCCGGCTGTTTCCACGCGCACTGCAGCCAGACCAAATAACCGCGCGATGACGGACTCCACCACGTCTACCGCTTGGATACGGTCATAGCGCGCGGAGCGAAAAGACGTGGAAATCACGCCATGACGCAGCGCCACCTCATCGGGGCCGAGCTTATAGCCCAGCTTGCGCCACCAGATGGCGGAGACATACCAAATGCCCAGGCAGACCACGACGAAGCCGCCGAGCCCCGCGAGCGTTCCAAAGCCAATGTCACTCCAGTGCCCGCCGCGTAGGTAGGCCGCGATGTCGGAGAGCATCTCCACGTTGAAGTTGAGCACGAAAATGGCCAGAAACGCGAAGATAACCGACCAAAAGCGCAGCAGCGGCGTCAGCCGGTGCACACGGCGATAGCCTTCCCTATCAACCGCGGCGCGGTCCTTGCCCATCCGGTGCCGTCCGCTCACAGTCCGCTCATCCTCTCGCGTGCCTTCACGGCGAGGCGCTCGCGCAATGCATCGGCGTCAGCGGCTAAAAGGCCTGCAATTTTCGCATCTGAGCTTGTCGACGCCGTGTGAATCTTCACCCTTTTCAGCCCCAAGGACCGCTCGATGGGGCCGGCGGAGACGTCCACGAACTGGATGCGGCCGAACGGAACAATGGTCAGGCGGTACCACAGCTTGCCGCGGGTAATCACCAGCTCATCGTCGGTCTCCTTCCACCCCATATTCGCCACCTGCGCGGGGATGAGCCAGAGCAAGTAGACGAACCACGCTACCCAGGCTCCGGCGAACCAGTACCAAAATGAGCTGGCGAAGTATCCCGCAACCGCGAAAGCGATAGCAAAGCCTGCCGACCAGCTCAGGTGGTGAATATAGCGAGCTGTGGTCAGCTTCCGGGAGACCGGATGCATGTCTGGAGGAAGGGCGGAGCGCATGCCGCCTATGCTAACAAAGCCTCAGATTTCTTGACAAAGTGTTGGGTTTATGCAACACTTTGGTTTATGTCCCCAAAGAAAAAGCCGTCTTCCCCAATTTTCAATAGGGTTCGGTTGCTCCGAGTCGAGAGGGACATGTCGCGCGCCCAGCTTGCCGACGCCGTCGGGGTCAACCCCCAAAGCATCGGCGCCCTTGAGCGTGGCGATCACTCTCCCAGCCTCGACCTCGCATTCAGCATCTGCGAAGTATTCGGCCTCCCTGTCGAAGCCGTCTTCTCCCGCACCGAATTCCAGCCGCTATCCACCGAGATCTATCGAAAGGACTAACCGCTCATGGCAACCACAGCTGCTAAAGCTCGCGTCACAAATCGCAACCGCCTCATACGCCTCGCCGACGTCGGGCTTGCAATCATCGTCTTATCCATCCCGCTGCAGTTCTGGGACGATTTCACGTCCTTCATGCTGGCCTGCTTGGGTAGCTGTGTAACCGGCTTCGGCGTGTCCAAGCTACGCAAGACTATCGACTCCGCCGACCTACCCACTATCGAACTCGACGAGTACATGCTGCAACTTCATATAGAGGCCCGCGAAGATGGACTTAAGCTCGCCTTGTTTTCTTCCATGTTCATGTTCGTGGCCTGCGGCGCTATTGCTCTTGGAACCCGCTTTCTTGATTCCATGGACGGAATCTTCGTGGCCAGCTTGTTCTTCAAGCTGATCATGCTGCAAATGCTGTGGGTTCCATTCACCGTGGCCAAGTCTCTGGCAGGCAAATTCAACCGCGACGAACTAATTTCTGGGGATTAATCATGCCTATCCGCACCAAGTACTTCTATTCCAGCTTCGTCGGACTGTTCATTGCACTCGCCGCTATAGCAGTCAATCCCTTCTCCAACGTCATTGCGATGTTCTTGTGGGTCGGCGGCCTTGCCTGGCTCGTTATCTGCCTGGGGCGCCTTCAAGTTCTAATCGGAAAAGACAATATGGACCCAGCCTTCGCAGACGAATATCAGCGCAGCCGCATCGATCGCGCGCGCAGCAACGTCTTCAAGTACGCGTATTTTGCCCTCGGCAGTTTAATGGTGCTGATGCTCTGTCTGCCGTTGCTCGACCTAGTTGGACAAGACGTTCCATGGCCGGAAATCGTGCGCTGCCTAGGCATGCTTGCCGGCGTATTGATGTTCGGGGCATCGCTGACTCTGCTCGGCACGATCGCCCTTGGCATGGACACCGATGATCGTGCCGAACTCGTAGCTTCCTAGACCCCTTTTTAAGTATCCTGCTCCCAGCCGTCGACAACTTCCTGGATGTCCGCGTGGCCTAGGTCGCGTGCTTCCTGCTTGGAGATGTACTCGCCGGATTCGTAGTCATAAGGGATAGACTCGCTACTTAGAAAAGGCCAGGTAGAGCAGGAAGAAAAGCAGGCCCGCTGCCAGCGCGGGGTGAATGTTATGCGGCTTTACCTGAATACGGGGGGATTTCTCGCACCGGCCTAACGGAAATCACGCGAGCCGCGGGAGAGCCACTCACCCATGGCAAGCGGCTCCAGCTTGTCTGCCACCACATTGACCGCGCCCGTGGCATTTTGCACGATGCCACGAATAACCAGCGCTTTAGACGTCCTGGCCACGGTCTTGTTGAGCTGCCACAGCCCCGGTGAGACCATCACGTTCATCAAGCCGGTCTCATCCTCCAAGCCCAAAAAGATGACGCCGGCGGCAGTCTGCGGACGCTGCCTATGCGTCACGATGCCCGCAATCCGCACCCGTGTACCGTCTGGAACCTGCCGCAGCTGTGCGGCGGTGCAGACATGGGCGTCGTTAAGCGCGGCGCGCACGAGCTCCATCGGCTGTTTGTCGTGGGTAACGCCAGTACTGGCGACGTCGGAAGCCATCAGCTCGAAAGCGCTCATGCCAGGCAGGCTCGGCGCAGAAATAGCCGAAAGCCCTGCAAGCATGCCCGCCTTTTCCGTGGCCGCCACCCCCGCCTGCCACAGCGCCTGACGCCGGCTTAGCCCAAAGGTCTCCAGCGCACCGGCACTGGCCAAAGCCTCCACATGTTCCACGCTAAGCTCCGCCCGCCTAGACAGATCCGCGATGTCTTGAAACGGCGTCTGCGCGCATGCATCCTCGATACGCTGCGCGGCCTTCTCCCCCAACCCCTTGATGAGGTTAAGGCCCAGCCGGATCGCCACCTCGCCGCCGTCTTGGACCACCGCACGCGCCTGGCACCCCGAAGCGTTCACGTCCAGCGGAAGAACTTCCACGCCGTGCCGCCGCGCATCCTGAATGAGCGATTGCGGCGAATAAAAGCCCATCGGCTGCGCCCGCAGCAGACCCACGCAAAACTGCGCCGGATAGTGATACTTCATCCACGCCGAGAAGTAGACCAACGAGGCAAAAGACTGCGAGTGCGACTCTGGGAAGCCATAGGCTGCAAAGGCCACGATCTTGTTCCACAGTTTGTCCGCAACCTCGCCCTCGATGCCATTCGTCTGCGCGAGCCCATCATAAAAACGCTGCTTGAGCGCGGCCATCCGTGCAGGCGAGCGCTTCGAGCCCATCGCACGCCGCAGGTCATCGGCCTCCGCTCCGGAAAAGCCTGCGGCGTCGACGGCAATCTGCATCAGCTGCTCCTGAAACAGCGGAATGCCCAGCGTCTTGCCCAGAGACTTCTCCAGCACCGGGTGGTCATAGGTCACAGCCTCCTTACCGTCGCGGCGGCGCAGATAAGGATGCACCGAACCGCCCTGAATCGGGCCGGGACGAATGAGCGCAACCTCCACCACCAAGTCGAAGAACTTCTGCGGGCGCAAGCGCGGCAGCGTGGACAGCTGCGCGCGCGATTCCACCTGGAATACCCCCACCGCATCGGCGCGGCAGAGCATGTCATAGACCTCTTTTTCCGCTAGGTCGAGCTCCCACAGATTCACCTTGTACCCGGTGGTCTCCTCCACCAAGTCCTGCATGTGGTGCAGCGCCTCCAGCATGCCAAGGCCCAGCAGATCGAACTTCACCAATCCGGCCGCCGCGCAGTCATCCTTATCCCACTGCAGCACCGAACGCTTTTCCATCCGCGCCCATTCCATCGGCACCACGTCTGCAATAGGACGGTCGCACAACACCATGCCGCCCGAGTGAATGCCCAGGTGGCGCGGTTGGCCGAGGAATTGCTCCGCCAGCTTAACGACGCCCTCCGGCGGCTCCGAAAGCCCCTTCGACCAGGAATCGGCGCTGCCTTGGGGATAGCCCAAGGCACGCGCTGCATCGCGAACAGCGCCCTTGCGGCGATACGTAATAACGTTGGCCACCTGCGCTGCGCGCTCGCGGCCATGCTTGTCATAGACGTATTGAATGACCTCCTCGCGGCGGCCGGATTCGATGTCGATATCGATGTCCGGTGGGCCATCGCGGTCTGGCGAAAGGAAGCGCTCAAAAAGAAGCCCCGCGGAAATCGGCTCGGCGTTAGTGATTCCTAAGGCAAAACACACCGCGGAGTTCGCCGCCGAGCCGCGCCCCTGGCAGAGGATGTTGGAGCGACGGCAAAAATCCACGAGGTCACACACGATGAGGAAATACCCTGGAAAGGTCAGCTGCTCGATAACGCCTAGCTCGTACTCGATCTGCTTCCACGCCCGCGAGCGAATCGCAGCCGGGCGCGAGGCATAGCGCTCTTCTGCTCGCTGCCAGGTCAGGTGCGTCAGCCAAGACATCTCGGTATGGCCTTCAGGCACCTCGAAGTCAGGCAGGTTCGGCGCGAGCGCATCCCAGGTGAAACTGCACTCCTTTAATACTTTGACGGTCTCGGCGATGAGCTCCGGCCGCTCCGGAAAAAGCTGCGCCATCTGCTCGCCTGAGCGCAGCCAGCCGGCACCCATCGGGGGCGCATCGGGTTCTGCCTGGTCCAGAGATTTTCTTTGGCTAAGCGCACGCTTTGCCGCGGCTAGGCGCGCTTCCTGCCGTGTGGCGGCAGCGGGTAAGGCAGTGGCGATGGCGCGCAGATTATTGCATTTATCCAGTTCAGCGTGGCGATCTGCGTCCTCAGGAGACATCGTGCAGGAATATTCAAGTACTATGCTGTCTATTTTTATTCTTTCGAGCACATGATCGATTTTGTCCAACCATTGCCAGTCCAGAAGAAACAGACAATAATCTTGCAAACGCTCCGCAATTACTTCCAACGGCGGGTAAGCCACCTCGCCCTTCACACCTGCATCCATGCGCGCTTGGGCAATCAATCGCGATAGCCGGCGGTACCCCTCGGGGGTGCGGGCGAGGACGACAAGAGGGCCGTCGACAAGCGAAAGCTCCGCCCCAAACACCGCCGGCAGCCCCGCCTTAGCGGCGGCTTCGGCAAATTTCATCAGGCCATAAAAACCGTCCTTATCCACCAGCGCAAGCCCCTCTAGCCCCAGCTGCATCGCGCGCGCCACCAGCTCTTCCGGCTCCGAGGCGCCGTCCAAAAAGCTATAGGAAGAAACCGCATGCAGCTCCGCGAAAGGCACGGCCGAGACCCCGCGCTCGAGACCCTCGCCCCGCTCCCCCAAGTGCTCCACCGAAACGGGCGTTGCGGCAGGACGACCGGAAAGAATCCGCTCCACCCGCGACCAAGGCAGCGCCACCCCACCATTAAACCTCATAGGAAAAAGATAGGATCGAAACTATGTTCTAGTCAATTTTTCAGTCTCACCCAAAGCGATATAGACAAAGCGGTTCAATCATTGCTAGGTTTCTTGCAACAAACGTTATTTCACTCGAAGGGACACCTCATATCATGCGTATTCGCCGCGTTCTCGCTGCTTCCTCCGCAGCCGTCATCGCAGCCACCAGCCTGGCTGCTTGCTCCTCTGGCGATTCCGACGGCAAGATCGTCGTCGGCACTACCGACGCCGCTAAGAAGGCATGGTCCGCCTTCGAGGACGAAGCCGAGGCACAAGGCCTTGACATCGAGGTGCAGAACTTCTCGGACTACAACACCCCGAACCAGGCGCTTGACCAAGGCGAACTGGATACCAATAACTTCCAACACCTGAAGTTCTTGGCGGAGTTCAACAAGGGCAACGGCACCGACCTCGTTCCGATCGTCGCCACCGAAATCGTGCCGCTGGCATTGTTCTGGCAGGGCCACGACTCCCTCGACGGCATCGAGTGCCAGGAAGTAGCCATCCCGAATGACACCACCAACCAGGGACGCGCCATCAACGTCCTCGTACAGGCCAAGCTGGTTACGTTGAAGAAGGAAGGCCTCATCACCCCAGGTCTGCCGGATATTGACGAGGCAAAGTCCAAGGTCAAGGTCGTGCCTGTCGACGCCGCGCAGACCCCCACCGCCTACGGCGAAGGCAAGCCAGCCATCATCAACAACTCCTTCCTCGACCGCGCCGGCATCGACCCCACCACCGCCGTATTCCAGGATGACCCGAACTCCAAGGAGGCAGAGCCTTATATCAACGCCTTCGTCGTTCGCGCAGAAGACGCCAACAACGAGGAGATTAAGAAGGTCGCCGAAATTTGGCACTCCCAGACCGTCCAGGACGCCGTCGCAGAGGATTCCAAGGGCACTTCCGTTCCGGTTCAAAAGTCTCCGGAGGAGCTGAAGAAGATCCTCGACCGCGTGGCAGAGCAGAGCTAGCGCCGTGCAGCTGAAAAAGATTGCTGCGCTGGCTGCGGCAAGCATTGTTGCAGCCACGGGCCTTGCGGGTTGTTCTTCCAAGTCCTCCGAGTTTGCTGCCGGCACCGCAGAGGATCCAATCATCATCGGCACCACCGATGCCGAGCTTCCGGAGTGGGACGTATTGAAAGATCTCGCCGCCAAGGAAGGCATCGAGATCGAGATGAAAAGCTTCACCGACTATGCCACCCCGAACCAGTCCCTGGCGGAAGGCAGCACGGACACCAACAAGTTTCAGCACCTGAAGTTCCTGGCGGAATACAACGCGGGCAACGGCACCAACCTCGTTCCGGTGGCCTCCACGCAGGTCTACCCGATGCCGCTGTTTTGGAAGGGCCACAAGGATATAAAGGGCATCGAGGGCCAGGAAGTCGCCATCCCGAATGACGCCACCAACCAGGGCCGCGCCATCAACCTGCTGGCCGCCAACGATCTGGTGACTTTGAAGGAAAAAGGCAAGCTAACCCCGGATCCGGCCGACATCGACGAGGCCAAGTCAAAGGTCAAGGTAACCCCGGTCGATGCTTCCCAGACTCCGTCGGCATACGGCGAAGGCGCCCCTGCCATCATCACCAATTCCTTCTTCAAGCGCGCGGGCATCAACCCTGCTGAGGCAGTGCTTTACGACGACCCCGAAGCTCCCAGCGCCGATCCCACCGTCATGTTCGACCCATACATCAACGTCTGGGCAGTACAAGAAAAAGATAAGGACAACGATAAGGTCAAGCGCTTAGCGCAGCTGTACCTTTCACCAGAGGTCAAAAAGGCAGTGCAGGAGACCACGGGCGGCACCACCATCTTCGTGGATCGTCCGCAAGATGAACTCCAGGAAGTCCTGGATCGCTTGGAGACTTCCTCCGCCGAGTAAGGTCTTAGAAGGTTTTAGCCAGTCACAACAATATGAAGGAAACGCCTCACGTGACAGATAATCCCGGTGCCAAGCACGGCACCCGCATTGAGTTCCGCAACATCACCAAGGTCTTTACAAATAACAAGACCGAAACCAAAGCGCTTGACGACGTCTCGCTAACCGTCGAGCCCGGTGAAATCGTCGGCATCATTGGTTTTTCCGGCGCGGGTAAGTCCACGCTGGTGCGCATGATCAACGGCTTGGATAAGCCCACCTCGGGCCAGCTCCTGCTGGATGGCACCGACATCGTCGGCATGCCGGAGTCCAAGCTGCGCGGTATCCGCCGCAACATCGGCATGATTTTCCAGCAGTTTAATTTGATGACCTCGCGCACCGCGGCAGGCAACATCGAATACCCGCTGCGCCTAGCCGGTATGCCGAAGGAAGAACGCAAGAAGCGCGTGGAGGAGCTCCTGCAGTTCGTGGGCCTTGGCGATAAGGGCTCGAATTACCCGGAGCAGCTGTCCGGCGGTCAGAAGCAGCGTGTGGGCATCGCTCGCGCGCTGGCGACCAACCCTTCGCTGTTGCTGGCTGACGAAGCCACCTCCGCACTCGATCCCACCACCACGCACGAGGTGCTGGATCTGCTGCGCAAGGTCAACCGCGACCTTGGCATCACCATCGTCGTGATTACCCACGAGATGGACGTGGTTCGTTCCATCGCGGATAAGGTCGCCGTCATGGAAGCCGGCCGCGTCATCGAGGCCGGCAGCGTCTACGAGGTCTTTTCCAACCCGCGCACGGAGGTCGCTTCCAAGTTCGTTGCCACTTCCCTGCGCAACACCCCAGACCTGGTAGAAGCAGACGACCTCCTCGCCCACGAGGGCCGCCTTTTCACCATCAACCTGACCGAGAACTCCGGCTTTTTCACCGCATCGGCACGCTTGGCGGAAAAGGGCGTGTCTATCGCAGTGGTCCACGGCGGTATCACGACTCTGCAGAAGCATTCCTTCGGCAAGCTCACCGTGCGCTTGAACGGTAATGCCGCCGCCATCGAGGAGTTCTACCGCACCCTGCAACGCACCACCGAGATTGAGGAGATTTCCCGATGAACGTGACCTACCAAGCTGCCGCTGACTGGGATCGCTTGGGCGATACCCTCATCGAGGCCGTCCAAGACACCCTCATCATGGTCTCGACGACCCTGGTGGTCGCAGGCCTTCTCGGCCTCGTTTTAGGCGTCTTGCTCTACACCACCCGTCCAGGTGGCATCCTGCAGAACAAGGTTGTCTACTTCATCATCAATATCCTGGTGAACTTCATCCGCCCCATCCCGTTCATCATCCTGCTGGCCTTCGCACAGCCGCTAACCGTGGCGGTCCTCGGCGGATCTATCGGCCGCGAACCTGCGACCTTCGTCATGGTCATCGCAGCCACTTTCGCCGTGGCCCGCATCGTGGAGCAGAACCTGGTCGCCATCGACCCCGGCGTCATTGAAGCAGCCCGCGCGATGGGCGCTTCCCCTTGGAAGATCATCACCTCGGTCATCGTGCCGGAGGCCCTTGGCCCGCTGGTTCTGGGCTATACCTTCCTGTTCATCGGCATCGTAGATATGTCCGCGATGGCCGGCTACGTCGGTGGCGGCGGCTTGGGCGACTTTGCCATCGTCTACGGCTACCGCGCCTTCGAGTGGGAGGTCACCGTGGTGGCCACCCTGATTATCATCGTGCTGGTTCAGGCAGCGCAGTTCTTCGGCAACTGGCTTTCCGCCAAGATCATGCGCCGTTAATATCCCCCGCGTGCACACCCACTGCGTGCCACGCCTTTGAGGTCTTCGGACAGTCTCCACACGAGGAGATGACCCCGGAGACCTCTTTTTGTTCCAGCTCTACCCGCCAGGTGCGGCCGTCGTCATGGTGCACGGTATTTTCAAGCGCGTGCAATTGCCCATAGCGCAAGGCCTCCCCCGCCTCGATCAGCTCCCGCGCGACTGCCAGTTCCGCCACCTGCCCGCGCGGATCATAGAGCCCGCTGCCGCGATTGCCCGGGTAGAAATACTCCCCGCGACGCGCCGCCAGCAGCATCTCACGCGCCGCCTCAACGTTAAGCCTGCCAAAGGAATAGCCCCACGGCATCAAAAGAATCGACGGAGCGAAACGATGCCCCTTCGTGTGCGAGGTCTCCCATACCTCCTCCGGGAAACTTGCAGCCAGCTCCGCCGCAAGCGGGCGCCCCTTGACCGCACAGCACACGTCCCGACGCCCGTGGGTACAAATCAGCACAAGCGGGCGGGAAAGAACACCGTCTTCCGGCACCGCAAAATCCAACCCCAAGATGCCTTCCGGGCCGTCTAGGAGATGCTCCATATAAACTCCGCGCTCGGCCCAGACCACGTAGCAGCGATGCTTGCCGTTAATGCTGCGGCCTTCCTTGCCGGGCTTGCGGATAAGCTGCAGCCCTGCCACGCCTTTGAGCTTGGATTTAAGTTCAGCAGTGAGTTCCGGGCCGAAGGTCCCGCCGTCTAAGACATCGCGCGACCAGCCGTTTGGCCACTCGAAGAGCACAAATACGCTTTCTTTCTTGGCAGTGCCCGGAAGCGGCTCAACCTGTACGTCGGAGCAAAAAGTCATGTGCCACAGCTTACCTGCCATCAAAATGAAAATGATGACAACAATGTGGTTAAGAATCCTGCCTTGGCTATACAGAGTCGGTGGCTAGGCAATAGTCTGTTTGCATGCCGAAATTGTCCTCCCTCGTGCCTACTCTCGCTGTCCTTACTCTCGGATCTGTAGCTTTGGTAAGTTGCGCTAGCGACACAGAGGATAAATCCAGTCTCGCGTTCACAGAGGCGGTATCTACTACGTCCTCTGTCGAAGGCGCCCCCACGACCTCTGCTCCAGCCGGTGTAACCCCGCTTGGCGTCACCAATCTCAGCCGCAAGACAGAACGCCCCGCGGTGCCTTCCCAGCTGGTTGTCACCGATGTTCGCGTTGGCAATCACGATGGCTTCGAACGCGTCGTCTTCGAATTCACTGGGGAAGGCAGCCCCGGCTGGTTCATCGACTACACAGACAAGCCTCTGCAGCAGGGTTCCGGCAACGCCATCGACTATGAAGGCGCCACGGCTCTCAACGTCAACATCGACGGCACCGTTTATCCCTTCGAAAAAGACATGGCCGATCCCAATCTCGGCTCCACCCCCGGCGCAGGCGGTTTTATCACCGAGGTCAAAAGCTCCGGTACATTCGAAGGCCGCTCCCAGTTCGTGGTTGGCCTAAAGGAACGCCACCCATATTCCGTGCAGGTCCTGGAAGAACCCACCCGCCTGGTCATCGATTTCCTCGCTGCCACCTAGCAATAGGACGCCTCCACGCTCCACCGCCCGGCCGCCCAGACCAGCAGCCAGGCCCGCTGATTCTGCGTGCCTTGGCCTACCACTTGCAAGCGTGCGAGCCTTTGAGCTTCCTCTCCCCACCACGCAGTATCCACCGGCCATGGCCCAGCCCAGCCGATGACCTGATAGCGCTTGTTACCCCAGCTCAACGCCACTGGCGCCGCGCTCAATAGCGCTTCGGCGGTGACGTAGACGTCGCGGGAGGAATCGTCGAGAAGCCGGATGCGCGAGGCAGGGTGCGCCAAACTTGCCGGCAGCGGCGAGGGAATTCGGCCTGGCCAGCTGCCCTGCGGAGCGGGGTCGCGCTGCTCGCCGTAGGGGACGTACTCGATGCGCTCTGCCACCCC
>NZ_KV814043.1:237781-257764 GCF_001813815.1 Corynebacterium sp. HMSC076D02
CGCCCGCCGGCCTCCCGCGGCTGCAGTACTCGATCCACGCCCAGCTGCGATTGCACGCGCGCGATGACCCGCTTGGCTTTGTCATTGCTCTTCGTCTGCCCCCCACAGGCCCTCGCCCTCCGGCGCCGCGGTTTCTACCGGTTCCAACGCCAGCCTGACGACGCCGCCTTCCGCGCCCGCCCGCGCCGAGCTCAGCCAGCCATCCAGTTGCCAGCGGACGCGATCGGCCGTTGCGCTTTCATCCAGGGCCTCCTGCGTACGCCACACGCGCTCCAGCACCGCGCCGCCTAGAAACTCCGCGACGACCCGCAAACGCACGCACATCTGCCCTGCCTCCGCGAGCACGCTGTGCAGCTGCGCCACCAACTGGCGCGCCGCAAAGGCCGCGGCGTCCACTCGCTCTAAGGGTTCTTCATAGCTGACCTCCACCGCCAAATCCGGCCGCGCAAGCTCCGGCGCCACCCGCCTATCCGGGACGGCATTAGCTATGTCATGACAACGCCTGCCTGCCTGCCCAAAGCGCGTCATTACTTGCCTAGCCGGCAACGCCGCCAGCTCACCAAGGTTGCTAATCCCCAGCTGCCGCAGCTGTTCTACTACTTCTTTCGCACAGCCCAAAGACACCTCTGCGGCCAGCACGCTTAAGGGCTGGCCCGCCAAAAACTCCCGCGAAGCGCCCTCCGGCACCACCGCGCCCAGGCCATTGTGGCGGGCAGCGATGAGCGCCGTGGCGATTTCGTCTGCTACCCCGACGGTGGCGTCGAGGCCGGCGCGGGAGGCGGCGTCGACAAGCATGTGCACCGCCGTGTCCTCACCGCCGTGGAAACGCCCCGCCGCAGCAGCATCCACGATGACCAGGCCCGGACGCAGCACCTCGATGGAGGAAGCCCCCGCATCCAAGCCGGTGGCAATCTCGGCGAAGGCAGCGCCATCACGATCCGCGTTAAGCTCCTCGACGCGCAGCTCTGGCAGCACCGCCTGCGCCTGGCGCAAGCGCATCCCGCGGCGCACGCCGGCTCGGCGCGCGAGGCCATCGCATACAACGACCTTGTGCTGCGCCACGATAGCTGTAGCCCGCTCCCGCGTTGTGCCTCCCCGCGCTGCACCTACCCGCACCGCCTCCTGCATCCGCAGCGCCTGGACCGGCCAATCTGGAAACCACAGCGCCGCGACCCTCATACCGCCTCCAGCCGACGCCGCTGTCCGCACGTCACCGTGCCGCGCCGCGCTCGCACGCCCTTGGACTCCACGTTTACTGCAATATCCACGCCGTTAATGCGCCCACTTCCGCGCCCCAGCCCGCGGAAGCTGGTGACTTCCGCTTCGATTTCCGTGGTGGTTCCCGGCAGGCGCACGCCCACCGTCACCACGGCCGCCTGCCCGCCGCGGATCTTCGCCAGAACGGGCCGCGCTTTCGACGGCGTGACTTCCCCAACCCCGCGGTGAATAACGACATCGAGGCCTTCCGCCAACACTCCCGTCACCGCCCACGGCTCAGCGCCGGGATCCGGGACGACAATCACGCGGCGCAAATCCCCGGACTCGGCCACTTGTGCGAGAGACAGTTCCGGCCAGCCAACGACGCCGACGTGTCCGCCCTGTGCGCTAATATGACAAACAAGCTCGACGATAAGCGCAGGACACTCCCCGCAATACACCGCACTGCGCCGCGCGAGACCCCCGCCAGGAAGCAGCCTGGCCAGGGAAGAAGGCACCTCCACCACTTCCTCATCTGGCTGCACTGCCGGGGCGGTTCGAGGCGCTTCCAGCTTGTGCATCTGCGCCCGCAAAGCGGCAATCTGGTCCGCGCGACTCTGCCCCGAGGCCACCTCCGCTATACGAACACTTGTTTGATTCATACCTCCATTATGGCCCTTGCCCCCATGCTCTTGCAATTGCAGTGGTAGCGTTAACCTGCATGACTGCCCATGCCAGCGATATCCGCCACCTCGAGACCCCAATCCCCACCCCACACTGGGTGCGATTGGGCGCTTCCCTCCTCATCGGCGCCGCCGTGGCTGTGTTGGTCAGCGATGTCCACTTCGGCATCGCCATCGGGGTTGGCCTGCTTTTTCTCATTGCGGCCTTCACCCTCGTTTTTCTACATCCCTACCGCGCGCAACTGCGGGCCTACGCGGACAAAAAGAACGTGACGATGCTGCCGAATATCAGCCAGCTCATCCCCCTGATGCTGCTATGGCTCATCGTCATGCTCGCCCCTCTTTTCGCACTTCCCGCCTGGGGCGTGGCCGTGACCTGGCTGCTGATTTCCGGCGCCGCCTTTTTCGTCTTCCCCCACGTCGACGGCACCCGCAAGCTAGCTTATGCCTAGCCAGCTTCGTTAAAGCTATCGAGCTCCGTCGGGTCCGGCCAGTATTTCCTGGTCAGGCTATGCTCAACCGGCACCTTCTTTGGCCCGTCGGGGGTAAAGCGCATGCCGACGTGGCCGTCGAAAAGCGTGATGCCATCGCCGCGGGTATCAAAAAGCATCGTGCCAACGGCCGTAACCTGCTCATCCTGGAGCGCTTCGTCCGCGTGGAAGAAACTATCGTCGACATCCTTCGGGAAAACACCGAAAGGCATGGTCAGCTGGATGCTGGCCGCCCGCTCGGCTTTATCCGACGGCGAGGTCAAATCAAAGTCCGCCTCAAAAGGAAAAGGCGTTCCCTCCTCTGCCGCGCAAACCAGAGAAAAGTTCTCCCAGCGGCATACATAATCTGACTCGCGGGCAGGAATGCGGAAAGGCCTTTGCTCTCGCACCAACTCATCGCGGTTTTCATCCCACGGCTTCACATTCACGTTGCCCAGCCCCACCGGGCGCCCGCCATCGCTGCCTGGCAATGCGCGCTCGAAATCCAGGTAGGCATCGTCGTAGCCGTCATAATCAGATTGCAGCTTCTCCAGGCCATCGCCCACGACCAGTTTGTCACCATCTAGGGAGTAAGAGACCTTCTGGCCCTCCGCGTAGGTCACCGTGGCCTCGGTGCCCTCGATGTCGACGTCCTCGACGCGCGAGGCAATCTTAATAACGGAGTCTTTAGCCAAATCCTCACCCGCGAAGAAGAGCACCGCCTCGCCTTGGTCCTGGGAAGGCTCGGACCAGCCCCAGATCATCTCCCATTCCGAGGGAATGCCCGCGTGGGCTATCCAGCCCCACCTTGCGCTGCATCAGGTAATAGCCAGCATAGGTATCGCCTAGGTCAAAGAAAGGATCCGCGCATCCTTCAGCACCTTCCACGGTGTCCTTATCGGCCTCGCCGCTCCACAAATCAACCATGTTGAACTCCGGTTCCTTGGAGTCAGACGCAGCGTTTGGATCAAAGAGCGGCTCATCTTTTGAACCCGCAGCAGAGCACGCAACAAGGCTAAGGGATAGGGTCACGCAAGCAATAGGGAGAGATAGACGCATGCAAAAAACTTAATCCAGATCATGGCTAGCCGCCCAGCGAGTCAACTGATGACGATTCGACTGCTGCGTCTTGCGCAAGATATTCGACGCGTGCGTCTCCACCGTCTTCACCGAGATAAAGAGACGCTCGCCGATTTCGCGATACGTGTAACCGCGCGCGAGCAGCTGCAGCACCTCGAGCTCGCGCCGTGTTAGCGCGTCGACCGCCGGGTCCACGGATTCGTCCGGCGCACCGGGCTTCGACTCGGCAGGCGCACCCGATGCGAACGCATCGAGCACGAAACCCGCCAACCGCGGCGAGAAATACGCGTCGCCCTCATGCACGCGGCGCACGGCCGCGGCCAGCTCCGGGCCTGAAATATTCTTCGTCACGTAGCCCCGAGCGCCGGCACGGATGAGCGCGATGACGTCTTCCGCCGCGTCCGAGACACTCAGCGCCAGGTACACCGGGCCCGGGGCGCCACGCAGCACGGCCAACCCGCCGCCGTCCGGCATATGCACGTCAAGCAGCACCACGTCCGGGTGCGCCGACTCAATCCCCGCGACCGCCTCGGCGACCGTGCCCACGTCGCCCACGACCTCGATATCCCCTGCGTCGGCCAACTCCGCACGCACGCCGGCGCGGAAGACAGAATGATCATCGACGAGGAAAACGGAAACCATGGCTATAAAGCTACCGTGAGCTCCACCTCGGTGCCTTCTCCCGGACGCGAGTTCACCCGCGCGGTGCCCCCGGCGCGTTCCATGCGCCCGCGGATAGAGTCCCGGATTCCGTGCCGGTCCCCGGTCACCGCGTTCGGGTCAAAGCCCGCGCCACGGTCGCGCACAAAAATGGACAGCTCGCCGGCTAAGTTTTCTGCATACACGTCCACCGTATCGACGCCCGCGTGCTTACTGGCGTTGACCATCGCTTCCCGCGCCGCCTGCACCGCTAGCTTCGTGGGCTCGGTAAGCTCGATATCTTCGCCCACCGTCACCGGCGCAATCCGCACCTGGAACAGGTCTTCGACCTCGCCACACGCCGCGGCCAGCGCGCCAAAGACCGTCCCCGGCGCCGCCGAGGGGGCGTCAAATAGCCAGGCGCGCAGCTCGCGTTCCTGCGATCGCGCGAGCCGCGCGACCTCCGCCGGATCCTCCGCGCGTTTTTGAATGAGCGCCAGGGTCTGCAGCACCGAGTCATGCAGGCGCGCCGCCATGATCGCCTGGGCTTCCGATGCCGCCTTCTCCGCGCCCTCATCCGCCACCTGGCGCCACAGTTTGAGCACGAGCGGCACCACGAGAGCGCCGAGGCCGACAACGGTCAGCGCGACCGCCGCCAACGCCGGAATAAAGTCCGCGCCGCCGTCCCACCGCGCGATGGTAATGACCACGCCGGACAAGACGAGCACACTACCCGCAGCAATACTCAGCTTGCTCGATACGTTCTCGAGCCCGCGGTCATAGGCTTGCCACGTCACGAGCGCGCCCGCGCCTACGATGACCAGCGGCAGCAGCATGTTGGCTCCGCTGGCCAGCGCGCTGACGACCGCCGCCACGGCAATGAAGACAAGCAACCAGTTAGCCCGGAAGTCGAAGCGGGAGGCGGGCGCGGGGGCATCGGCAGGCTTGGTCGCAACCCATACCCCGGCGTAGAGGAACGCGCCGAGGCCGCCCAAGGCGCACAACGCGGTCAAGGCCAGGCGCACGAACAACACGTCAACGCCCAGGTGCGCCGCGACCCCCGCGCCCCCGCCCGCCACGACGCGGCCATCCTGGGGACGTGCCAAAGTCGGGAACGCGGGCTGAGTCGCGCGCGACGCGTAGGGAGAACTCATGCGCTTAATCTTCGCACGGCTGCGCCCCGCGCGGATCGGGGTAAACCCTGAAGTTCAAAAATCAGGGCGTTCCCCGATGGTGGCGTACCTCGCGGTGCGTCACGATATAGATATGAACACCGCGACTCTCAACCAGATGTGGGACACGCGCCCGCCCCGCATCCCGAGAAACCAGGGCGGCAATGCCATGATTGCCGGTGTCTGCGAAGGCATCGGCGTGCGTTACCAAATCGACCCGGTCCTCGTCCGCGTGGCTTTCGTTGTTACCGCGCTCGTCCTCGGCGGCGGCATCGCGCTCTACGCCCTGGCGTGGATGTGCATGCCGCTCTACGGCAAGGCCACCGCACCCGTCCAGGACCTCTTTGGCAAGGCCGACGGCCCAAAGTCCGAATCCAGCCTCGCCATCGGGCTCATCATTCTCTTCGCCGCCACGGCCGGCTTCGGCCCACTGTTCGGCGAGAAGCAAACCCTCTCCACCGTCGTCATCTTCATCCTCGCCGCCGTAGCCTGGTACGGACTGCACCAACGCCAACCCATCCCGCCCGCCGGCGTCCTCGCGTCGCCGGTCCCCGACACCACCCCGGGCCCCGATATGTCCGCCTTCACCCCCGTCGAGGGCTACCCGTTTCCGCCGGGGCGCACGACCCCACCGTCCTGGGATCCCCTGGGCACGGTGCCCGAGGCCTGGGATCTGCCCGACCCGGCGCCCTACAAGCAGCCTGAGCCAAAGAAGAAGCACCGCGAAGGCGTCATTGCGGCCATCGCGATTTCCGCCGCCGTCATCGCCGGCCTCGGCTTCGTGCTCACCATGACCATGACCAGCGAGGACGAGACCTCCAGCGACGTACGGTTTACCCCGCACGATGGCGCGGAGCTGCAGGACCTCTACGACAATGGCATCGGCAAGCTCACGCTCGACCTGCGTGAGCTGGAGCTCGACTCCCCGCGCACCGTGACCGTCGACAACGGAATTGGTGCCACGGAAGTCTACCTGCCGGACAACCTGCCCATCGCGATCGAATGCGACGCCGGCATTGGTGAGAGCAACTGCGTTCCACGCACAGATCCAGGCGCTAAGCTGACATTAATTATTGATAACGGAATTGGCACTACTACTATTCACGAATAATGAAAAAGAAGACTATCGCTATCACGACCGCCGCCCTCGCCGTCCTCACCGTGGGCGGTGGCGGCGCCTACTACCTCACCTTCGGCCCCGACGGCGTGGTGCTCACCGCCGCCGATGTCACGACCGTCGCGGCGAAGGACATCACGCAGTCCGTGCCCGCCACGGGCTCGATCGCACCCGCCCGCGAGGTCTCGCTCGCCACGACGCAGACCGGGCCCATCGTCACGCTCGACGCGAAGGTCGGCCAGCGCGTCACGGCCAACCAGCGCCTCGCCTCCTTCGACACCTCTGCTACCGAACGCGAGCTCCAAAGTCAGCGTGCCGCTCAGGCCGCGGAAGAAGTCGGCGCGTTCAATCAGGTCGAGGACGCGCAGCTCCAGCTCAACCAGCTCCAGGACGCGTTGGATCAAGGCCTCAACGGCGAGGTCAATGCCGCCCGCGCCTCCGTGGACACCGCGCAGCACAGCTTCGACGACGCGCAGCAGGCCGTCGCCGAGTCCCGCGCCGCCGCAGATCCTTCCGTCGCCGAAGCCGCCGCCGCGGTAGACACGGCCCGCGCTGGGCTGCGCACCGCGAATAACGCATCGCTCCAGGCCGCGCTCGCCTCGCTCGGTGCTGCTGGCGAGGCCACCGCAGACAGCGCCACCATGGCCACGTCGCTGCTCGCCTCGACCGAGGCGGATGACGCGGTCAGCGACGCCCAGAACCAGGTTGACCGCGCCGAGGAGTCCTACGCCCGCGCGCTCGAGGCCGTGGACCGCGAGGTCGGTGCCAAACAGCGCGCCGCCAACGCTGCCTACGCCCAGCTTTCCGATGCCCAGCTCGCCCAGCGCGCCGCCGAGCTCAGCGCCCAACAGCAAATCGACGCGCAGTCCCAGGCCGTCAACCACGCCCTCAAGTCCGCCGCGGGCGCACGCGTCGCCGCCGAGGAAGCCAATGCGAAACTCGAGTTCGACATCTCTGGTTCTCAGCTATTTTCTCCGCTTAATGGAGTGATCACGTCCGTCACCGCGCAGCAAGGCCGCCCCGCCGAGGGGCCACTGCTCGCGATCGCGGATGACTCGTCCCTCCTCGTCAAGGCAACGGTCAAGGAAGCCGACATCGCGGATATCGAGGTCGGCGACCGCGTCACGTTCACCTCCCCCAGCCAGCCGCATAAGGAATACACGGGCACCGTGTCCTTCATCTCGCCTGTCTCCGCCGCCCCCGCCGCCCCCGCCGTGCCCGCCGAGGCCGCCGGCTCCGGGGCCTCCGCACCTGCGGCGAGCGGCACCGGCACGGGTTCGGGGAAAGCCGAGTTCCCCATCGAAGTCCGCGTGGACGGCAACCGCGAGGGCCTGCGTCTAGGTTCCACGGCAAAGGTCAAGGTCGTCACGCACGAGGACAAAGACGCGCTGACGGTTCCGCTCAGCGCGCTCATCGATGGCGACAAAGCCGTGCTCGTCGTTTCCGACTCCGGCACCATCGAGCGCCGCGACGTGAAATTGGGCACCCGCACCGATTTCGAAGCCGCCGTCACCTCTGGCCTCCACCGCGGCGACCGCGTACTCACCCAGGGCGCGGCCCACGAAGGCGACGTAGGCCAACAGGCATCCCTGCCCGACGCAGCGAGCGGAGAGAAATGAGCCTCATCGACATGCGAGGCATCGTCAAGCGCTTTAACGAAGGCACCGATGCCGAAATCACCGTCCTGCCCGGCTGCGACTTTCAGATGGAGCCCGGCGAGTTCGTCGCCGTCATTGGCCAGTCCGGCTCCGGCAAATCCACGCTCATGAACATCATTGGGCTGCTCGACCGCCCCACCGCAGGCGAGTACTTCCTCGGCGGTGAGGACGTCTCCACCTACGACGATGACGCGCTCGCCCGCCTGCGCGCCGACAAGCTTGGCTTCGTCTTCCAGAACTTCAACCTCATCGGCCGCATCACCGCACTCGCCAACGTGGAGATGCCCATGGTCTACGCCGGCGTGCCCCGCCGCGAACGCGCCCGCCGCGCCGCCGAGCTCCTCGACCTCGTAGGCATGTCCGAGCGCGCCAGCCACCTGCCCAACGAGCTCTCCGGCGGCCAGAAGCAACGCGTCGCCATCGCCCGCGCGCTCGCCAACAACCCGGAGGTCATCCTCGCCGACGAGCCCACCGGTGCCCTTGACTCCCAGACCGGCCGCCTCGTCATGGACCTCTTCCACGAGCTCAACCGCGAGCGCGGCACCTCCATCGTGTTTATTACCCACAACCCGGAGCTTGCCGCCGAGTGCTCGCGCACCGTAACCATGACGGACGGGGTGCTGAAATGAATCTCACCGAATCTTTGCGCATGGCGCTCACCTCGCTGCGCACCAATAAGATGCGCTCGCTACTCACGCTGCTGGGCGTCATCATCGGCATTGCCGCCGTCATCGCGATCCTCACCCTCGGCTCCGCGCTCAAGGGCCAGTTCACCTCTGACCTCGACAAGGTCGGCGCCAATAACTTCCAGGTCCAGGTCAAGGAACGCACCGACGAAGGTGAGACCGACTACCACGTCGAATCCTCCGTCGACGACCCCGATTCCCTCCTCACCCCCGAACAGCTCGAGCAGGTTCGCACGGCACTCGCGCCCGACGTCGAGAGCGTCATCATCGGCGAATCCGACACGTATCCGGGCGACCTGGAGTTGGAGGGGGCATCGGAAAGCTCAGCGGTGATGGTGAAACCAACCAACCCGGACTACGTGACGGCCTCGCAGTTCACCGTCCGCACCGGCCGCGCGCTCACGGACGACGACATCGCGGCCGACCGTGCCGTGACCATGCTCTCCGCCACGACCGCCACCGAGCTCTTCGGCGACGCCGACCCGGTGGGCCAGACACTGAATTTTGCCCCGCTCGACGGCACGGATCTGGAGCTCACCGTCATCGGCGTCTACGACACCCCCGACACCGGCGCGCTCATCGGTGGCGGCGAGGCCGAATACGCGCTCGTGCCCTATACTCTCGCTGCCCAGCTTTCCGATGCCCCTTTAGCCGGCGAGGCCTTTTCCTCCGTGTCCCTGCGCGCGGCGCCCGGCACGGACAAGGCCGCGCTCGGCGCGCGGCTCCAAGCGGCCTTCGACTCGATGTACGCCGACAACGAGGAATACCGCGTCGAGGTCACCGACTTCAGCAAGGACCTCGCGAGCCTCAACCAGCTGCTCACGGCGTTGTCCGCGGCAATTGCGGCAATCGGCGGGATCTCGCTGCTCGTCGGCGGCATCGGCGTTATGAACATCATGCTGATTACCGTCACGGAGCGCACGCGCGAGATTGGCGTGCGCAAGGCGCTCGGCGCGCGGCGGGGTGACATCCGCCTGCAGTTCGTGACGGAGGCCATCATCGTGTGTCTCATCGGCGGGCTCATCGGCGTGGTGCTCGGCTCTGTGGCGGGCATGATCGGCTCGTCGCTCATGGGCTACTTCGTGTTCCCGCCGCTCGGCGCGATTGTGGTCTCGCTGCTCTTCGCGCTCGCCATCGGGCTCTTCTTCGGCTACTACCCCGCCGGCAAAGCGGCAAAACTCGACCCGATTGAGGCGCTGCGCTACGAGTAGCCTGGCTGCATAATTCATTTCGGCAACGACTACAACGAAACCGCCCATCCCGCCGTCCTCTCCGTGCTCGCGCCCGCCGCAGCCGTGTACTTCATGGTGGGCGGCACGCAGGTCAACACCCCGGCCCAGGAGGCCGGGCTCTCGAGCAAGTACGTCTGCCAGTTCTTCGAGGAACACGACGGCCTACGCGCGGTGCGTTTCTGCACGTCCTGGTCCACGCGCGACGAGGACGTCGACGCGCTCTGCGCCTCCATCGCCCAACTCTAGGTCTACCCCTGTTCGAATACCCCTGTTCGACAAATACATTGGACAATCGGTTGCAGGCTTTCCGACGCCTCCTTAACCTCCGTGGCATGACCGTCTCCATCTTCGATGCCCTTGCTCTCGGCGTCGATTCTCTCAAGGAAGCCGCCGGCCTCACCGTGGCTGAACTCCGCGACCGCGGCCTGACGCTCGCCGACGCCACGTTCATCCACCCCTTGGCCGCCGTCTATTGGCGCACTAAGCCCAAAGGCATCGCCGAGGCCCGCAAGGCCGCCCGCACTGCCGGTCATTCCCTGCGCGTGCTCGCCCGCATCGAGGTGCTCGCCGCGCGCTGCGACGACCCTAACGCCGCCCGCATCACCTTGTGTGGAACCGCGGAGACCAAGCTCGATGAGGTCGGCGCGAGTCTTGCCAAGCCGAAAACCCGCGTGGAGTCCGCCCGCCATACCTATGGCAAAGACGGCTGGCACCGTTTGGTGATTAACACCCAAGACCCGTGGCTGATGGACATGCTCAGCGCGCTGCCCGGCGACGACCTGCTCGACGGGTTCAAACAGTTCGTCGCCGACGGAGAACAAATTCAGGCCCCAGCCCGTGCTGCGCACGTAGTTATTCGTCTCGACGAGCATGAGGAGTACCTCGCCGAGGGCAAGCTCATTCGTGCCACGGATGGCACGGTGCGCCCGGCTCGTTTGCTTGTGCAGGAGAAGTTGGCGGAGGTCGGCTACGTTACGTTGGTGACTGATTGGGGTGAGCCGGTGGATTGCTTTAAGTCGACGCCGATCTTCAACGAGAAGCAAACACTCATGGCGTTCGCGCTGCATCCGCAGTGTATTCACCCGGGATGTGTGACCCCGGCTCTGTTGTGCGAGCGTGACCATTTCATCCCGCGGAACAAGGGCGGCGACACGAACGTCGCGAACCTTGTGCCGCTGTGCCGGTTCCATAACGGACGCAAGGCCGACGGGGATTCGTATACCCACGATGCCGAGGGCAATTACTGGTACGTCACGCCCTACGGCAAGCGCTACCTCTGCACCGTGAACTAACCCCCACAAACGACAACCCGCCCCGAAAGGCGGGTCATTCGACATGCCGTTTTAGTTTTTCGTGCCGCCGAAAACGTCGGACATGGCGGTGGCGTCGAGGGCCGCATCGATGTCAGCGACCTCGTTAGCGGTGAGCACGATGTCGGCGGCGGCGAGATTCTCACGCAAATGCTCGGGCTGGCGGCTGCCGGGGATGGGCACCGCGCACTTTGCGATGAACTGCGCGCCGAGCTCCTCGCCCGCTCCCCGCTGCTGGCGTTTAGCACCCATGTGTCCAGGCTCCGCCCAAACCGCGTGTCCGTCCCGCTTGCCGATGCCCCCGGCCCGCACGCCGCGGCGCCCGCGCGCGAACTCTACGAGGCGATCGTTCGCGACTAGGCTGATTCGACGTGAAGCCACAACATACTCCTGCCGAACGCCGCGCTGCCGGCAAAGCAGCCCGCAAGCACACCCCGCGCCGTACCCTCGGCTCGTGGCAGCCTGCCGAGGACCGCGACCCTTTGGGTATCATCCACGCGCAGGCTCCGGCGCGCGTCGCGGAGCTGCTGCCGCTGCGCTACGCGCGGATGGGGGAGTCGGCGTTCGCGTTCTACCGCGGCGGAGCGGCGATTATGGCGGCGGACCTCGCGTCGTTGGCTACCTCGGGCATCACGGTCCAGGCCTGCGGAGACGCGCATATCTCGAACTTCGGGCTCTTCTCTGCGCCGGATCGGCGCACGGTCTTCGACCTCAACGATTTCGATGAGACGTTGCCCGGTCCCTGGGAGTGGGACGTTGCGCGACTGGTGACCAGCGTGGAAATTTGCGCGCGCGAGCGAGGCTTTGATCCGGAGGAGCTTGTCGAGTCCACCGTTGCCGCCTACCACCGGGCAATGTCTCGTTTCGCGGACATGGGCAACCTCGACGTGTGGTACACACGCTTCGAGATGGAGGCGACACTCGATGAATTCGGTGGACGACTGGGCAAGAAGTCCGTCAAGAGCGTGCGCAAGCTCATCGCGAAGGCCCGTGCCAAGGACAGCCAGCGTGCGGTGGGCAAGCTCACAGAGGTCGTCGACGGGCAACGCCGCATTATCTCGGATCCGCCGGTGCTCGTGCCGCTGCGTGATCTCGTGGAAGGCCCCGAGCGCGAGCTTGCCGATGCCGTCGTGCGCGAAGCGCTGAGCTCCTATCTCGCCACGCTCGCACCAGAGCGAGCCAGCTTGCTGCGTCAGTACCGCTACCAGGATGCAGCGATGAAGGTCGTGGGCGTGGGCAGCGTGGGCTTGCGTGCGTGGATGGTGGTGTTCGAGGGCAACGGCGAGCACGACCCGCTTGTGCTGCAAATCAAGGAGGCGCGGCCGTCAGCACTCGCGCCCTATCTCCCGGCAAGCGAGTACGCTCATCATGGTCAGCGCGTCATCGAGGGCCAGCACGCCATCCAGGCGACGGCGGATATCCTGCTCGGCTGGACGCAGGTGGGCGACCACCACTTTTACGTGCGCCAACTTTGGAATGGCAAGGGTTCCATCGATCTCGATGACCTCAGCGCCGAGGAACTCAACGCGGTCGCCGTGCTCTCCGCCGTCACGCTCGCCCGCGCCCACGCCCGGACCGGTGACCGACTAGCCATCGCGGGTTATCTGGGTAAAGGTACCGCCTTCGAGCGCTCCGCCGCCCGGTTTGCGCGGGCCTATGCCGACCAGAACGAGGCCGACTGGCAGGCGTTTCGCGCCGAATTCCTCTAAAACGCGCACAGCGCCCCGCCGAGATCGGCGAGGCGCTGCGGGGCGGGCGGGATTATTCCCACTCGATGGTTCCTGGCGGCTTGGAGGTGCAATCCAAGACCACGCGGTTGACGTCCTTGACCTCGTTGGTGATACGGGTGGAGATCTTCTCCAACACGTCATAAGGCAGGCGGGTCCAGTCTGCGGTCATGGCATCCTCAGAAGACACCGGACGCAGCACGATTGGGTGGCCGTAGGTGCGGCCGTCGCCTTGAACGCCGACGGAGCGGACGTCGGCAAGCAGTACCACCGGGCACTGCCAGATCTCGCCGTCTAGGCCAGCATTGGTCAACTCGGTACGTGCGATGAGGTCTGCCTCGCGCAAGGTCTCCAAACGCTCTTCAGTAACCTCGCCGATGATGCGGATGCCCAGGCCCGGGCCCGGGAACGGCTGGCGCGCCACGATTTCCTCGGGCAAGCCCAGCTCGCGGCCCACGGCACGCACCTCGTCCTTGAACAGCAGACGCAGCGGCTCGACGAGCTCAAACTCGACGTCGTCAGGCAGGCCGCCCACGTTGTGGTGGGACTTGATGTTCGCCGTACCGTCACCGCCGCCGGACTCCACGACGTCCGGGTACAGCGTGCCCTGGACGAGGAAGTCAACGGAGGAACCTGCGGGGGCGTCGTTAAGCACGCCTGCAACAGCACGCTCGAAGGAACGGATAAACTCCGCACCGATTGCCTTACGCTTGGCCTCCGGCTCGGTAACGCCGGCGAGCTTGGCAAGGAACGCCTCGCGTTCGTCTGCGGTGACGAGCTTTGCGCCTGTCGACGCCACGAAGTCCTTCTCCACCTGCTCACGCTCACCCGCGCGCAGCAGGCCATGGTCGACGAAGACACAGGTCAGACGGTCACCGATAGCGCGCTGCACCAACGCGGCAGCCACAGCGGAGTCCACTCCGCCGGACAGGCCGCAGATGGCGCGGCCTTCCGGACCAACCTGCTTCTGGATATCAGCGATGAGCTGCTCCGCAATGTTGTCTGCGGTCCAGTTCTGCTCGAGGCCTGCGACCTCGGTGAGGAAGCGGGTAAGCACTTCCTGGCCGTGCGGCGAGTGCAGTACCTCTGGGTGGTACTGCACGCCTGCCATGCGCTTTTCAAGGCACTCAAAAGCCGCCACCGGCGCACCCGCTGAGGAGGCAGTAACCTCGAAGCCTTCCGGAGCCTCGGAGACAGAGTCGCCGTGGGACATCCACACCTTGTGTGTGGCCTCGAGGCCCTGGTGCAGGACGCCGCCGGAAACGTTGACGTCGGTGCGGCCGTATTCACGAGAGCCAGTCGAGGCGACCTTGCCGCCGAGCGCTTGGGTCATAGCCTGGAAGCCGTAGCAGATGCCGAAGACCGGGATGCCCAGCTCAAGCAGCTCGGGCTTCAGAGAAGGAGCGCCATCCGCATAGACAGAAGACGGGCCGCCGGAGAGAATCAGAGCGACCGGATTCTTGGCCTTGATTTCTTCCACGGTGGCAGAGTTGGGAACAACCTCAGAGTAGATGTTGGCCTCACGGACGCGACGTGCGATGAGCTGCGCGTACTGAGCGCCAAAGTCCACAACGAGGACTGGACGCGGAGTAGTGGTTGGGTTAGTCACGCGCTACAGTCTAGCCCATTGAACCGCCTTTAAATACGGGGTACCCCAGTTCGTTGTGAGAAGCGGTGGCCGCTACCCTTCGGGCTCTGACGCGCGGGCGAGCGTGTGCTGCGTTGCCGTGGCTAAAGCGGCGCGGACGTTGCCGTCTGGAAACTCGTCACCCGGAGAGTTCCGCGCACGAGTGAGGTCGACGCGAGGACGCGGGACTCCGCTTCGTCGGAAAGCGCAAGCATTCGACCTGCATATTCTGCCAAAATCTCACCTTGCTCGGTAAGCCGGATACGCCGCCCGACGTCACGTTCGCAGTGCGCGAGTTGCTGCGAGATAGCGGAGTACGTGTACCGCAAAGCTTCCGCCACTGCGGTTACGGTTCCGAGGCGTTGCAGCTCGGTGCGGCGCTCGCAGTGCAGCTTTTCGACGACGGCGGCACCTGGGACCGCGAGCAGTGGCTCGCCGCAGCCGCGCTCGGACTCTCGCTGGGCATGATGAACGGCTTCTTCTACGCGGCCATCGCGCTGATTATCATGGCCTCGGTACTACAGACGATGGTGCTTGCGCGCGGCACAAAACCGAAACTGCGACGGGTGCCAAGGAAGGCACACCGCCGCAGTCGGGCAAAGGTCGGTTAGCGTACTGCCAGGCCAACCTTCTGGAAAGACTTCAGATCCGTGTAGCCGCACTTAGCCATCGCACGCTTGAGCCCACCGACCAGATTCAGCTGGCCGTGTGGCTCATTAGACGGGCCGTGCAAGATGACCTCGAGCGAAACCTGCTCCGGCTCCGACAACGGCGCGTATCCTGCCGCGATGAGGTCCATGTCCGCAGCCTCGATGACGCCGCGTGGGAAACGCGGGTGGCCAGCCGTCGACGGCCAGTAGTAGCCCTTTCCGCCTGCCTCTGCAGCGCGGGCCAAAACCGGGCCCAAGACCACAGAATCAGCGCCGCAGGCAATCGCCTTGGCGATGTCAGCGGAGGTGTAGATGTCGCCGTCGGCAAGCACGTGCACGTAGCGGCCGCCGGTCTCGTCGAGGTAGTCGCGGCGAGCGGCAGCGACGTCGGCAATGGTGGTTGCCATCGGCACATCGATGCCCACGGTCTCGGCGTTGGTATTAACACCAGAGCCCACGATGATGCCGGCAGCGCCAGCACGCATCAGGTGCAATGCGGTGGTGTAATCAGCCACGCCGCCAGCGATAACTGGCGTATCGATGGAACCGATGAACTCCTTCAAGTTCAGCGGCTCCCCGCCCTGCTGGACGTGCTCCGCGGAAATCAACGTGCCCTGGATGAACAGGATCTCAGCACCCGCCTTGATGACCACCGGTGCCAATTCCCGCGCGCGCTGCGGCGAAACACGCACCGCCACGGTCACGCCGGAGTCACGCACCTGTGCGATGCGCTCTGACAACAGCTCCTCATTCAGCGGCGCTGCATGCAGCTCCTGCAGCGTGGAAAGGTCAAAAGGATTCTCGGTGACCTTCGCCAAGGCTGCCTCTAGGTCCGCGTGACGGCCCCACAGGCCCTCCGCGTTGATGACGCCCAAGCCGCCCTGCTTGCCCATCTCGATGACGAACTCGGGCGTAGCCAACGCGTCGGTTGGGTGGGAAACCAGCGGGGTATCGAAGGTATAGGCGTCGATGTTCCAAGTGGTGTCGACGTCTTTAGAAGAACGGGTACGGCGGGTAGGGACCAAGGAGATCTGATCAAGATCGTAAGTACGGCGTGCCTCACGGCCGATACCGATTTCAACGTAATCGCGCATGTTCTCTTTCCTCGAAAGATTCGTTTAGCGGTAGTTCGGAGCTTCGATGATCTGCTGCAGGTGGTGCGGGTGAGATTCCTTCAGGCCCGCCGCGGTGATCTGGACGAAGCGCTTGGTCTTCAGCTCCTCGATGGTGGCCGAACCGGTGTAGCCCATGGAAGCGCGCAGGCCGCCGATGAGCTGGTGCACAATGGCATCGATGTCACCGCGGAAAGGAACGCGACCCTCGACGCCCTCCGGAACCAGCTTGTCCTCGCTCTTAACGTCGGCCTGGAAGTAGCGGTCCTTGGAGTAGGAGCGCTTCTCGCCGGTAAGGCCGCGGCCCTGCATAGCGCCCATGGAGCCCATGCCGCGGTAGCGCTTGTATTGCTTGCCCTGGACCACGACGATATCGCCAGGCGCCTCGGTGGTGCCTGCAAACATGGAGCCCAGCATGACGGTATCTGCACCGGCAGCCAATGCCTTGGCGACGTCGCCGGAGTACTGCATGCCGCCATCGCCAATGACCGGCACGCCAGCTGGACCAGCCACCGCCGCAGCTTCCATGATGGCCGTAATCTGCGGAGCACCAACACCCGCGACGACGCGGGTGGTGCAGATGGAGCCTGGGCCGATGCCGACCTTGATAGCGTCCGCGCCGGCCTCAATCATGGCCTTCGCCGCCTCGCGGGTAGCGAGGTTGCCGCCTACGACGTCGACCTTGGAGCCGAAGTCCTTCTGTACACGGGAAACCATCTCCAGCACGCGGTTGTTGTGCGCGTGAGCGGAGTCGACGACGAGGACGTCAACGCCGGCGTCGACAAGCGCGCCTGCACGAGCATAGGATTCCTCACCCGTGCCGATACCCGCTGCCACCAGCAGTCGTCCGGAGGAATCCTTGGAGGAGTTCGGGAACTGCTCGGTCTTTACGAAGTCCTTGACCGTGATCAGACCAACCAGCTTGTTGTCATCATCGACGATAGGAAGCTTCTCAACCTTGTTGGAAGAAAGCAGCGCCAGCGCCTCCTCCTTGGCCACGCCCTCCTTGGCCACAACCAGCGGCATAGGGGTCATGATCTCGGAGACTTTGCGGCCGAAGTCCGGCTCGAAACGCATATCGCGGTTGGTGCAAATGCCCAGCAAGGTGCCTTTGTCATCGACGACCGGCAGGCCAGAAATGCGGAAGCGTGCGCACAGCTCGTCGACTTCCTGGATGGTCATATCCGGGCTAGCGGTAACAGGGTCCGTCACCATGCCTGACTCAGAGCGCTTGACGATTTCCACCTGGGTTGCCTGATCCTCAGTGGACAGGTTGCGGTGCAGGACGCCGATACCGCCCTGGCGTGCCATGGCGATTGCCATGCGCGCCTCGGTAACGGTATCCATGGCGGCAGAAGCCAGCGGAACGCCGAGACGAATGTTGCGGGTGAACTGCGCCGAGGTATCCACCTCGGACGGAACGATGTTGGATTCTGCCGGCAGCAGCAGAACGTCATCAAAAGTCAAGCCGTACAGGGCTACCTTGTTTGGGTCATCGCCGCCGGTGAGAATGTGATTATCGCTCATGGGTTAAGGACACTCCTTAAATAAGGCCAAGATGGTTTCGCGGTAACCACAACTGTAGTGCTTAAAGCACCCCGAATGGTAGCCGGGCCGCCCCGTAAGAAAGGTATGCAAGCCCCTATGAGGAATTGCCTAAAGGGGGTAGAAGTTTATAGGCTCGCAAAGGTGAACTTCTTCGCCAATATGCCACGCGACCCATTCGCAGACGATCCCAATGATCCCGCTTCCTTCCTGGAGGAAGACGAGCAGGTCATACCTTTGTCCGAGGAAGAACGCTTGGCTATCATCCACGACCTCGCCTTGGTGCAGGAATTCGCACGCGTGCTGGGCCCGCGCGGAATCGACGGCATCTTCTTTCTGTGCGAGGATTGCGAAGAAAACCACTTCTACGAGTGGGACATCATGGCTGCAAACATGCGCGCCACTTTGGACGGCGAACTCGCCCCGGTACATGAGCCAGGCGCGCAGCCGGACCCCACGCGCTATGTTCCGTGGGATTATGCGCTCGGCTACATGGACGGCCTAGACGCCCGTTAAAAAGAAATTCCCTACCTCGCTGTGAGGCAGGGAATTTTTTAATACTGCTGGTTTACTGCTGCTGGTTTTCGCCGAGGTAACCATCAGGGCCTTGGCCCTCAGCGGTGTCCGTGGCGACTGAAGTTGGTTCGGTCTGCTCGCCAGTTTCCTGCGAGGGCGTATCCGGAGCCACAACCGTAGAGGTGATGGTCTGGTATTCCGTTACGGTTACCGGCGCTGGCTCAGGGCTAGATGCTGGGACTTCCTTTTCCAGGGTCTCCGTCGCAGTTACCGTAGAACGCGCTGCGGGGAATGGCTTGGTAGCCGGCGTGGCCGAGGGCTTTTCCGCGGAGGTAGGCTCCGGCTGCGAGTTGCGTGATTCGTCGATGATACGGCGCGCTTCATTAAGCAATTCGCGAGTGCCGGCCATGTCGCCATTTGCGGAACGACGGTCCATTTCCTCGAGCGTGCCTGCAAGCTCCACGGAGGAAGCATCCGAGCTGCCAAACATGGACTTGTGCACGTCGTAGAGCGGAGAACCAGGGCCTGCGTTGTAGACGGCAGTACCAGTACCGGCAATGACCAAGGTCGCCGCCGCTGCACCAATTAGGCCGTTGACGAAAGGCCGCGAACGACGCCTCTTGGAGGCCGCGGCCAGAGAGATAACCTCAGCTTCCTCGTCGGCGCCTTCGATAACCGGAGCTGGCGGCATTTGCTTTTCGACGTCGTCACGCAGCTCGAGAAGCAAGCCCGCCAACTCGTCTTCCCCAGCAGAAGGGTCCTGGCCCTGAGAAAGGCTAGTCAGGAATGCGTCATCGTCGACCAAAGGCTGCAACTGCTCAGAGATATTGAGCTGTGGCTCATCCTTCTTCGCCATGATGGCCTCCCTTCCTTGAATGAGATATGGACATATGAGATTTGAGAAGATACGCGCTTGCGCTATTGACCAGAGGCGCCGATAGCCTTGCGCAGTTGTGCCAATGCTCGATGCTGCGCCACGCGTACCGCACCCGGTGTAGATTCCACGATTTCCGCAGTCTCCTCGGCTGTAAGGCCCACGAACACGCGCAAGATGACTATGTCTCGAGCTTTGTCACTTAATGTATCGAGCAACTCCCGCACTCTGTTACTACCATCCGTGACCAGCGCAGATTCCTCCGGATTTGCGTCTTTGGCCGCGCTTTCCGGGACTTCCTCGGCGGGGTTGGAGTGGTCTCGGCCCATGGCGCGGTGCGCATCGGCGACCTTGTTGAAGGCAATGCCATAGACGTAGGCCATGAACGGGCGGCCTTTGTCTTCGTAGGAGTCGATGGATGTGGCAACAGCGAGGCAGATTTCCTGCGTGACGTCTTCTGGCGTGGGTTGGCGCCCGCCGCCGATGCGTGCGCGGCAGTAGCGCAGCACCTGCGGGTGGATAATCCGCATGATCTTCTGGAGTGCGCGACGGTTGCCGTCAGCAGCTAGCGGCACGAGGTCCGCTAGCTCTTTATCGGTATCGCTCACTGTTTTTCCTTGGGGTTTGCTGCTTTAGTTTTCGCCTTAGCCCTTACACCCTAGCCCGTTCGGGTGGATTTATATCCTTT
>NZ_KV814043.1:257864-283244 GCF_001813815.1 Corynebacterium sp. HMSC076D02
TTTACTCCCGGCGCGCCAAAAGTTCATACACCGTTTACCTTTGCTGTTCGCGCAGTTCAGACCCGCTAAAAATGCCCTCCGCGTAAAGAATCCATATAGGGGAAACAATCCGGTAACCATTCGTTTACCACGTGCGTCGAAACTTCTAAATCGTCTTATTCCTCCATGGCGCGAATTCATGCGCGCAGGGTATTTACTAAAGGAGTTTTGAACATGTCTCAGCCCCATTCGCTTCCCGGCCCTAACGCTGACTTTTGGGATTGGCAGCTGCAGGGTGCATGCCGAGGAGAGAGTTCGGACGTGTTTTATCACCCAGACGGCGAGCGTGGCCGCGCTCGCGCCCAGCGTGAGAACCGCGCTAAGGCAATTTGTCAGTCCTGCCCGGTCCTCGAGCTATGCCGCGAGCATGCGCTAAGTTCCGCGGAACCGTACGGCGTGTGGGGCGGCATGAGCGAATCCGAGCGCGTGGCTGCTTTGCGCACCCGCGCTACGGTCACTGTTTAGGGGTCACCGTTTAGGCCACATATTCAGCGAGGTAACGCCCAGTCACAGAGGAGGCGTTGCCGGCGAGTTCGCGAGGGCTGCATGCGGCAACCAACCCGCCACCTGCGGAGCCTGCCCCGGGGCCTAAATCAATGATGTGGTCCGCGTGTGCGACCACAGCTAGGTGATGTTCCACGCACACCACGGTGTTGCCTTCCTCGGCCAGGTGGTCGAGCAATTCGAGCAGCTTATCGACGTCCGCCAAGTGCAAGCCCGTCGATGGCTCATCCAACACCAAAACATCAGCCTGCGCCTTCTTATCCGCCATGTGGACGGCCAATTTCAGGCGCTGACGCTCACCGCCGGAAAGAGTGTTGAGTGGTTGGCCCAAGGTGATATATCCCAGCCCCACGGCGACCAGGATCTCACAGACCTTCTTCGCAGCGGCAACTTTATTTTCCGCGAAGTAAGCCGCAGCCTCAGCAGCTGGCGTTTCCAGTACGTCGGCGATGTTTTTGCCGCCTAGCTCGTAACGCAGCACGTCTTCGGAAAAGCGCCTGCCTTCACAGACCTCACACGGCACGTCAGCGCCGTCCATGAATCCGAATTCCACGTAGATGACTCCCGCACCATTGCAATTTGGGCACGCGCCTTCGGAGTTCGCAGAAAACAGGGCAGGCTTGACGACGTCGCTTTCAAAACTGTTCGCCTTCGCAAACGCCTTGCGGATGGAGTCCAACGCGCCGGTATACGTCGCGGGGTTGGAGCGACGCGAGCCTTTGATCGGGGTTTGGTCGACGAAGAAGATGCGTTCTTGGACTTCTTCTGGCAGGCACGCCAAAAGCGAGGACTTACCGGAACCGGCCACGCCGGTAATCGCGCTGAGCACCCCGAGCGGGATGTCTACGTCGATGCCGCGTAGGTTGTTGCGCTGGGCGTTATGGATTTCGATGGCGCCCGAAGGAGTGCGAGTTTCTTCCTTGAACTGGGCGCGGTCCGCTAGGTGGCGGCCGGTTAAGGTATCCGCCTCGCGCAGTTTATCGACGGAACCGGTAAAGACCACTTCCCCACCCTGGCTGCCAGCGCGGGGCCCTAAGTCGACGACGTAATCGGCAATAGCGATGGTCTCCGGTTTATGCTCCACCACGAGAACGGTGTTTCCCTTATCGCGCAGCTGCAGCAGGAGTTTATTCATCCGGGCGATATCATGCGGGTGCAGGCCGACGGTGGGCTCGTCGAAGACATAGGTGGCGTCGGTAAGCGCGGAGCCCAAGTGACGGACCATTCGGGTGCGCTGCGCCTCGCCGCCTGAGAGCGTGCCCGTGGCACGACTCAAGGTAAGGTAGCCCAAGCCGATTTCCACCGCATTAGCCACCGAGCGCCTAATCGAGGCCAGCAGCGGCGCGGCGGACGGGGCGTCGATGGCAGAAAGCCACTCGTCGAGCTCAGTAAGCTCCATGTCGGAGACGTCGGCGATGGACTTGCCCGCAATAAAAGATTCGCGGGCATGCTGCGCCAGACGTGTGCCGCCGCAGTCGGGACAATCCGCAAAGACCACTGCGCGTTCCACGAAGGCCTTCATATGTTTTTGGAGGCTATCTTTGTCCTTCGACAGCACGGAGGACTGCAAGCGCACGATAAGACCTTGGTAGCTCATGTTGATGCCGTTGATTTTGGTCTTGACGTCGCTCAGGTAATACAGCGCGTGTTTTTGCTCCTCTGTGAAATCCTCGACCGGCTTATCTGCCGGGTACAACCCTGACTCTGCGTAGGCCTTCCACAGCCAGGAGCCGACTTTCATGCCGGGGTACAAGATGGCGCCGTCGTTCAGGCTCAAGGACTCGTCCACGACTTCTTTCAGGTCGATTTGCGAGGCGCGGCCCGTGCCCTCGCAGGTCGGGCACATTCCACCGGTCCGCTCAAAACGGCGAACCTCTTTCACGCCATTGACCTCGATAGCGCCCTGCCCGCTGGCGGAAGGAACGTTGAAGGAATATGCCGCGGGTCCACCCACGCGCGGAGAGGCAATGCGCGAGAAAGCACGCGCAGAGCGCCGGTGATATCCGTTGCGGTACCGAAAGTGGAACGCGAGTTGGCTGCCATCCGCTCCTGCCCCACCACAATGGCGGCGGTAAGGCCGCTGAGCTCGTCGACGTCGGGATGGGCCTGGGATTGCATAAAGCCCTGCACGAAACCCGGGTAGGTCTCGTTGATAAGCCGCTGAGATTCTGCAGCGATGGTTCCGAATACGAGAGAGGACTTGCCAGAACCAGAGACACCGGTGAACACGGTGAGTTTCCGCTTAGGGATATCGACGCTTATCTCTTTGAGATTATTATCGCGCGCGCCGACAACGCGGATGAATTCTTGATTGTGCACCTAGCCATCCTAAGACGAAACCCCGGGCCTCCACGTGGGAGACCCGGGGTGATTCGCGGCTAAAAATTAGTGGTGATGGCCATGAGAAGCAGCGGGAGCTTCTTCCTCAGCTGGCTTTTCCACTACGGATGCCTCGGTGGTCAGAACCATGCGGGCAACGGAGGTGGCGTTAACCACTGCGGAGTGGGTGACCTTAACTGGGTCGATGATGCCCTGCTCCAGCAGGTTGCCGTACTCCAGGGTGGCGGCGTTGAAGCCGTGGCCGTTCTCGAGTGCGGAAACGTGGTCAACGATGACGGAGCCGTCCAGGCCAGCGTTCTGCGCGATCCAGTAAGCCGGGCGGGTCAGCGCGCGGGATACGGAGAGCACGCCGGTCTTGGCCTCGCCCTCGAACTCCTCGGCAAACTTTTCCAGTTCCTTGGAGATCTGCACGAGTGCGGAACCGCCGCCTGCGATGACGCCCTCATCGACGGCCGCGCGGGCAGCGTTGATGGCGTCCTCGACGCGCAGCTTGCGCTCGTTGACCTCGGTCTCGGTAGCAGCGCCGACGCGGATGACGGCAACGCCGCCGGACAGCTTCGCCAGACGCTCCTCGAGCTTCTCGCGATCCCAGGTGGAATCGGTGCGCTCGATTTCGCGGCGCAGCTGCTCGCGACGCTCCTCCACAGCGCTAGCTTCGCCAGCGCCGTCAACGATGACGGTGTCTTCCTTGGAAACCGTCACGCGGCGGGCAGAGCCCAGCACCTCGAGGCCAACCTCGTTCAAGTTGATGCCTACCTCAGGGTCCACAACGGTGGCGCCGGTGACAACAGCCAGGTCATCCATGAAGCCTTTGCGGCGCTCGCCGAAGTACGGGGCCTTCACGGCGGCAACCTTGAGCACCTTGCGGATGGAGTTAACAACGAGTGCCTGCAACGGCTCGCCTTCCACATCTTCCGCGATGATCAAGGTAGGACGCGACGACTCAGCAATCTTCTCCAGCAGCGGCAGGAAGTCCGGCAGAGAGGAGATCTTGTTGCGGACGAGGAGGATGGCTGCGTCGTCAAGCACTGCGTTGTAGGTCTCTTCTTCCGTAGCGAAATACGGAGAAAGGTAGCCCTTGTCGAAGGAAATGCCCTCGGTTACGTCCACGGAGGACTCGATGGACTGGGACTCCTCGACGGTTACAACGCCGTCTTTGCCCACCTTGTCCATGGCGCCGGCGACCATCTCGCCGACCTCTGGGTCGCGGGAGGAAACGGTTGCCACCTGCGCGATTTCCGACGCCGAGTTCACCGGCGTTGCGCGCTTCATCAGCTCTTCGACGGTCTTTTCCGCCGCCGCAGCGATACCGCGGTTCAGCTCAACTGGGTTGGCACCAGCGGCAACGTTGCGCAGGCCCTCGAAGATGAGCGCCTGGGCGAGCAAGGTTGCGGTGGTGGTGCCGTCACCGGCGATGTCGTTGGTCTTCACGGCCACGGACTTCACCAGCTGTGCACCGAGGTTCTCAAAAGGCTCCTCGATGTCGATGTCACGGGCGATGGTCACGCCGTCGTTGGTGACGGTGGGGCCGCCGAAGGCCTTGGACAGCACAACGTTGCGGCCGCGGGGGCCGAGGGTGACCTTGACTGCGTCAGCAAGCGTGTCAACGCCGCGCTGGATGCCCTCGCGAGCTTCCTGGTCAAATGCAATCAGCTTTGGCATGAAGGCCTACTTCTCGATGACTGCGAGCAGGTCACGTGCAGACAGCAGGAGGTACTCCTGGCCGTCGTACTTCAGCTCGGTGCCGCCGTACTTGGAGAAGATTACGGTGTCGCCCTCGTTGACTCCGACCGGAACGACCTCGCCCTTGTCATTGGTGCGGCCTGGGCCGACGGCGATGACGGTAGCCTCCTGCGGCTTTTCCTTAGCGGAGTCTGGGATAACCAGGCCGGAAGCGGTGGTGGTTTCTGCTTCTACGATCTGGACGAGAACCTTGTCCTCAAGTGGCTTGATGTTTGCCATGGTGATTCCTCCGAAATTTGAATCAGTTAGTTGTATGTGCCGGTTGTGGATGTCCAGCACAGCCGTCGTCGCGGGTGAACAACTGTGGGTCAAACAACCTTCCTAGCACTCTACCCTTGCGACTGCTAACCCTCAACAAACTCCGGAGGCGCGGCGAAGCCTATGAAACTTAGACGGACTTTTCAGAATTGATGACCGCCGCGCGCCAGAGGCCATACTCTTCTGGGTAGTCTTCGCGGTAATTGCTAACGGCACGGATACCGTGCTCGACTGCCTCGATGACCTCGTCGAAGTTCTCAGACTCACCGTCTGCTTCGACGAAGATGACCGGACCACTAATAGCGCGGATTGGGTCCTGCAGGAATGCCGAGTTACCGGTATCGGCAGCATTGCGCGCCAGGGAGGCAACCGGATTCGGCTCCGCGCCCTCAGCCTTGGCATTGGGGTTAAAAAGCGCGGCATAGGTGGAACCGTCGTCTTGGAACACGACGGCGACGCGGTCTTCGGTGGTGCCGCCCAGGAACTGGTTGGCGTGCTCAAGATCGAATTCGATCTTGCGGCGGGTCAAATCTGGATTAACGAGAAAACCGGTGGTCATGATGGGGTAAGGCTCCTTCAATAGCCAGTAGGGCAATATCGCTTCCGCACATTACCGTCGCTTTAACTACCCCGCATCCGGAGGAAGGAAAACTTTTGGTGAATGTTAGTTTGCGCTAACGAGCGGGACTTCAACCTCGAGCTGGGTATCGGTGCCGCAGGCCAGGCCGGAAGGTTCCGCGCCTTCATGAATGAGCTGCGCCGCTACGGCTGCAATCATCACGCCGTTGTCGGTGCACAGCTTAAAACGCGGCACCCGCAGCTCGATGCCCGCCGATTCGCAACGCTTGGCCGCCAGCTGCCGCAGGCGCGAATTCGCAGCCACGCCACCACCCAGCAGCAGCACCTTGGCGCCGGTGTCCTGGCAGGCCCGCACGGCCTTCGCGGTCAGCACATCCGCCACGGCCTCCTGGAAGGAAGCGCAAATATCCTCGATGGATACGACGCGTCCTTCCTTCTCCGCCTTTTCCACGTACCGCGCCACGGCGGTCTTCAAGCCGGAGAAAGAAAAGTCATGGCGATGCACGCCGCGCAGATCCTCCGCACGCGAAAGGCCCCGCGGAAAGTCGATGTTGGCCTCGCCTTGCGCAGCCAGCTTGTCGATGACCGGTCCTCCCGGATAGCCCAGCCCCAAAAGGCGGGAGACTTTGTCGTAGGCTTCGCCGGCGGCGTCGTCAAGCGTGCTGCCCAATTCCTTCATGGGCTTTCCCACCGCCTCAACCTCAAGCAGCTGGGTGTGGCCGCCGGAGACCAAAAGAGCCACTGCGTGCGGCAGCTGTTCACCTTCGAGGTTGGCCACGGCTACGTGCCCGCCCAAGTGATTGACGCCGTAGAAAGGCACGCCCCAGGCGGCCGCATAGGCCTTCGCCGCGGAAGCACCCACCAGCAAGGCACCCGCCAGGCCCGGCCCCACCGTCGCGGCAACGGCATCCGGCTTGGAAATCCCCGCCTCCTCCAGTGCTGCGCGCATCACCTGCGGCATAGCCTCCAGGTGGGCACGCGAGGCGATCTCCGGAACCACGCCGCCGAAGCGAGCGTGCTGCTGCATCGACGAGGCAACGCTGTCAGCCAGGATTTCCATATGGCCATCCGCGTCCAGCTCGATGATTCCTACACCGGTTTCGTCGCAGGAAGACTCGATTCCGAGGATTTTCACTTCGCGGTCCTTTCGCTTTTACGCGGGCGGAACATAGTGTGCGCGTCCGCGCCTGAAGGTTGATAGTAATTGCGGCGGATGCCGGTCTTAATAAAACCGTAGGCTTCGTACATGGAAATGGCGGGATCGTTGCCCACACGAACCTCGAGAAAAACCGGGGCGTCTTTCAGGTCAGCGATATAGACGATGTTATCCATCATCATCCTGCCCACCCCACGGCGCTGCATCGCGGGATCGACGCCGATGGTATGAATTTCGAATTCCGGGTCGGTAACAGGTCCCATCATGCCGATGCCGGCATAACCAACCAATACGTCCTCGTCTTCCACGCCTAGATAAAAGGTGTGACCGTGTGCGATTTCCTGCACGAAGGCCTCCGCCGGCCACGGCCCTTCCCCTGCAAAAAGCACTTTCTCCAGCTCCGCGCAGCGCTGCGCATCGACGGCGGTTAGTTCGCGCAGCTTCACAGACTTAGCCCGGAAATGTCGGGAAGGGCGGCTGAGCGCGGCTTTGGCTTCGGCGGCACGGCGTCTGGACGACGCAGGTACAGCGGGGTCAACGGAGCTGGCGTCGCGGAAAGGTCGGCGACGGCAACCAAACCGGCCGGGCGCGGATTCGCCGCCACGTGCGGCAGCGCCTGCAGGGCCTCGGGCAGCTTTTCAACCAGGTTACCTGGGATAACTACCGCTTCCACCTCCACGGCTATCTCGCCCGGCTTGACGACGCCCGGGCCTTCCACCCGCACGCCTTCTGCATAGGTCGCCCAGTAGATTTCCTTACGCCGTGCATCGGTTGCCACGAGGATGCGCCTATCCGCGCCGTGTTCGGCAGCGATGGCGTCGTGGGAGCAGACGCCGTGGACCGGGATACCGAGGGCGTCGCCAAGCGCGGATGCGGTGGCCATACCTACGCGCAAACCCGTAAACGGGCCCGGGCCACACCCCACGACAATTGCGTCCAAATCGGCAAAGCCCATTCCCTTTTCCTCCAGCAGGCGCTGGATGGTGGGAATCAACTGCTCGTTATGCGCGCGGGTATCGGTGATAATCCGCTCGCTGACCGCACCGGATTCGGTATCTACTACACCGGTAACCAGGTCAGTCGTTGCGGTATCAATGCTTAAAACCAGCATTAGGCGCCCAGCTTCCAGGTATCGCCTTCCTTGATAAATGGCAGCAGAGACTGGGTGGCAGCAGGCTGCAACGGCTGGCCCGTCGGGCACAGGGCGATCTTTTCGCGGTTGAGCTTCTCTGCGTAGAACTCATTGTTGCCGCCGATGGCAACGAAGTAGTTGGTGTCCGCGTCGACGTCTTCATCAATGCCCAAGGCTTGCGGGTCGATGCCGTACATCTTCTTGATCTCATCCAACTTGGTGCCAGCGCAGATGGTGGTCATGCCCTGCCAGTTACGGCCCAGAACCTCGCTCGGAGCGACGGCGCTGACAGTCAAGTTGGTCTTATCAAGGGAGTCGACAGCGCTTTCTAAGGTGCGCTCCACGGGTGGCTGCTCACGCATGCTCGACAGCGCAATCATCGCGCCCAGGGCGATGATGAACAATCCGATGAGGAATGTGGTGATGAATTGACCGACCTTGGTCATATTGAAAGCGCTCCTTGCACGTCATGTGGGGGTTAGTTGACCCCGCTTATCCTACAAGAAGGCAGTTAACCTACCCAGTTCCAGGTAAACACGCGAGTATCGTCTGCGGCCTCACGGTTGATGTTGATCAGCAAAAAGGCCTCCGCGAGCTGGTCCATGAAGCCGCCGCCCCACTCGGCGACGACGACGGCGTCGTCAAGCTCGGTGTCCAAATCCAGCGCGTCGAGCTCGCCTAGGGGATCGTCGGAGTGGTCCAGCAGGCGGTAAGCATCGACGTGGACGAGCGACGGGCCGCCGACGGTCGAGCGATGCTCGCGGGCGATGACGAAAGTCGGCGAGGTGACGCGGCCTTTGACCTGCATGCCTTCGGCAATGCCTTGGGTGAAGGTGGTCTTGCCTGCGCCTAGCGGGCCGTCGAGGATGACGAGGTCGCCAGCCTCAAGCGCCGCCCCCAGTTCCTTTCCCAGCTCGCGGGCGGCTTCGGCAGTAGCTACCTGCTTTTGGCCCTGCTGCGGAAACTGGCTACGCATGCCCGATTCCTCCCTCAAAGTGGCGGGCAGTGCGGCCAGTGGGACGGCAGATGATTTCGTAATTGATGGTTCCGGTGGCCTCCGCCAGATCCGTCGCGCTCAGGCCGCCTTCGCCGAAGATAATGGCTTCGTCGCCTTGCTCGACGCCGTACTCGTTCTCACCCAAGTCCACGACAATCTGGTCCATGCACACGCGGCCCACCTGTGGGTAAAGCTTGCCGCCGATGCCGACCTTAAGCCTGCCCTGAAAGTTGCGCGGCAAACCGTCGGCGTATCCGCACGGAATCGTGGCCAAAAATCCCGGCTTCTCGGCCTTCCACGTGAGGTTGTAGCAGGTGCCCTCGCCTGGCTGAATCGGCTTGACGTTGACGACGCTCGCCGCCCAAGTCATCGCCGGCTTCAAGCCGTGCTCGAGGCCGGGGATCGGCTCCAGGCCATAACAAGCCAAGCCCGGACGGACCATCTCGAAATGGGAGGAAGGTCGGTCCAAAACAGCCGGGGAATTGGCCAAGTGATTTACTGGGCATTCCAGGCCTGCAGCCCGGGCCAGCTCCAGCGCGCGGCGAAAATTAGCTTCCTGCTCGTCGTTGAAGGGATTATCTGGCTCATCCGCGCACGCAAAATGCGACATGAGGCCTAGAACCTCGACCTGCGGGGCGTCGCGAAGCAATGCGAAAGTAGCATCCCAGTTCGCTTCCTCCACGCCGGAGCGATGCAGACCGGTTTCAACCTTGATATAAACCTGCGCCGGAATCTCCGATTCCACCAAGCGGCGCGCGTGTACCAAGGAGGGCACTGCAATGTGGATGCGGCATGCCAAAGCCTCCGCGATTTCCTGCGTGGAGTCCCAAATCCACGCCGCAATCGGCTGATCGATTCCGCTGCGCCGCAGCTCAATGGCCTCTTCGAAAGTCGCCACACCGAAAGCATCCGCACCCGCACGCGCCATCACTGGCGCGACTTCTTTAACGCCGTGGCCATAGGCATCCGCCTTCACCACGCACATGAGCTGCGCGGGAGCCACCTTTTTCTTTAACAAAGAAACATTGTGGGCGATGGCGTCAAGGTCGATTCTGGTACGAAGCATGGGTCTATTGTGCCACTGCACTGGTGTGCAGGACTAACGCAGCAGCACGCGGCGCGGATTTCTCGTGCGGTTAAAACGCAAAATCCGGAAGCACCCACCATAAGGCGAGGGGTACTTCCGGATTTAAAGCGAGCTTTTACTCGACGGTGACGGACTTAGCCAAGTTACGCGGCTGGTCGACGTCGTAGCCCTTTGCGGTGGCAACGCCACAGGCGAAGATCTGCAGCGGAACCGTGGCCAACAGCGGCTGCATCAGCGTCGGGGACTGCGGAATGCGGATGACGTGGTTAGCATATGCCTCCACAGCATCGTCGCCTTCTTCAGCAATAACGATGGTGATTGCGCCACGGGCACGGATTTCCTGGATGTTGGATACGACCTTGGAGTGCAGGGAATCGCGGCCACGCGGGGAAGGAACGATGACGAAGACCGGCTGGCCCTCCTCAATGAGCGCGATTGGGCCATGCTTGAGCTCGCCGGCAGCGAAGCCCTCGGCGTGCAGATATGCGATCTCCTTCAGCTTCAGCGCGCCCTCAAGCGCAACTGGGAAGCCAACGTGGCGGCCCAAGAAGAGAACGGACTCGGCGTTTTGCATGGAGTTAGCAAGATCGGTGACCTGCTTCTCGTTGTCGATGACTGCTTGGACCTTCTCCGGCATATCGCGCAGCTCCTGCAGAACCGCGTTTACTTCGTCGGCGAACATGTTGCCGCGCAGCTGCGCCAGGTACAGGCCGAGGAGGTAGGTCGCGGTGATCTGCGCCAAGAAGGCCTTGGTGGAAGCAACGGCGATCTCCGGGCCGGCGTGGGTGTACAGCGCAGCGTCGGCCTCGCGAGGGATGGAAGAGCCCTGGGTGTTGCAGATAGCGATCACCTTGGCACCCTGCTGACGGGCGTGGCGCACCGCCATCAAGGTATCCATGGTCTCGCCGGACTGGGACAAAGCGACGACCAAGGTCTTCTCGTTGACGATCGGATCGCGGTAGCGGAACTCGTGCGCCAGCTCGACCTCGGTTGGGATACGGCACCAGTGCTCGATTGCGTAACGCGCAACGTGGCCTGCATAAGCAGCGGTACCGCAGGCGATGACGATGATCTTATCGATGGACTTCAAAACCGTCTCATCGATGTGAACCTCGTCCAGGGTCAGCTTGCCTTGGCCGTCAAAGCGGCCGAGCAGGGTGTCACGTACAGCAGCTGGCTGGTCGTGGATCTCCTTTTCCATGAAGGAGTTGAAGCCACCCTTTTCTGCGGCAGCTGCGTCCCACATGATTTCGAATGGCTTGCCCTGTGCAGCGTTGCCTTCGTAGTCAGTGATGGAAACTTCGTCAGCAGTGATGGTAACGACCTGGTCATTTTCCATCTCGACGGCGGACTTGGTGTAGTCGATGAAGCCGGAGACGTCGGAGCCCAGGAAGTTCTCGCCCTCACCCAGGCCAATGACCAGCGGGGAATCGCGGCGGGCGGCAACAATGCGGTCAGCCTGCTCGGAGTGGATTGCCAGAAGGGTAAAAGCACCTTCCAGGCGCTTGCCGGTCAGCTGCATCGCCTTGGTGAGGTCACCTGCAGCTTCATTGTGGAAAATATCGCCCAGCAGGGTGGCAGCAACTTCGGTGTCGGTCTCGGAAACGAAGTTATAGCCCTTGGAGGTCAGCTCGGCCTTCAGCTCAGCAAAGTTCTCGATGATGCCGTTGTGAACAACTGCCAGCTTGCCGCCGTCAACTACATGCGGGTGGGCGTTCAGATCGGTTGGGCCGCCGTGAGTTGCCCAACGGGTATGTCCGATGCCCAGGACAGAGTCCTGCAAAGGGCGGGAAGCGATCTCTGCTTCGAGGGCAGCAACCTTGCCGGCCTTTTTGCGCCAGTTAATTTCGCCATCGACGTACATTGCGACGCCGGCAGAGTCATAGCCTCGGTACTCAAGACGGCGAAGGCCTTCCAGCACAACGTCCAGGGCATAGTATTCACGGCCACTGGATGCGTGACCTACGTATCCAACAATTCCACACATAAGCCTCGATCCTACCTCATAGGAATTGGAACCTCTTCACTGCAAAGTTAAAGCTTTTCTTTCGCCGCCAACCGCGAAAGAAAACCCTCATTCTGAGCCATCAATATGGCTTATCCCCCGCCACCGTGCTTTCTTCCTCTATTCTGGAATACGTGTCTGCGAATCTAAAGAAGCATCTAGGAACTCTGTCCAAGCGCGGCCCCCACCGCGTCCTCGTCGGCGATCTTTCTTATGCCGGCATCAACGGCAAGGTTTATACCCCAGCTGAGGGCAAGGGCCTGCCAGCTGTGGCCTTCGCCCACGATTGGACGAAGAAGGTTAAGAATTACCACGCTACCCTGCGCCATTTGGCTAGCTGGGGCATCGTGGTGGTTGCCCCTGATACGGAGACGGGTATTAACCCGAGCCACCGCAATCTCGCTGCGGACGTCGAATCTGCACTGCAAATTGCAGCTGGCGTCAAGCTGGGCACGGGCAACATCGCGGTATCGCCTTCCAAGCTCGGCATCGTCGGCCACGGCATGGGCGGCGGCATCGCCGCGCTGGCAGCGGTTGATAACCCAAAGGTTCGCGCCGTAGCGGCGCTGTACCCGGCAGATACTGCGCCTTCGTCTTATGCAGCGGCTAAGTCCATCACGGCTCCGGGCCTGATTATCGGTTCCGAGCGCGAGGATCTTTTCCGCGCTGGCAACCCTGCGCAGTTGGCTGACAACTGGGGCAGCGAGGTGGCTTACCGCGAGCTGGCCAAGGGCACCCAGGCTGGTTTCACTGAGGATCGCCTCTTCAAACTGGCCGTCGGTTCCGGTGCGTTCCAGTCAGGCCCGACTGAAACCGCACGCGCTTTGGTCACCGGCTTCCTGCTGTCGACGCTTGCAGGTGAGTCCAAGTACGACGGTTTCGCCGAAGCTGATGCAAGCGCTAAGGGCGTGAAGAGTATTTTTGGTGAAGAACTGCGCAAGAAGGCCGGTATTCACCGCTAATATTCGCAGTCACTGCACCGCCTAGCCAGTCCGCACAACGCGGGCTGGCTTTTTATTTACCGCTATTGGTTGCGCCGCAGCACAGATTTGATTTGCCCGCTTCCGCGGCGCTTGCCGTGGGTTAGGAAGGCGGAGTGCTGGCGCGACTCGCTTGCCGACGCCGCCTGCCGCGTGTTCATCTTCGCCCTCGCCGTTGCTTTTTCAGCGGACTTTTCGAGTTGGTCTTGGGCTTGAGCCATTGCCTTTTCGAATTCGAGGAGGCGGGCGGCAGTCCGCTCCCTAAAGCCACGCGCAAATTCCGCGAATTCATCATTTACTGCTGCCATTACCACTGCCCTGCCTTCCGTGCGTGAACTGTTTTATCTTCTGGTGCTGGTGCTGGATCCGGCGCCGGTGGTGCTGGCGGCGGTGCTGGTGCTGGTTCAGGTGCTGGAGCCGGCTCTGACGGTGGCGGCGGCGCTGGTGCGCCCGCTGCCTGCATGTGCGCAACCTTCTCCGGCGGCGGTGTAGGCTCTTCTACTTCCGCAAGCTCTGGCGGAGGTGGAATGACGCCATCCTGCGGCGGCTCAGGCGCCGGTGGTTCTGGCGCTGGCGGCGGACATGGTTCCGGCGCTGGCGGTTCAGGTGCCGGCGGTTCAGGCGCTGGCGGCGGTTCCGGGCATGGTTCTTCAGGAATCGGCATATTCTCAAGGCACTCAGCTGCAGCGGCAGCCAGCAATCCCACGCCGATGATGGCAATGCCGACGCCCAATGCGCCGAGGCAACCACAGCACGACTGCTCCGGTGGACATTGTTGGGCTACCCGTGTGGTTTCCTGCTCACACTCGACTATCTCTTGCTCACACTCAGCTGTCTCCTGCTTAGTTTCGGCGTCATGCTGTACTTCGGTGTCCTGCTGGACTGTAACCTGCCGCGGCTGTTCCTCCGGACACGGCGTCTGTGCAGGTTGGATTGGCTCGAGCGCCACCGGCGCCTGCGCTGGCTGCGTACAAGGCTGCTCAACAGGAGCTGCAGGAGGCGGGCAAACCGGCGACTGCGGCGGCGGTGTCGCAACCGGTGGCGCTACAGATGGAACTGTAGGCGGCGCAGTAGGCGGCACGGGAGACGGTGCAGGATTCGGTGCAGGATTCGGTGGAGCTGGTGGTGCACCAGCGGGAGTGGTGCAGGTAGGCGGTGTCTTCGCAGGTGGCGCTGGAGCATTGCACACTTCGGCCGGCGGTGTTTGGGCAGGCTGCGTAGTATCGGCAGGCGGCTGGCCGGTGACGGTGGGCGGGGCGGATGGACACGGGGCGTCGGCAAGCGGGGGTGTACAACCTCTCGCAGGCTCAGGCGGAGTCTCAGGAAGCTCCCGTTCACATACCTTGGAGCAGCACTCCTCGAACTTGTCGTAGCACTGCTCGATTGCGGAATCCCGGTCGCGACAGGTGGTCATCACCATGTCATTGGTTTGCTCGATGACGTTGGCGCCGATAGACGAAATAATCGGGACGATGAAGCGGCCGAGTGGGTGCTTGGAGGCGATCATCGTCAAGATGTTGAGCAACGGCACCACCGCGGAAAACAGCTCCGTCAAAGAAGTATCCGAAACACCGACGATGTCCTCGATGGCATTGGAACACTGCTGCGCCTTACCGGTTAGCTCATCGGCCTCGTCGCGCTCTTGCTCAAAGTCCTTCTGTACTCCGCCGAGGTGATCCATCAGGGCATTTCCCGCGATGCTCAGCACCGTTCCCACTAGGAAGCCTTTCAGCCCACCGCCACCGCGGGCAGGCCGGCGTCCGCCCATCGCGGCGGAAGTACCGCGCACCAGTTCCTGTGGCTTGATTCCATCGACGGAACCAATCATGCCGCCCAGCAAATCTAGTGGCGTGCTGGGGCCTGCATAGCTGCCCTGGCTGGCGGCCTGAAACTGGGAGACGGCCTGCGAATAATCCCCTAACAAAGACTTCGTGGTGCTCATCGGACCCCACCGCCAAAGGATGGCTCCACGTGGGTAAGGCTTGCCGCGTTGGCCTCGTCCAAGGCAGAGAATTCCTTAATCTGGGCGCGGGCAGCCTCCGCGGTGGCGGTGATGTTATCCAAGCGCCAGACGCCGCGCGAGTGCAGCCTTTCCAACATGGCCTGGATGCGCGCGCCTTGCCCGGCAAAGTCGCGGCCTGCCGCCGCCGGGGAAAAGGCGGGAACATCTGCCACGTGGGCGCTGCGCTGGGCTTGGTTTTCCTCAATCACGCGGTTTAAGCGCTGGGCTATATCTTGCTCGTCGAAAAATACGTCAGTCACTGTGGGCACTCCTTGGCCTGCCAAGATTCTTTCTTGCCCTTATTGGACTGTCCACAACCGCCTTCGGTTCCCCACTAATTGCAAAAGCCAGCCCGCCACGGCAAATTCACCGCACGGACTGGCTTTTAAATTATGCGCAAGGGCTGCTTATACAGCTGCAACGACAGCTGCAAGGCGTCCTGCTACCTTGCGTGCCTGCTCCTCTTCAGCGGCTTCGACCATCACGCGGAAAAGCTCCTCCGTGCCGGAAGGACGCAGCAGAACGCGGCCGGTGCTGCCGAGCTCAGACTCGGCCTCAGCGATTGCGTCCTGAACTTCCGGAGAAGCCATGATGCTGGACTTATCGGAAACCGGGACGTTGATAAGCACCTGCGGCAACACGGTCATCACGGACGCCAGTTCTTTGAGAGACTTACCGGACTTAGCCATGCGAGCCATGATGGACAAGCCGGTCAGCGTGCCGTCACCAGTGGTGCAGTCATCCGGCAGCACCAGGTGACCAGACTGCTCGCCACCCAGCGAGTAGTCGCCGCGGTTGAGCTCTTCCAAGACGTAGCGGTCACCGACGGCGGTCTCCTTGACCTCAATGCCCTGTTCCTGCATGGCAAGCTTCAGTCCGAGGTTGGACATCACCGTTGCAACGAGAGTGTTGAAACGCAAGTCATTTTCTTCCTTCATGCCCACTGCCAGAAGGGCCATGATTTGGTCACCGTCGACGACGTTTCCCTCGGCGTCGACAGCCAGGCAGCGGTCAGCGTCGCCGTCGTGTGCCAGGCCGAGGTCAGCGCCGTGCTCGACGACGGCCGCCTGGGCCTTCTCGATGTGGGTAGAACCGCAATCCTCGTTGATGTTGAAGGCGTTCGGCTTATTGTGGATGGCAATGACCTCAGCACCCGCGTCCGCGTACGCCTTCGGTGCGACCTTGGAGGCGGCACCGTTTGCGGCATCCACAACGACCTTGATGCCGCTGAGGTCGGTAGTAACGACCTCCGCTAGGTGCTTCAGGTAGCGCTCGCGGCCGTCTGGTGCCTCTGAGATGATGCGCCCCAGCTTGGTGCCCGTTGGACCATGTTCGGTCAGCGTCTCCATGGCGGCCTGGATCTGATCCTCGACGTCGTCAGGCAGCTTCTTGCCGCCCGCGGAGAAGAACTTAATTCCATTGTCCGGCATCGGGTTATGGGATGCGGAAATCATCACGCCCAGGTCTGCCCCATAATCATCGGTCAGGAAGGCAATAGCTGGGGTGGGTAAAACTCCCACCCGCACGACGTCGACGCCACGGGAGGCCAGGCCGGAAGCAATAGCAGCATCCAGCATTTCGCCAGAGACGCGGGGATCGCGGCCGATGATGGCCAGGGGCCGCCGCTCGTAGGACTCGCGGTTGGCGGTAAGCACTTCCGCCGCTGCTTGTCCCAGCTGCAGAGCCAAGATTGGGGTGAGCTTCGAGTTCGCAAGACCGCGAACACCGTCGGTTCCAAAAAGTCGAGTCATGGATCCAATTATGCACGTTGGCCCCACCACCACGCAGCATGAGGTAAGCCTTGCGGAGTGCGAAAACGGCAAAAGCCGCTGCCTCCCAAAAGGAAGCAACGGCTTGAGCTGTACGTAAGCGAAAAATTAACGCTTGGAGTACTGCGGGGCACGACGTGCCTTGTGCAGACCAGCCTTCTTACGCTCGACGGCACGTGCGTCACGGGTGAGCAGGCCAGCCTTCTTGAGGGCAGCGCGGTCAGCCGGGTTGTAGACGTTGAGTGCACGAGCGATAGCCAGACGCAGAGCGCCTGCCTGGCCGGTCGGGCCGCCACCTGCAACGGTGACCTTGATATCGAACTGGCCTTCGCGCTCAAGCAGGGTCAGCGGCAGGAGGATGTCCTGCTGGTGCAGCTTGTTCGGGAAGTAGTTCTCGAAGGAACGACCGTTAACGGTGATTTCGCCGGAACCAGCAACGAGGCGAACACGAGCGACGGCGCGCTTACGGCGACCGACGGTCTGGATCGGGCCCTCGTGGATCGGAGCAGCGGCCTCAGCCTCTGCCTCGGTGGAAGTAGCGATGGAATCACCGATGGTGTTGGTGAACTCCTCGGTCGCAACGGATGCTGCAGCGATGTCGGCAGCGTCGGCTACGTTGTTGTCAGCGTTTGCGATGTTCTGCTCGGTCATTACTGTGCCACCTGCTTAAACTCGAAGGTCTCCGGCTTTTGACCGGCGTAAGGGTGCTCCTCACCAACGAAGACGTGCAGCTTCTTGATGGAGGCGTCGGAAAGCTTGTTGTGCGGCATCATGCCCTTAACAGCTTCTTCGATAACGCGAACCGGGTTGGTGTCCAGGGACTGACCAAGAGTCATGGACTTCAGGCCGCCCGGGTAACCGGAGTGACGGTAGCGCATCTCGCGCTCGCGCTTATTGGAGGAAACGTGGATCTTGTCCGCGTTCAGGATGATGATGTGGTCGCCGCAATCAACGTTCGGTGCGAACTGTGGCTTGTGCTTACCGCGCAGCATGTCTGCAACGGTGGAAGCAAGCTTGCCCAGTACCACATCGGTAGCGTCGATGACGTACCACTTGCGGGTGATGTCACCGCTCTTCGGGTGGAAAGTAGACAAAATGACTCCTTGAAAGTCTGTCTGAGGACTGCCGGCCAACGCTATGAATGTCCAAACGCTTTGCTACAGCGGCCGGTGGGGACCTGCAGAAAACGCGCGCTATAAACAGCGCGAACACATAGGGCTATAACCCTACTCGGGCGCAGCTTAAAACCCAAAACGCCGCTAAAACGCCAAAAGTCCCCTGCCCCACTAAAGGCTGTTGCCAAAAGTAGTGCAAGGAACTTTTCCACAACACGCAGCTGGTTGCGTTCGCCTCCTGAAACCCCTGCTCTAACGGTGAAATTCTGGGCCCGGCTGCGCGCTTGTGCGCGTGAAAGCTTTTACCCCCAGCTTGCAGCTGCGCGGCGGTTGACGTCGCTCATTGCGTCGTTGCCCTGCGAGACGGTCTTCGAGATGGTGGCCAGCACGGTGTTGAGCTCCGCCGCTGCCTTATCCCACTTAGCCTGTGCTTCGTTATATGCAGCAGCCGACTCGCCTTCCCACGTAGCAACCATCGGCTGCAGGGTGGATTTCAGGTCACCGAGCAGACCGTTGATGCGGCCGGAGGTGGAGTTGATATCAGCGGCAGCGCCGGCGATGGCACCAAATTCGTACTTGATGGCAGACATGCTTTCTTCCTTTTCTTCTTGTCCAGTATTTGCCAATGATGTGTGCTTAAAGCGCGAGGCCCGCGCCGCCGACGTTGCTGAATGCCTGTGCGTTGGTGGCCTCGACGTCATCGAAGTGACGTGCGTTGTCACGGATATTGTCAGAAATCGAGGTCAGTGCCTCGCGCAGCTGCTGCGCCGAGGTGTTGTAGCGCTGCATCAGGTTGTCGAAGGAGACCTGTGCACGGCCGTCCCAGTTAGCTCGTACAGAATCCACTACGCCCTGGAGACGAGTCAGTTCCCCCTGCACTTCATCGTTGGTGGTGTCCACGCGGCCAGCGGTGGCCACCATTACATCGGCTTCAGTCTTGAACAGCTGAGTCATTTCTTGCCCCTCCCTTTGGGCTCAAGTGGTGTGTATTTCCCCCGAAAAAGCCGAGTGCGGCTTTCTCATCTTTATTGGACTGTCCTTTTCCGCAAGCGGTTCCCACAGCGCCAAATTTTTTAGATCTTTTTGACCAGCGATTCCACGGCCATGCGGCAGGCAGCCTTTTGCACCACGTTGGCCTCGTACCTTGTATGACAACCCACGGATAGCTGATGGTCCTTGTCAGCCCACGTCATCCACGCGATCTTGGAACCATCTCCGGGGTCTTCTGTGTAAGAAAGCCGGCCTGCTTCTTCGTGAGCCTCGCCTAGGGCGGGATCGGCCTCGATTTCGGCATGGAGTTCCTTCAAGAGCATGTCGGCTGGCACTGCATAGAGTGGATCGGCTGCAAGCAGAATTCGCAGGTTGGGGTCTTCGCCAGTTGCCGTGACGAGCCCGTCTTTGACCTCCGTTTGAAATCCAAGGGGCAAGACCACGTGCATGCCCTCAACATCGAGTTCTTTTTGGCCCGGCGCGAGTTCCGGCTGTGCCCCATCTTCCGTGTTAGCGCTCGTGTCTTCTTTTGCAGGAGCGCTTGGCGAAGCCTCCTCTTCCGAAGGCACCACCTCCGCCGCTGGCGCAGTCTCGGTACTTCGCCCCACTGCCCACCATGAAAGGACAGCGACAATGAGCACGATTGCCGCTATGGAGGCGTAGAAGGGATCGAACCAGCCCGGCAGCGCCACCTTGCTTACAATGCCGTCCTTTTTAACGCGTAGTTTTTCTGGCTTAAGGCTGGTGTTATCACCGGATTCTTCGCCGTTATTTGTTCGCAACATTTGTGCCGGTTGTCCGGCTGAAGATTCAGCGTTTTCTACCGCTTCATTTTCTAGTGGCCCACTCTCTAGCGGGCTGGGTTGCGAGGCAGGCCTTGCAAAGTCTTCTTCCTCACTGGGAGCTACGGATACGCCGGTCACAGCGAGCTGGCGACGCAGAATTTCCGCCGCTTCGAAAGATACGGCGGTACCGGAAATATCAACGATCACCTCGGCGTTAACCTGCGGCCATTGCGGACCGCAGATTTTCACGCATTGTTCCACGACGGCGTTTAACGCCCAGCCTTCGACGATGCCCGTGCCTGGCAGGTCATAACGGTAGACAGTTTCAGGACCTTCAAAGATGGTGGCAGCATCCAAAATGGTAACGACGAGAGTTTCGGTTTCTGTCCAACCAGTAGCGGGATTGTCGCCGGTCAAGATGGAATTCATGAGTCATTCTCCTGGTTTGGTTCGGTGTAGAGAGATTGGGCAATGCCGATAAGCGCCCCGCGGACGGACCATTGGCCCCGGCCAGCTGGTTGGACCGCTGGCTTAAGTCCGAAAATGGTGCCCTCCTCGCGATCGGAATCGAGAAGGAATACCGCCGGCTGCAGGTCACGTACTGCAGAGAGGAATTGGCTAAACAAGGCGCGCGAGATTCCGCCAGACTTGCGGCTGATGATGAGGTGGAGGCCAATGTCCCGGGCATGCGGAAGCAGCTCAAGGAGAGGCGCCAAAGTGATCTCGCTTATGAGATCAAGGTCCTCAATGACTAGATAGATCTCCGGCCCCTCCCACCACGAGCGGGCCGCCAACTCGGACGGGGTCACTTCCGCGCTCGGCATTCGGGCTTCCAGGGTGCGTACGGTATCGCTGATGACTTGTTGGCAGGCGGCGGTGTTTGCCGCGTAGGCCGCGACCATCTCAGGGTTGAACTCCCCCAGGTGTGCGCGGCGCTGGTCCAAAACAACCAAGCGGGCTTCCTCACGCGGGAATGCCTCGATTCCACGAACCAGGGTGCGCAGGAAGGTAGATTTTCCAGAGCCTTGAGAGCCCACGCAGACAACATGCGCAGTCGTGTCTGGGTTCCAATAGAGCGGCTCGAGATCCGGTCCACCAATTCCCCATGGGATACCAGCTTCTGCATCTTGAGCGGGTACCTCATCAAGCCTATCCGGCAGCATCTTCAGAGCCGGGGCTGGAAGTGAGTCCGCATGCAGGCGCCCGACGTGAGCGATGTCCTGATTGGCAGTTACCGCAATGAGCATGTTCTCGCCTTCCCCAGTAAGGCCCCGACCCGGTGCGCTCGGCAGTTTTTGTTGGGCTTTTCGGTCGATGAGCGAGTCCATCGCCTCGCCGAGGCGCAGCTCCAATCGTTGAGAAATAAGGTCACGCACGTTTGGCCGCAGGCTGGTCCAACGGTTCGTGCTTACCGCCACATGGATATTGGCTGAGGCACCATCGGCAACGATGCCGGTAATAGCTTCAGATAAATCCTCGTATTCCGCACCAGCCGTACCAATGTGGTGCCAGCCGTCGATGACCAGAAAAGTATGGGTCTCACTTGGACACCGAATATGCCCTGCTACTTCATCCACGATGCGGCGGACCTTTTCGGGTTCTGCACGTCCAGCCACACCGGCGACATGCGGGAGACGCTCCAACGGAGCCAAGTCCCCGCCTCCTAAATCGATGACGTAGAAACGCACCTGCGCAGGCAGGTTCAGCACCGCCAAGGTGCTCACTAGACTGCGCAACGCCATGGATTTACCCGATTGCGGCCCGCCGCAAATGGCTAGATGGCCGCCTTTTTCTGCGAGGTTTACGAGGAGGCGATCTTGGCGCTGGTGATATGGCCTATCGATGATGCCGAGCGCCGCTTCCAGGTTCGGCGGCCCTGCTTGTTCTGCCAATTGCTCGCGGGTATTACCCACCACCTTGGAAAGCTCCACTACATCAGGCAGCGGCGGCAACCAGATACGATGTGCTTTCTGCTGACGGCGTTGTGCCTCACTTGCGGCGGCGGAGACCACGGCGTCGAGAAGCGTTTGTGTATCGTCCACCACCGTCTGCGTATCTGGTTGTGCAGGCTTTGCATCCTCATCCGTATTTTCGGACCAGCCATTGAAAAGGCTGACTCGCCCGCGCGCGACATGCGCAGCTACCTCGCCTTCCTCGGAGGAACCGACAGCCACGGGAATTTGGCGTTCAACCGGACCCGATACATACGTGGCCTGGAAGCTTACTGGGGCATCGGCATCCGTCTTGAGATAGCCCGCGCCCGGCTGGGCTGGCAGATGATAAGCATCCGTGACACCAAGTACCTGACGGGATTCGGCTGCGGAAAACGTTTTCAAACCGATGCGATAAGAAAGGTGCGAATCCAGCCCGCGCAATCGGCCTTCTTCCAGGCGCTGCGATGCCAAAAGCAGGTGCACATGCAAAGACCTGCCCAACCTGCCCACCGCGACGAAAAGCTCCGCGAAATCAGGATGCTGCCCCAATAACTCCGAGAACTCGTCGACCACGATGACTAGCGCCGGCAACGGACCGAATTTTCCAACCGCAGACGCCGAAGCATTGAAGGCATCGACGTTGGCGAAGTTACCCGCCGCACGCAGCAGCTCCTGGCGGCGATTCATCTCGCCGGAGATAGCATCGTGCATGCGCTCTACTAGCGTGGATTCATCCTCCAGGTTGGTAATCACCGCCGAGGTGTGCGGTAGCGAATCACAGCCCAAAAAGGTGGCGCCACCCTTGAAATCCACGAGCACCAGGTTCAACTCGGCCGGCGTATGTGTGGCCGCCAAAGACGTCACGAGTGTTCGAAGGAGCTCGCTCTTACCAGAACCTGGGTTATAGGTACGATACAGTAACCCCGTCTACGGGCAGTGGACGAAATACTGCGCGTGGTAGACATACTGATTGATGTGGGGGCTTAGGGGCTTACTTTTAACCCTGCGCTAGAAAATAGGAAAATTTAAAATATTTTATGTACCGAAGTTTCTAAATTTTCCTGATTTGGTATGTAGAGCCGTAACCCAAGCCCTCAAAGCCCCTCCCCGATACACTCGAGGCTTCCGACATTGACAGGTGCAGCGTGCTACCAAGATTGATATTGTGATCCGATCCCCACACACAAACAACTTGACACGCTTTTTCAATCGCATCAATCTTAGCCTTATCAGCCGGATTTCGTCGTGCCACAGTAGTCATTCTACTGTCCATCTCCTCATGCAGGTTAGGCGCCCACACACAAACCATCAGACACTCTCTCCGCGAAACTTCCACAACCCAAAAGGAAAACCCCCAGGGAGCAACCCTGGGGGTTAGTCAGGCGCTGCAATCACCTAACTAAAGACTCTCTGTTCAGTGGGTTCACATTGAAATGTGGTGGTGATAACCCATCATCACAGTTTCCTTGAACAACACACATACACCATTGTTTTGTTCGTCCCCATTATGTGTCAAGGACGGACCACTCTGCAACTGCATTAGCACGACGCAACCACCCTAATCGTGTTTTTCATCGGGGTTCCTGCTCTGCAGGTGATGAAGGCCCCGCGGAACATGGGAGAGTTCACTAAAAATAAAACCACTTGGAAAACGACATGACTAAGGAACGGCAATGGCTGGCATTGTGCATGAAGCCCAGGACACGCACCTGTGCGCGTTGTTTATTGGGGCGCACGGGGATACTGGAGACTACGAGTACGCACTAGACGCCGCCAACAGTGCAGCCAAACACCTGCAAGCAATACTGGCGGAACTTCCTTCAACTTCCCCACTGGCCCGCGACGCCGGCATACTCGCCAAGTTTGTGCGCGCGACACAGAGGAATCTGACCCAACAGTGTCCTGCAGATAACCCGGACGAACTTCTAGGCTTAGCCACCAGTCTCAAAGAACGGCTGGAAGACTCTCAATAAAAGGAAACTCCCCCAGTGCTTCTCGTCGTTGGAAGCACTGGAGTTCAAATTGTGGAGGCACCTTTAAATTCTAAAGGGTAGAAGGAATTTCAATATAGTTTAATTAACTATATTGAAATATAAGTTTAACTAAAATTTAAACATGAAAGATATTTATTTATTCTCATATGATGTATGCTGCATGTTAACGTCGGAAAGTTATTGAAATTGCCCTTTCTATTTCTGACAATTCTGTAGATTTATGATCTAAAAAGGGTATTTTCCGGCGATTTCCAATAGTTACTTCACGTCAACGAGCCAGGAGAAGGTATCATGTTGAAATCTGCTTCCAAGATTATGTCTTTCTTTGCAGCCGGCACCATTTTGATTGGGTCTGCTTCTACTGCTACCGCTGTCGATATGCCACATAAGGAAGCTAATGCTTCAAACAGTACTTGTGCAGCGTCGAATGGCCCATCCAACACGAAGGATACAACCCAGTCTCCAGACAAAGCGGAACTTCTAAAAGACGCTAAGGAAAATGTCAGTAAGGGAAAAATCCATGCTCATGGTGACGCCGATCGCCTAGATCTCGACAATACAAAGGTTACGACGGTAAAGAGTGATGACGGAGAAAGCTTTGATCTCGTTACTGTACCTTATTCGAACGAGGGAGAATATAATTACCTCAGTAACATAACCGTTGCCTACAAGACGGAAGATCATTCGTCTCCAATTGGCCAATCGGAGACGCTTTATACAAAAGGCTCTGACAACAAGTTTAACGTCCAAGTATTCAAGGATGATCAGCTTGTTAAAGACGAAGGCCTTGACATTGACTACGTTGACGGAGCCACCCTTCAGGCTAACCAAAATGTCCCAAAGGCCGATCCTGACACCCCTGAGCTACAGGGCTGGGGAGAGAAGACCGCGTGCATTGGTGCCATTCTTGGTGTTAATGGAGTGGTTGCTGGACTGATCGGTTCGACTTGTGCAACAGCCTGTGGTGTAGAGCCTATCGGCGCGGCGGTATGTGCAGCCTGCATTGGAGCGCTTGCCACCATCGGCACCGGCGATATCGCCGGTGTCATCGAATGCTTTAAGCTTTAGTTGAGGGGTGCGGAATGAAAGCTGCAATTCTTTTCTTCGGTGCTTTTTCTGCAGCGCTGGTCGTTGTCCTGCTGCCAAGGTGCTTTGACGATCCTAGTACCTTAGAGATTGGCGCCATAGCATTTTTCTCTTTGCTGTCCGTCGGCTTTTTGATGTTGGCGAGAGCTATGAGTGCTGAGCGCTCTGGCAGGAAATGACTGGCTCCCTGCGCCACATAATGCAGCTAGCTTTTCTCTCACCGCTGTTACCTGTTCTTTTGGTGTTTGGCTCCCTTTTTATAGGGATGAAGTTTGAAAGTACTCTGTTGATGGATAGCGGTCGAGAGGGACTTCCTGCTGAAATGATTTCTCTAAAATCTTCGAGCAAAGTTGTGCAACAAGACGACCGGGTTGGACAACTTTGGATAAAAGAATCGGAGAAAACAATGAAAAAGCGATGCACGGTCAATCACCTGAGAAATGGTTTTTGGATAACCGCACGTCACTGTGTCCAAGGACTCAATGGTCAGAGTGCTTCGGGATTCATTAGGCAATATGACGGTCAAAGCGCGAAGGTGGAAGACGTATATACTAAGGGAGAAACAGAAGATGTTGCATTGATTAAAGTTTCTGACGGAATTAATGCTGATTCTTTTGAGCTACCCACAAAGTCCTTAACCTTTAATGATGAAGCTAGTTTGATTGGGTATGGGGGATACCATGATTTCCCCTCCACAGCTGAGGTTCGTGTAGTTGCGTACTATGATAAGTACTCATTTGAAGCAAGCAGCTTTTCCAACATTCTCCAGAGCGTTGCTACTACCGACGCCTGGTCGTGCTCTGGAGACTCCGGCGGTGCAATATACTCCGGAAACACTATTTATGCTGTCCATACAGCAGGAGGAGCGAATCCCACTTGCCAAGA
>NZ_KV814043.1:283344-285585 GCF_001813815.1 Corynebacterium sp. HMSC076D02
CGTAGGGGTGGGAAGATGTGGCACTCAGATATCTTCCCGTATGCTGATTGGATTAATTCCCTTATGAAGGAGACGCAGGATAGCAGTGAAGGTTACCGTTAATCTTGGGAAGATTCTCCTTTGGGAACCAAAAGAGCGGAAGATGCCAAGATAGTTAGAGCGCATGTTTCGGACTTATGCAGATTGGGTTTAGATGGATCTAGTTTTCCGCCTAAACCCAATCTGCATCTTTTTGCGGACTAGATTTCACGGCTGTGCTTATTTCCGGCAGGTTGACGGATCTTAATTCTTGGCTTCCAGTGACAAAGGAAACTCCCCAGTGCTTCTCGTCGTTGGAAGCACTGGGGAGAAGCCACCTGCGGGGTGCAGGAGTCGTGGCTTTTTGTTTTCCTTCCGTCCGGCTATGCGCCGGGGGAAGCGCGTTGCGGACACCCAAAACTATACCGCCTTCACGCGCGCCCGCAACCGAAACATCTTCCAGTAGGTGCTTAGCGGCTAAACTTTGAAGTATGCGCATATCTGTATATGTGCATGCAGAGAGTCCCTTTTAGGTTAACTGCTATCAGTGACCATCGACCACATAGCATGATATACACACATGCGCATGTCGCTACTTAGATAAAATATCCCTGAAGCTATTCTTGCGTCATGACTCGAGTAATTTCCGTGATTCAGTCGAAGGGCGGGACAGGGAAGACCACACTTTCAGTGATGCTCGCAGAGGCAATTCGGCAGATGGGGTATACCGTTGCAATCGCAGACGGCGATCCCCAGCAATCTGCTACCCGATGGGCAACCAAAGTGAAGGATTTTCCATTTCCTATCGAATCTGTCCACAGCTCAAGTGATTTCTCTGGAGTTGTCAGAAAGGGGAACAATCCGGACTTTCTTATAGTCGATTCCCCTCCAGGTGGTTTAGCTTTCATAACCGAAAGCGCCGAGGCTGCCGATTTAGTCCTTCTTCCCACTGGTGTTTCCCCGATGGATATTGATCGAACTCAGGTAACGCTTTCTTGGCTAATAGAAATGGGGACACCAACAGCAGTTGTTCTGTCGAATGTCGACAGGAGGGAAAACTTCTAGATGAAGTCCATGCCGAGCTGGAGGGTGATGAGACTGCAGCGCTTGCTGAAACAGTCATCCCAACTAGGGCGGCTACACGGCGTGCCTTCGAAACAAGGCCCAGCAGTACGAAGGTGTGGGATTCTTTGGCCCGAGAAGTAATCGCAGCATTTGAGGAGTAAGGGGTAAACGATGGCAATTCCAAAGGCTAAGAATAAGGCACGGGAAGAATCACCTGGAAATAGGTCGGAGAGCTCGCCCTCAACAAAGATGTTCGCTCAAGCTAATGATAAAGCGACACGTCTTCAGTTGTACGTCCGTGATCGACAATTGATTAAAGAACTCAAACTCGCTGCAGTGGAAGAAGAGAAGAGCATCTCCCAACTTTTTGAAGAGTGGGCAACACGATGGCTCGAAGAAAGAAGCTGATTAACTGGTGTATATACCTACACACATGTGTATGTAGGTATATACATTTATTCCTTCTAGCGCTCTGACCTCGCTGTTTTCTAAAGCTCTGGGCCTTGTTCTTCTTCAAGCTCATCAGCGGGTGCTTGTTCGTCGGTAGTGTCGCTGTCGCTGGTAACACTTTGCTGCTCTCCACCTAGGCCGAGGCTGGCGAGGAAGTCGAGGCTTGCTCGCGCACCTTCGTTCAGTCCGCTGGTGTCTTCGTCTTGAGTGTTGTCGGCGTTTTCCTCTTCTGGTGTGGTCTCGGGTGCAGGTTGCTCTTCCCCTACGGTGTTCTGGACGGCGGTGTCTTGCTCATCGTGGTGAGTCTCGTCATTGTCTGGTTCGTAGGCAGCAGCAATGGTTTCTGCGACCATGTCGCGGATTGCCTCTTGTGCTGGCTCGTCTAAGCCCAGGCGGCGTAGTTCATAGGTGCGTTGTGCGGCAAGTAGGTTGACTTCATCAGCGATGTAGCCTGCATGGTCGGCAACATCGTTGGGGACTTCCTCTGCGCGCAAGCGTGTGGCGATGTCTGCGCGGTCAGCCCAGTCCGTCTTCTCTCGGCGAATCGAATCGAGGCGTTGTTGAAGATTGTGGGCGTGCTCGCTGTCGTGTTGTGCGGCAGCGTTTAGGCGCTTGTCCCATTCTTCTGTGTCGTCGGCGCGGTAGCAGATTTCATCCCACAGACCTGTCTCCGGCAAGCTACATCCGGCCTCTTCAATAGCTTGCTGA
>NZ_KV814043.1:285685-423647 GCF_001813815.1 Corynebacterium sp. HMSC076D02
GGCTGCGGCGCTGTTGCGCCTGTTCAAGACGCTTATGTGCATGGTCTATGCGCTGTTGGTACGTGCCATAGCCTGCAGCGTCATGGTCGTAAGCCCGCTCGGCTACCGGGCGGGTGTAGTCCTCTTTAAGCAGGCGTTGGTGCTCAATGTCTGCCATGGCCTGCTCGTAGGCGCGAATGCGCCCAGCATCAAGGCATATCTGCTGGTAGTCGGCCTGTACCTCGTTGAGGGCTGCGTCTTTGTCCTCGTGTAGGCGAGTAGTAATACTTGCCTCCTGCCAAGTCAGCGACTCGACCTTCGAGCGGGCAAAGCGTGCGTGCTCTGCCAGCACAGTTTGGTTGAGCTGGTTAAGGTTTCCTTCCTTTCCAGTAAGGCGAGCAGTTTCCGCGCGGTCGTAAGGGTTGTGGGTGCGCAGCCACGTATCGAGTTCTATATCTGTCTGACCAGATACAGGAGGCAATTGGTTGCGCTTTCCGGTATCGCGCAGGCGGAGCTGTTCATCTAGACGGTAGCGGATAAGACGTGCCGGATCGTGGGCGTTGTCAATATTGCGGGTAGCAGCGTCCATGACGGTGCGCGGATCAATGCCCGCGTCAATGAGTTTCGCCCAACCGTGGCGGATTGGTTCTGCGCCGTCGTTACTGGTTTCAATCTTTCGGGCAAGGTCGCCGGGTAGGGTGTCGATCCAGTCGGGGAGGTAGGAGTCGATGAAGTCGTTGGTGGCTTCGTCTTTGCCCATAAGCCACAGGCCCATCATGCGATCGGGTGAGGTTTGCTCGTCTACAACTTCGGCGATGACCTCACGTGCGGCCTTCGGGGTGGTATCGCGCGAAATTGCCTTATTAAAGACGTCCCTAGTACTTGGGGTGTGGTCTATGCCTTGGTAGTGGTAGTAGCCTTCCTCAGCAAGTTCATCTAGCTGATGTTCGGTGACAGCATAGATGTGGTTGGCGATTTTACCGCGTGTCAGCGCCACATACAGCCCGGCCCCATCGACGTGGTGGTCGATAACGGCGCGGGTACAGTCCACGGTGCTGCGCTGGGCGCGGTGGACGGTAGCAGCGTAACCCCATTAAGAAATTAACAATATCGGACAGTTAAGATATTCCTTCCAGCGCTCGACATGCGAGGCTGCGAGAGTTGTGTCTAATTTTTCCCAAAACGCTACGGTTGAGCAGTGCCGCCCCCGAGGAGCATGGACAGATTGGTTGCCAGCTCTCGCAGCACTCCCTCGTAGAAGCGCTTCACAGACAGCTACTGTAGCCAGGTGATCTTCACACGGTACGGGTCGAATTTCTTAGCGCCAGGCTTGCCAGGCAGGATGTGAATTTCCATTAGCAGCCGAGTCAGCCGTCGCTTATCCTCAACAGAGGCACCGCCCCACCATTTGGCAAAGTCCGGCACGTCGGCAAGTTCTACAGCAAGGGGGTCAGCAGCATGACTGGTCGTTAGTTCACGCATTTTTCCATCAAGACCTGCAATCTGAGCTTCAATTTTCTTTGACATTCGCACGAATGTTGGCATGTCAATCTCTTCATCGATAGCAGAATTTTCAATCTGCTCACGCTTGGCCAACAACGCGTTTCGCCGTCCTGAAAGTTCTAGGAGTCGTTCGGTAAGGGTGTTGTTCTCTGGCGCCAAGGCCTTACGCAAGGCATCCACGGCGTCAGGTTGCTCCATGCGTTTAAGAATGACAGCTTCGATAAGATCATCAACCTCAGCACCGATAGAGACATGGGTACCGCCCGGCTCAGAGCGCTTGCAGGTATAGAAACGACGAGGTTTACCATCCTTGTTCCGCCGACTACGCGAATACATCGGTTCTCCGCAGGTGCAGGTCAGGACAGAAGCGAGGAAATAGCGCGGTGCGTTACCGCTATGTGAGAGCCGCCGCGACGGGTCGCGCAAGATTGCATCGAGCTTTTCACCTGTAACCTCGTCGATAATCGCAGACCAGTTGCCTTTACCAATGATTTTGCGATCTTTAACAAGACGTTTCCCCGTATCCGGGTCAGTTGGGTTGAACGTACTCAAGCCGCGCACGCGTGGGTTGAGTAAAATGTCTCGCAGCGTTGGCGCCGACATAGGCCTGCCTGAAGTCGCAGTAAGACTGCGTGCATGAAAAACCTCGCGCACGGTTTCGCGCAGAGTCTTTCCAGCAATGACCATCGCGGCGGCGTCGAGAATAGCCTTGGCCTCTTCGTCGATGATGGTCTCAGCGTCAGCCTCGTAGCCGAACATACGCCGCCCGCCTGTCTTAGGCCGCCCTGTCCGGGCCCGGTCTTCGTAGGCAGCTCGGATACGTGCAGCACGATCAATAGACTCCTGCTCAGCAATCAGACCAAGAATCACGATAGTGAGCCGCGATGCAGGGTCTGAAGGGTCAATGTTGTAGCCACGGTTCGCTTTGACGGTGACGTTGTGCTTCTCGCACAACTCAAAGAGCGCCAGTGTGTCTTTGGTGCGACGGGTCAGCCTGTCGAGTGCGTAGACGTAAACAACGTCAATCTCGCGGTTCTCGATGGCGTGAATAAGCTTGTTGTAATCAGGGCGAGGGTCGCCAGAGAAGGCGGAGATGTTGTTGTCCACGTAGGTGGCGACCACCTTAGCCTCGTCAGCCTCAGCGTGCTTAGTGGCGAGGTGAATTTGCCGCTTCACACCGGCTTCTTCCTGCTTATCCAACGAAATACGTGCGTAAATCGCCGCACGCTGTGCTGTAGTCGCTGTCATACGCCCTATCGTACCCCAAACCCACATTCCCTATTGCCGCTGCCAGTGGCGCCGATACATAGCCCGTGTGGGCCCATTCCGCCCTGGGCAGATTCTTTCAAATCGAGAAAGACCGGCTGCCCAACCTCGTCCAAGCCAATCGGCACTTTCAGCCGCTGCTCCCCGACGCGGCCATGCCACATCCCGCTGGTAGCAAGCTCATCCACATCACGCACCCCGACCAGATCCAGAAGGTCATTTTTGTGCTTGCGAGTCCTAATCCCGCGATAAGAATCTGGCCTGCGAAAGCGCGCTAAGTTTCGGGCAAGCAATAAAGCATCGGGTGCCGAAACCATGTCCGGCACACCGAGAACTTCCTCCCCGGCGGCGGTTACTACCTGTAGCTTTTCATCGGCCACCAAGAAGATGCCGTCTTCTTCGGCCCTTTGACCAAGCGGCGTAAAGCGTTGCACTCCTACACAGATATAGGCCGTTATTTCCTCTTCTGCCCAAAGGTCCTCATGCGGTGGGATTGCGGTGGCGTCGACAAGCACGATACGAAAGCGCGCCTTTTTCGGCGCGCGTGCATGGGGCAACCACTTCACCCATTCCCACTGCCCACCGGCCTGCGGATAAACCTCAATTCCCAGCGTTTCCGGGCCATGTGCCACAGCCAAATGCGTCACCATAGCGCGCGCTACCCCAGCGGCATTTTCTCCGCTAAGCCCCAGGTAATTGAAAGCCTGAATCTGTATGACCACCGGCATCTGCGCCAAAGTGCGCAAAGCATTGACCGTATGGCGCACGCTGACCGCACAGACTGGGTCAAGGTCTTCCGTAGCTCCTGAGTCCGGCACGTTGATAGGCACACACAGCGACATCGGGCCAGTTCCCACCCGCACCTCCAATGCATCCGGGGCATCGGCATTGCGCTCCCACATCCGGTAGCTTCCCACCAACGCCGCGACCTGAGCCGGCGCCGGGTTGCGATGTTCCTCATGCGCGCGCTGCGCGGCAGAGACCTCAAGAACCTTCTCCCGCAGCGCTTTCAAATGCCGCAAGTAAGTCCGCCGCGTCTCATCCGGATCCTGGGAGCCACCCTGCGGATTTATCATCATGAACACAGAGGCCAGCATCATGAGTGGGAACATCAAGCTCATCGGGCTAATGCGGCGGCTAGGCCCTGCTCCCAACACCATGAGCGCGACCATGCCCAGCATCGCAGCCACCATGACAATCGGCATGAGCAGCCTAATCAGCGGCACAGGCTGCGGGCGTACGGCCTCCGGAACTGGCTCTGCATCAATGCCTGCCTGCGGAAGCGGCGGAGCCGGCTCGCGAAGTGCGCTGTCTAAAGGTTCGACAATTTTCTCGCGCGAAAGCCCAAGAATGGACATAATTCCCCCCCAAAAAATCCCTCCGATTTTTGTGCCGCGCCCACCCGCTTTTCCTGCTTATCTAAACCACGAGGCAGCACCCCCAGCTACCTTCGTGGCTAAACACGCAGACACCAAAATGCTGACTGCGGTGGACACGTTGCCACTAGTAAGCCACAATGTGTGCCTATAGGCAAGGGGGAGAAGGCAAAAGCCAATGATTTTGGCGCCTTCAGGATTCTCGGGGGAGGATTTTGCACATGAAACATGTGCCAAGCATTGCGCCCACACAATCTGTGCGGCTTACGGTTCGTTTCAACATCGGTGAATTCCGCAAAGAGGCTGACGTTTGTTTGCCCTTAAACGTCAGTATCGGGGAGGCATTGGGCGAGCTTTTGCTGCTTGCCGACGCCCCTATTTTCACCGTCCCGCTCCAAGCCAGCACCGCTGGTGGAAAGACCATTGCGCTCAGCACGACTCTGGAGCGCACGCCACTGCACGATGGCAGTCTGCTTCTCATCGAGCAAGTCACTGACAAGCCTGCGCCCATCGTGCGCGATGCGGCAGAAGCACTTGCACACGATGCCGCCGATGCTAAACCCGCGCGCACTGCCACGCTGTGGGCAAGTTGTGGTTTGCTCGGCGCCAGCTGCATCATCGCGGCGCTCGCGGGTCTCGCAGCGGCGGCAGCGGCGTGTGCCCTTGGCGCATTCGCCCTCGCGCTATGGACGCGTTCGACGCTTATAACGAGCCTTTTCATCCTTGCTGCTAGCGCAGCGGGCTGGCTGTTTGTTGCGCCCGCGCAAGATGAAATGCCGTGGGGAATATGGGCCGCCTGCGCCGGCGCACTTCTTGCTTTATGTGCCTGCCATATGGCGCGACTCGGCGGAACCCGACTGGCCATGTTGACCATCTCCGCCGCGATACTTTTCGCAGTTGGCGCGGCCGGCAGCTATCTACCCGGCGCGCAGTCCGCCGGACTCGCTGGTCCCACAGCCCCCGAGGTTGTACCTGCTGCCGGTGCTGCCTGTTTGTTGCTGGCCATGGTCTTTGTCTTGGCGAACGCCGCCTCACTGTCTACTCACCTAGCCGGGCTCAAGGTCCCGCAACTTCCCACCGCTGGGCAAAGCCTCAACGTCTCCGACTCGGTACAAAGCGACGTCGATGCGCGGGCACAGCGCGCCGGGCTTGCATATGAGGGCATCTGCATCGGCGCAGCCATCGCCGGCATTCCCAGCCTCATGGTTGTAGCAGGAATGCCGTTGAGCCGTTCGGACGCCGTAGCCGCATTATTCGCACAGCTTTTATGCCTGGCCTTAGCCGGTGCCACGGTATTGCATTCCGTGCGGCACGCCCGGGTGGTCTCCAGTTGGGCGCTTTCCACGTGTGCGCTGGCGGCCGGTACCGCCGCTGTGGTGCTTGTGGGACGGGGTTGGCAAGAGCTTGCTCATCCAGCTCCGTGGAGCCTGTGGGTGATGAGCGTGCTTGGGTTCATCATTGTGGCGGCGATGGCCTCTACCCCGCTGTGGTCGCACAAGATTGCAGCGGCTGAGCCCACCACGATTGCCTGGTACGAACGCGCCGAAACCATCGCGGTGGCCGCGTGCTTGCCGCTCGCCGCGCATGTGGCAGGCCTGTTCTTCCTCATCCGCGGACTGGGATAGGCCCAACATGGTGAACTCAAAAGTCGTCCAGAAAAAGCTCGCCGCACTACTGCTAGCGGGATTTCCCTCGGCAGCAGCAATTTCTGCATTTACCGCGCCGACCCTAGCGTCGGCGCGTGAACCCGACGTCGCCTGTGCACAGCCGATTGCCGCAGCGCAGTCACCGCATACCTCAGCGGAGCAAAGCGCATATCGGGCGCGGTTGCATTCCTTTGCCACGGGCGAGGGAATCAAAGTTGCCATCATCGACACTGGTATCAGCCCACACCCGCAGCTGCGTGCTTTGCGCGGCGTGGATGACTTTGTCACGCCCGAAGAACCAGATCCTTTGCGGGACTGCGATGTACATGGCACCGCGGTTGCGGGCGTCATCGCAGGCTATGACATCGGCATTGCGCCGCGGGCGGAGATTTTATCCATCCGGCAAACCAGCGCGCACTATCGGCACCGCGCTGCCGACTCAGAAAGTACCTCCGGCACGCTGGAGACTTTGGCCGCCGCATTAAACCGCGCCTTGGATGAACAGGCCAAGGTCATTAACATCTCGGTGGTTTCCTGCGTTCCAAGCGACGCCGCCGACCGCGTCGACACCCACGATCTCAACGCCGCGCTCCAACGCGCAGAGCACGAAGGAACGGTCATAGTTGCGGCATCGGGCAATGCTTCTTCCGATGGATGCACCAAGGAAGACACCGTCTATCCAGCACAAGCGGATACCGTTCTCGCAGTGGGCGCGCTTTCTACCGCGCACGAGGTCGCGGACTATTCCATTCCTGCCCGCAATGGAGCGCCAGAGCTAAGCGCCGAAGGCCACGTCCCGCTCGCCCTAGCACCGGGTAATCAATGGGCAAAAGCCAAAACCACCGACGGCAAGCAGGCTGCTGAGTTCCACGGTACTTCTTTTGCAGCGCCAGTGGTCACGGGAACCGTGGCGCTACTCGCCCAACGCTATCCGCACGATTCAGCGGCACAGCTGCGCGAGCGTATCTATGCCGCCGCCGAGCCAGGCCACGGCTTCATCGATCCGCTGCAAGCCCTTACCTTTCACCGGGCACAAGACAATGACAAAAACGCTGAGGCAGAAGACGAAGAAAAGACAGTCACCGTCTATCCAGCTGCCGTGCATCGCAGCCAGGCACCAACCCGACTTATGACTTTGCTTGGAGCGCTCGGTCTTGCTGGCGTGCTCGCCGCAACGCTGCGGCGCGCCAAGCAGCACTAGAAATTAGAAGCCGGCGCTCTACTCGGTTCCCTCATCGCTGCCCTGGCTCGCCAAGGCGCTTTCGCGGTCTAGAGGAGAGCCCTCCGGCAGCAACCGCAAGATTTCCCACGGGACTTTTGCCTGCGTGGTCGTGCCCAGCGCTTCGACCAGTGCACCTTGTGCCACAGAGTGCCTGATACCCGTCGCCGAAACCACATGGAAACCGTGACCGCTGTCTACTCCTACCCCGCCGGCTTCCAAGCCAGCGAACCGATCAGCAGTGGCCTTGCTGGCAATAGAGACAGTTGCCTCAACCGCGGGGCTCAAGACCGTTGCGCCCAGCTCATCCGCGCAGAGCCAACCACAACCTGGAGACAGGAAATCATATGAATTGGCGGGCAGGTTGAAGGGTAACGCGGCGTCGGAAAGCGCGGCGACTTCGGCGCCATCGACCGATTCGCGCGAGGCGCCCATGCCTGCCAGCATCTCTGCCTGCGTAGGAGTAATCGAGGCCACGCTCTGCTCATCGCCTGCGCCTACGCGCACCCACAGATCATCGCCGGTGTCTAAAATCTGCGGGGTTTGCTCAGGAAAGCGCAGCGGCGGAAGCTCCGCGTAGGCATTCAGCAGATCCTCCGGGATCTGCCACACATAGGAATCATCGCGCACGCCAATGCCGCGGCGTAGCACGCGGCCCTGCGTCGAGGCAGCAGAAGGCAGCTCTACGCGCCCTGCCGAAGTCAATAGCCATTCCTTGCCACCTGTGGAAACCAACGCCGCCTCCGCACTGCGGAGGTGCTCAACCTTGGCGTTGGCCAGTACCACAGTCTCCCCGGGCCGGCTGCCTTCCCCATCAATCGTGGTGGGATTTTCTTTGTCCTCGTCAGATGCGGCCGCATAACAGGCCGCCCAGCCTTGTGCCGGGGTTGCAGGATCGGCCAAGTAATCTGGGGCATCGGCAATTCCTAGCGGAGTGCCAAGCCGCGCATTGCTCAAGAACTCATTGCCCATGGCCTGGGGCGCCGCCGGCTCTCCCGCGATAAGGCGCGCGGAGGCCAAATTGCTCACCGGATGATAGGACTCATTAACCAGAACGAAAAGCTGGCCTTCCTGCGAGCGCACGATGGGTGCATCGCCCGGATTGGGATTGGGCTGGAGCCACGCGAGCATTCCCGAACCAATAGCCAGAAACGACACTGCGATGATCCCAAAGATGAGGGCGCGGCGCCGGCTCGCTAAAGGATCATGAATCATGCGAATATCGCCAAGTACCAGGCCATGCTCCACGCGGCGCTGCAAAAATTTATGCCCGGATACCTGTGCTTTCGTCGTCGGCATTGGACGTGACATGCAGAATTTCCCCCCTCAAACAAGGCAGCACCCCTACTGCCCTAGTTTTGTCATTCCACGCGTTAGCTTAACCCAGCGAAAGCTCATCCGCAGTGCGACGGTCACGGGTCTGCGCAGCGCGCGCCGCCAAATCAGCATCTGCCGGATAGTCCACCTGGATCAGGCTCAGCCCCTTTGCCGGCGCTAGCGGAATGTGGGAAGAACGGGAGTTCAAAGCGAGCATCTCCGCGGCAAAGTCGATTCCCCGGGAGCCCTCGCCTACCCGCAAGCAGCAACCGACGAGGGAGCGAACCATCGACCAGCAAAGGCGTCGGCGCCCACGCGGGCTTCATAAAGCTGAGGTTCGCTCGGGGTAGATACATCGACCCACTCAAAAGACAAGAGGTCGCGGATTGTCGTGGCATGCGGCTTTGCCTTACAAAAGGCGGCGAAGTCATGCAAGCCAACCAACTGCTCCGCGGCTTGCTGCATTGCCTCGATGTCCACCGGCTTCGGCCAGACGGCGGTGTCGCGGGCGCGCGTCGGCAATGCCCCGCGCGGATGCGTGGTGATGCGGTAAACGTAGTGGCGCTCAAGGGCCGAAAAGCGCGCGTCAAAGCCCTCTGGTGCGTGCTGGCAGTCATGTACGCGAACATCTTCCGGAAGGAGCTTCGCTAGGCGACGCACGAGCTTTACCGGGTCCCCATCAATCGATCGCTGCTCGAGTGCACTAGCTGGAATGTCGAAGTGCGCGACCTGGCCTGCCGCATGCACACCGGCATCCGTGCGCCCTGCCACGGTCAGTTCGACCTCATGGCGCAGGATCATCGAAAGATTGTCTTCGAGAACCTGCTGCACCGTACGCAGCTCGCCCTTCTGCCGGGCCCAGCCATGAAAATCCGTGCCGTCGTAGGCCAGGTCTAGGCGAAGGCGAACGTTAGTCATGGATGCTGATCCTACCTAGTCGTTGGCATTCCACTCGCGATTGAGTTCCCAATCCTGGGACGCGCGCTGGCCCTTCGCGCTCTTGCTCACGCCGAGCTTGCTCAAAGCGGCATAGCCAGCCCGCTTGGGGTGCTTTAGATTCTCCTTGGCCTGGCCGGCTTTGCGCTTGGCCTTGCGGGCGCCATCCCGAACAATGCGGGCAGACAAGCGCAGGCGCGGGTCCATGGGTTGTTCGGCTCCCCGGTATTCAAACACCGGCAGCGACCATCCGAAGTAAATCGCGGCCACGCGCAGCGCCAGCGCCAGGCATACCGTCACGACGCCAGCGACCTCGGCGCTGAGCCCCAGCTCCATCAATCCCGCATAAGAAAAGGCTGCAAGAACAGAAATGGAGGCGTACAGCTCCGCGGACAAGACCAGCGGGATACGGTCGGACAACAAGTCACGCAAAATACCGCCAAAGACACCGGTCAGCACCGCAGCCACGGCAGCGATAACCAACCCATGGCCATGTTCCAAGGCCTTCTGAGCGCCAAGGACGCTGAATACCGCAAGACCTAGGGCGTCGAGAGCCAAGAATACATGCCGGAAATAGTGCATGAGGAAGGACATGTAAACCGTGGCGACGGCGGCGGCCACCACGGCCAAGAGGAACCGCGGTTCCGCCACCCACGTCAACGGGTAGGCGCCCAGCACCATGTCGCGGATCGTGCCGCCGCCCAATGCGGTGACAGCGCCCAACATGATGACGCCAAACAGATCCATCTTTTGCCGGCCAGCGGACAGCGCAGCGGTCATCGCCTCGGAGACGATGCCGATTACGTACAGCACAGTAAACAGCGGGGTCATAGAGTATACGTTCAGGTCGGGGTCATATAGCCCAGAAAGCATAACAAAAGGCCGCAGCCCCACCTAAGGTGGTACTGCGGCCTAGTTAAGGCGAGAGAAGTTTACTTCTCCTCGGACTCCTCAGCAGCGGTCTCCTCGACCTCTGCCTCGGTTGCCTCTGCCTTTGCTTCCTCAGCCTCTTCAGCCTTGGTCTCCTCGACCTTAGCCTCCTCAGCCTGCTTGGAAGCAGCTGCGCGGGTAGCGCGGGTTGCCTCGGAGGTCACCGTCTCCTCGAGAACGAGGGAGATCTGGGACATCGGGGCGTTGTCGCCGGTACGGTTCTCCAGCTTGATGGTGCGGGTGTAGCCACCCTCACGGCCTTCGAACTTCGGGCCCAGCTCGTCGAACAGGTGCGCAACAACATCCTTGTGCGGGATGAGCTTCAGCACTGCGCGGCGGTCAGCAAGGGTGCCGGACTTAGCCTTGGTGATGATCTTCTCAGCGTAAGGGCGAAGCATCTTCGCCTTCGCATCGGTGGTCTTGATTGCGCCGTGCTCGAACAGGCTAGCAGCCAGGTTGCTCAGCAGGTGAGCCTGCTGGGTAGCGGAGCCGCCGAGACGGGCACCCTTCTTAGGGGTTGGCATTATGTACTCCTCGTGTGCGGATAAAGTGAGCGCGCGGCGAGCATAAGCTCGGGCCGCAGGTCAGTGTGGTGCTTTACTCGGAATCGTCCGCAGACGGATCCTTGAAGTCACCGGTTTCTGCGTCGTAACCCTCAAGCTGGGTTGGGTCGAAGTCCTCAGGGGTGTCCTTGAGAGCCAGGCCCAGATTAGCCAGCTTGATCTTTACCTCGTTAATCGACTTCTGACCGAAGTTGCGGATATCCAGCAGGTCCGACTCGGTGCACTCTGCGAGCTCACCAACGGTGTGGATCTCCTGACGCTTCAGGCAGTTGTAGGAACGAACGGAGAAGTTCAGGTCCTCGATAGGCATGCTGTAGGCCGCGATGTACTCCGTCTCCTGCGGGGACGGGCCAATCTCGATGCCCTCAGCAGCATTGTTCAGCTCGCGAGCCAGGCCGAAGAGTTCGACCAGGGTGCCGCCGGCGGAAGCCAGGGCGTCGCGGGCAGAAATCGAGTTCTTGGTTTCGACGTCGATGATCAGCTTGTCAAAGTCGGTGCGCTGCTCAACACGAGTTGCCTCGACCTTGTAAGAGACCTGCAGAACCGGGGAGTAAATCTGGTCAACCGGAATGCGTCCGATTTCACCAGAGGTCGGTGCTGCTGGAACGTAGCCGCGGCCACGCTCGACGACGAGCTCCATGTCCAGCTTGGCGGTGTCGTTCAGGGATGCGATGTGCAGATCCGGGTTGTGGATTTCCACGCCAGCCGGTGGCTGGATATCGCCCGCGGTAACAACACCTGGGCCTTCCTTGCTCAGGTACATAACAACCGGCTCGTCAGAGTCGGAGGACAGAACCAAGCCCTTGATGTTGAGGATGATCTCAGAGACGTCTTCCTTCACACCGTTGATGGTGGTGAACTCGTGGAGAACACCATCGATCTTGATGGAAGTTACTGCTGCACCCGGAATGGAGGACAGCAGGGTACGACGAAGGGAGTTACCGAGGGTGTAACCAAAGCCCGGCTCGAGCGGTTCGATGACGAACTTGGAACGAGACGGCTCGATGAATTCCTCGGTGAGCTGAGGACGCTGGGAAATGAGCATTGAATATCTCCTTGTCGACGCCCGCTATTTGACGTCGGTAGAAGGGGTAAAGATTGAGGTTTCGAAGATTCACTCTTCTCCGAATGCCACAAACGGGGCACTCGGTTACTAAGTTTACTTCGAGTAAAGCTCGACGATGAGCTGCTCCTGCAGCGGAACGTCGATCTGAGCGCGCTCGGGCAGCTGGTGCACGAGGATGCGCAGGGTCTCAGGAACAACCTGCAGCCATGCCGGTACGTTGGCATCGACCAGGCGGTCCTGAGCGTCTTCGAACCATTCCATCTTCTGGGAACGCTCACGAACATCGATGATGTCGTACTGCGAAACCTGGAAGGAAGGAACGTTGATCTTCTTGCCGTTCACGGTGAAGTGACCGTGGGAGACAAGCTGGCGAGCCTGGCGACGGGTGTTTGCCAGGCCAGCGCGGTAGACGACGTTGTCGAGGCGGGACTCGAGCAGAACGACCAGGTTGTCACCGGTCTTGCCCGGGCGGCGGTTAGCCTCGGCGTAGTAACGACGGAACTGACGCTCAAGAACACCGTAGGTGTACTTAGCCTTCTGCTTCTCCTGCAGCTGCAGCAAGTACTCGGATTCCTTGATGCGGTTGCGGCCAGCCTGTCCCGGTGGGTACGGGCGGCGCTCGAATGCCATGTCGCCGCCGACCAAGTCGACGCGCAGACGGCGGGATACGCGGGTAGCGGGGCCAGTGTAACGAGCCATTTTCTTACCTCTTCCTTTCCCTTAAACCTTGCGGCGCTTGGTTGGACGGCAGCCGTTGTGCGGCTGTGGGGTTGCATCCGTGATCGAGGAAACCTCGAGGCCTGCAGCCTGCAGGGAACGGATGGCGGTCTCGCGGCCGGAGCCCGGACCCTTAACGAATACGTCGACCTTCTTCATGCCGTGCTCCATTGCCTTACGAGCAGCGTTCTCAGCAGCCATCTGTGCAGCGAACGGAGTGGACTTACGGGAACCCTTGAAGCCGACGTGGCCGGAGGATGCCCAGGAGATAACAGCACCGGACGGGTCAGTGATAGACACGATGGTGTTGTTGAAGGTGGACTTGATGTAAGCGTGGCCTGCGGCCACATTCTTCTTTACGACGCGACGGCCAGTACGACGCGCGCCGGAGCGAGTCTTTGGAGGCATGAATTACTTCTTCTTTCCTGCGATCGTCTTCTTCGGGCCCTTGCGGGTACGAGCGTTGGTCTTGGTGCGCTGACCACGAACCGGCAGGCCACGACGGTGGCGAATGCCCTGGTAGCAACCAATTTCAATCTTGCGACGGATGTCAGCCTGAACCTGGCGGCGGAGGTCACCCTCGACCTTCCAGGTAGCTTCGATTACGTCACGCAGCGCCGACAGCTGATCATCGTCGAGGTTGTCGGTGCGCAGGTCAGGAGAAATGCCAGTCTTTTCCAGCAATTCCTTGGCACGGGTTGGACCGATGCCGTAGATGTAGGTGAGAGCGACCTCCATACGCTTGTTGCGTGGAAGGTCAACACCAGCTAGACGTGCCATGTGGCGTGTCCTTTCGGGTTGTTACGATGGTTTTCTCCCTATCCGCCCCGCTCCATGCAGCACTTCGCCCGGGCCGATGCCGGATCTGTGGGCTACTTACCAGTGCGGGCTCAGGCCATCGCAGCCTGAGGTGGGCTAGACATAGCGCCGCTATGTCAGAGGGTAAGGAGGCTTACAGTGTTTACTTGTAGCGGTAGACGATGCGTCCGCGGGTTAGGTCATAAGGGGACAGCTCTACAACCACGCGATCCTCTGGGAGGATGCGAATGTAGTGCTGACGCATCTTGCCAGAAATGTGTGCAAGAACCTTGTGTCCGTTGTCGAGCTCGACGCGGAACATTGCGTTTGGCAAAGGCTCGATAATACGACCCTCGACCTCGATTGCGCCTTCCTTAGCCATAACCTCTACTTTTCTAGGTGACTTCAAGTGAGTGTCACCTGCATGTTTGGTGTCTACTGCTTGGCGACGTCGCGGTAAATAAGACCGCAAACATACACCAGCGCTCTAGCATACGCTGCGTGCGAGCAATAAACAAACTCCTCTACCTGCGCACTCTTAGCGACACGCGCCAAGGCGGCAATAAAGCAAAAATTCTCCCCGGGGAATTATCTTCCACGGGGAGAATTCTCTTTGAAAAGATTCAAAGCGTCTGCGCTTTGGATGCTTAGTAGATGAAAACCTTGGAGCCGACTGGCACATCGTTCCAGAAGCGAACAGCATCCTGGTGCGGCAGGTGGATGCAGCCGTTGGACTCGTAAGCCGGGGAACCCTCGTGGAAGGCGTGGCCGGAGTTGGTGAAGTACATGGAGTAAGGCATTGGCGCGTTACCGAACTCGCGGGAGATCTCGTCCTTGATCTTGCGGTTGATGTAGAAGGTGCCGCGCGGGGTTTCCTGACCTGCCATGCCAGCAGACATCGCAGATGCTACGTAGGAAACGTTGCCGTTGTCCTGCAGCCAGGTGCGCTTGCCGTTCAGGTCAACGCAGACGCGTGCATCCGCCGGGCAAGGGCCGCGGTCAAACTCGTTGCGCTTGCGCTGCGCCTCGGCCTCACGTGCAGCCGCCTCAGCCGCAGCCTGTTCACGTGCAACCTGCTCTGCGTGCGCACGCTCCTGCGCCTCACGTGCCGCACGTGCTTCAGCGTTCTTCTGGTCAATCAGGCCTGGGAAGATAGCGTTGACTGCAGCGTCAACAGCCGGCTGAATAGCATCTGCCGCAGCAGGGTTTAAAACCTTAACCTGATCCAGAATCTGATTACGGGTGTTCCAAGCCTGCTCGCGGGACTGACCAACGAAGTTATCGATCTGTGCGCGGGCGTCCGCGGTCAGGGCATCAATCTGTGACTGCGCATCGGAGCTCATGGACTCGATGGAAGGAACGGTCTGTGCGGAAGCAGCTGGGGCGCCTGCCAAGACGGAGACGGTCATGACGCCGGCGGTCATAGGGGCAACTAGGGCACGACGTGCCTTAGAGGACACGTTGCGGGGGCGAAGTTTAGACATGGCAACGAGTATAGACCCTCACGTGGAATCCGCATACTCGACGCGACCCCAGTCCTCCCCCGTGATTTTCAGCTAATAGCGACGAGTAAGGATTCGCGGGCCGTTAGCGGTCGCGGCGACGGTGTGTTCCCAGTGAGCGGCGAGGCTGCCGTCAAGGGTGACCACAGTCCAATCGTCGTCAAGCACGGCGTTATCTTCTGTGCCCAGGGTAAGCATCGGCTCAATCGCGAGAACGGACCCTTCTTGAATGAGAGGGCCGCGGCCCGGCTTTCCTTCGTTCGCGAGATAAGGCTCTTCGTGCATGGTGTGGCCAATACCGTGGCCGCCATAGCCATCTACGATGAAAAGATCGACGCCGAACTTATCTTCAGCGCGGTAGGTTGCTTGCTCAAGAGCGTGCGAAACGTCCGTCAAGCGGTTGCCCGGGACCATCGCCTTGAGTCCTTCAGCCAAAACCCATGCCGTGGCGTCGTTAAGCGCAGATGCTTCGGGGGCCAGTTTACCCACGCCGAAGGTCCACGCGCTGTCTCCTACCCAACCGTCGAGCGTTGCGCCGCAGTCGATGGAGACTAAGTCACCTTCCGTCAACACGATGTCTTTGCCCGGAATGCCGTGCACGATGACATCGTTGACGGAGGCACATATGGAACCCGGGAAGCCCTCGTATCCCTTGAAGGTGGGGGTAGCTCCCAAATCCCTGATTGTTTGCTCGGCTACTTCATCGAGCTCGAGCGTAGATACGCCAGACGCCGCAGCGGCGCGCACAGCCTGCAATGCTTTGCCGACGATTTCACCGGCGGCTTGCATCGCATCCAGTTCACCTGGGGTGCGTGCGGGAATGGTTTTGCTGCGGCGTCTAAATCCCATGGCGTATTACTTGCCCATCGCCTTCAGGGTACGCTCGTTGATTTCCTCAACGGTGCCCTCAGCCTTGACGTTGATGATTTCATCGCCGTAGTGCTGGATGAGCGGGAAAGTCTCGTCGCGGTAGACGCCGAGTCGGGTGCGGATGGTCTCCTCGTTGTCATCAGCGCGGCCACGGGCCAGCATGCGCTCGACGACGACGTCCTCGGAAACCTCGAAGTTGATAACTCCGTCGAGCTTGACGCCCTTCTTCTCGAGCAGCTCGGCCAGAATGTCGGCCTGCTCCACGGTGCGTGGGAAGCCGTCCAGCAGGAAGCCGTTTGCAGCGTCGTCCTGGTTAAGGCGATCTTCAACCATGCGCGCGGTGACGTCGGTCGGAACGAGCTTGCCGGCATCAATGTAGGACTTTGCCTCAACGCCCAGCGGGGTGCCCTCACCAATGTTGGCGCGGAAAAGATCACCGGTGGAGATGTGCGGAACAGACAGCTTCTCGCTCAGGATTGCTGCTTGGGTGCCTTTTCCGGCACCGGGAGGGCCGAGGAGTACGTAACGCATTACTTGAGAAGTCCTTCGTAGTTGGATTGTAAGAGCTGGGACTCAATCTGCTTGACGGTAGTCAGAGCAACCGAGACCATAATCAGAATAGCGGTACCACCGAAAGCGGAGGTGCCGTTTGCGGAAGAATGGCCAACGCCGAGATCCAGCAGGATATTCGGCAGAATAGCGATCAACGCAAGGTATAGGGAGCCTACGAACAGCAGACGGTTCATTACGAAGCCGAGGTACTGCGCGGTTGGGCGGCCCGGACGAATACCCGGGATGAAACCACCATACTTCTTCATGTTGTCTGCCTGTTCAGCAGGGTCATACTGCACCGAGACATAGAAGTAAGAGAAGAAGATGGTCAGGACGAAGTACAAGACGATGTACTGCCAGGAGCTCGGGGACTGCAGGTGCGCAATCACGTTGCGCTGCCACCAGTTATCCGGCACGCTACCGGAACCAGAGTTCACGATCTGGGTGATAAGCACCGGCATATAGATTAGCGAGGACGCAAAGATAACCGGGATAACGCCGGCCTGGTTGACCTTCAGCGGCAGGTAGGTGGAGGAACCACCGTACTGGCGGCGACCAACCATGCGCTTTGCGTACTGCACTGGGATGCGGCGCTGGCCCTGCTCGATAAAGGTAATGCCAACGACCAACACGACAAGGCCCGCGGCGACCATGGCGAAGACCAGACCGCCGTTGTTCTGCATGATGCCCACGCCGTCGGTTGGCAAGCGCGTTGCAATGCCGGCGAAGATCATCAGGGACATGCCGTTGCCGATGCCCTTTTCAGTAATGAGCTCGCCCATCCACATAACGAGGATGGCGCCCGCGGTCATGGTGATGACCAGAACGATAAGGGTAAAGAAGTTACGGTCTTCAGCCAGAACCGGAACGCCCTGGCCCAGCAACTGCTCGCGGTCCGCCAGGGCCACGATGCCGGAAGACTGCAGCAACGCCAGCGCAAGCGTGAGGTAACGCGTGTACTGCGTCATCTTGGCCTGACCGGACTGGCCTTCCTTCTTCAGCTGCTCGAAGTGCGGGATGACAACAGTCAGCAGCTGGACGATGATCGAAGCCGTGATATACGGCATGATGCCGATGGCGAAGATAGACAACTGCAAAAGCGCGCCACCTGAAAACAGGTTAATCACGGAATACAGATTGCCGGACTCCTCCGTCAGAGAACGCAAACGACCAGAGATCGAAGCGTAATCAACGCCCGGGGATGGAATCTGGGCGCCAATGCGGTAAGCAATAATCATCAAGATGGTGAAGATGATCTTCTTACGCAGGTCGGCGTCCTTAAAAGCCTGCAAAATGGCGGACACTACAAAATCCTCCTGGCCTTCCGGCGCTATCAACATTTAAGGGAAAATAGGTGACAACGCTCGGAGGTGGAACTCATCTGTCCCCTAACATGGGGAAGGTTGAACACTTATGACCATGCAAGCCTACCAGCCACGCGCTATTTAGCCACATTTAAGGTAAGGATTGCCAGCCAACTAATAAGGAAAGCGCCCGCCTCCCGATCACTCGGGAAAGCGGGCGCTTTAATGCTTTAAGTAACGCAGTTGATTACTTGGTTGCGGTGGCGGTGCCGCCAGCAGCCTCAATCTTCTCAACAGCGGACTTAGAGAACTTGTCAGCGGTGACATTCAGCTTGACGTTGATGTCGCCGTTGCCCAGAACCTTGACCGGCTGGTTCTTACGAACCAGGCCTGCGGAGACGAGATCTGCAACGGTGACGTCGCCACCGTTAGCGAATGCCTCTGCGAGGTCTGCAACGTTGACTACTTGGTACTCAACGTGGTTCGGGTTCTTGAAGCCCTTCAGCTTCGGCAGACGCATGTGGATCGGCATCTGGCCACCCTCGAAAGCAGCGGAAACCTGCTTACGAGCCTTGGTGCCCTTGGTACCGCGACCAGCGGTCTTACCCTTGGAAGCCTCACCGCGGCCGACGCGGGTCTTAGGCTTGTTTGCTCCTGCGGATGGGCGCAGGTCGTGCAGCTTGATGATATCAGCCATGGTTTACTCCCCTGCCACTTCTTCGACGGTGACCAGGTGGCGTACCTTCTGAACCATGCCGCGGATGATCGGGGTGTCCTGCTTTACAACAGACTGGCCGATCTTCTTGAGGCCGAGAGCCTCAATGTTCTTGCGGTGATTCGGCTTGGTACCCACCAGGCCCTTTACCTGAGTAATCTTCAGAGCCATTGCTTATGCCTCCTGACCTGCGCGCTTACGCAGCATCTGGGCCGGAGCAACCTCTTCGAGGGACTTGCCACGACGTGCGGCAACCTCTTCAGGGCGAACCAGCTGCTTGAGACCGTCCACGGTAGCGCGGACGACGTTGAGGGCGTTGTCGGAGCCGAGGGACTTCGACAGAATGTCCTGCACACCAGCGCACTCGAGCACCGGTCGTGCAGCACCACCGGCAATAACACCGGTACCAGGTGCGGCAGGCTTCATCATGACGATGCCAGCTGCGTCGCGACCCTCGACCGGGTGGGTGATGGTGCCGGCGATCATCGGGACGCGGAAGAAGTTCTTGCGAGCCTCTTCTGCACCCTTCTGAATTGCGGCAGGGACTTCCTTAGCCTTGCCGTAGCCAACGCCAACCATGCCTTGGCCATCGCCAACGACGACGAGAGCGGTAAAGGACATGTTGCGGCCACCCTTAACGGTCTTGGAGACGCGGTTGATGGTGACTACGCGCTCGATGTACTTATCGCGCTCGTTGTCCTGCTGATTACGACGATCGTTGCGACGACCGCCATTGTTGCGGTCGTTATTACGACCGTTCTCGGCGGAGCGTCCGCCGTCACGCTTTTCACGGTCCGACATTAGGCGTTCCTTCCGTTGATGTTTCCGTTTGCCATGATCATTAGAACTTCAGACCACCTTCACGAGCTGCCTCTGCGAGAGCGGCAACGCGACCGTGGTACTTGTAGCCAGCACGGTCGAAGACAACTGCCTCGATGCCAGCAGCCTTGGCGCGCTCAGCGATCAAGGCGCCAACCTTTGCGGCCTTTGCCTTCTTGTCGCCCTCGAGTGCACGAACGTCAGCTTCCATGGAGGAAGCTGCGACCAAGGTGTGGCCAGCCAGGTCGTCGATGACCTGGACGTGCATGTGGCGGGAAGAGCGGTGAACGACCAGACGCGGTGCCTCAGGGGTGCCGCGCAGGGTCTTACGGATGCGGAAGTGACGGCGTGCGCGTGCTTCGCGACGGCGGGAGGAGATGTCCTTGCCGATTGGGGTGCGCTTTGCGTTTTCAGTGTTAGCCATTGCTTACTTACCCGTCTTTCCGACCTTGCGGCGGACCTGCTCGCCTTCGTAACGAATGCCCTTGCCCTTGTAAGGATCGTCCTTACGCAGGCGGCGAATGTTAGCGGCGACCTGTCCGACCTTTTGCTTGTCAATACCAGATACGGAGAGCTTGGTTGCGCCATCCACAGCGAAGGTGATGCCCTCCGGAGCCTTGATGAGGATCGGGTGGGAGTAACCCAGAGAAAACTCGAGGTCGCTACCCTTCTGCTGAACACGGTAGCCGACACCGAAGATTTCCATCTTGATGGTGTAGCCCTCGGTCACGCCAATAACTGCGTTGTTGACGAGAGAGCGAGACAGGCCGTGCAGAGCGCGGTTCTTGCGGTCATCATCTGGACGGGAAACCGTGATTACGGAATCCTCGACTGCGATGGTGATTGGCTCTGGCAGAACGACGGTCTGGGTACCCTTGGAACCCTTAACCTCGACCTCCTGGCCGTTTACCTTGATTTCAACGCCGGATGGTACGGCGATTGGTGCTAGACCGATACGAGACATGTGTCAATCCTCCCTTACCAGACGTAGGCGAGAACTTCTCCGCCTACGCCCTTCTCCTGAGCCTGACGGTCGGTCAGCAGACCCTGAGACGTGGAGATGATAGCCACGCCCAGGCCGCCAAGGACCTTCGGCAGATTGGTGGACTTTGCGTACACACGCAGACCCGGCTTAGACACGCGACGCAGACCAGAGATGGAGCGCTCACGGTTGTTGTACTTGAGGGTGAGCTCGAGCTCGCGACCCTCAACGGAGTAGTCAGCGATGTAGCCTTCCTGCTTCAAGATGTCGGCGATGTTTGCCTTGATCTTGGAGGTCGGCATCGACACGGTGTCGTGGTGCGCATGGCTTGCGTTGCGCACGCGCGACAGCATGTCGGCGATAGGATCAGTCATGGTCATGTGAGTGACCGTTACCTTTCTCGTTGCGGTTCCCGTACCCACCAAAGCGTTTTCCGTGTGATTTCGGGCTACTCACGCTCCTCACGGTCAATACCGCAAGGCGCTCGCCACCCTTTGATACAAACAACGGGCCGCCGGAAACGGCGGGGGGCCTACAACAAAGTTGATGATGTTCAGTTCTTGATTCAGGCTCTACGTTTCTGCAGCTTGTAGGGCTAGATTTCATTTGCCATCTGGGCACACTACAGCATCGACGTGAGTCCGAACTGCAACACTACCCGCTAACCTGCAGTTTTCCAAATCTTTTTTAGCGTCGAAGCTGCATGTCACTCTCGAGGACTAGAGTGGCCGTCATGACTGCAGAAAATGACCCTATCCACTCCGCCCACCAGTGGTTGGAGGAAGCGGCAGAACTAATCGGCGTCGACAAGCAAGATGCCACTGCCTTGACCCGTGAGCTGCTCGACCTTACCCGCGACGTCGCACACAGCACCTCGCGCCCGGCCGCTCCCCTGACGGCATATTTGGTTGGGTTGGCCTCGCGGGACTCGGACGAGGCGCGCGCGAACATCGCCAAACTGCGGACGGAGCTGAACTAGTGGCGGGCCGGGCAACAAAGTCCTTTGCTGTTACCAAGGTTCACTTGGATGGCACGGAGGTAACCCAGGTGGATACCCGCGCCGACATCGTCACTGGCGAGGAGCCGCTGGAGATTCGCGTCGGCGGGCAGACCCTGACCACCACCATGCGCACTCCGGGCCATGATATTGAGCTAGCTCATGGCTTTTTGCATTCTGAGGGCCATATCGCCACGCTTGCCGACGTCTCCGAAGCCCGCTACTGCGCTGGTTCCACCGTGGACGGTATGAACACCTATAACCTGCTGGATATCGATCTGGCCCAGAAGAATGTCATTGGGCTAAAAGATCTGCGGCTTACGCTCACCAACTCCGCGTGCGGCGTATGCGGCACCAGCTCCATCGAGGATTTAAACAAGAAATCGCGCTACGCGCTCCCCAACATCCAGATTGACCCAGCCGTGGTTGCGCAGCTGCCCGAAAAGCTGCGCGCCGAGCAAAAGCTCTTCCGCAAGACCGGTGGTATCCACGCCGCCGGCGCATTCACCTTAGACGGCAAGCCCATCGTTGTGCGAGAGGACGTCGGCAGGCACAACGCAGCAGACAAGGTCATCGGGCACCTGCTCCTTGAAGATCGCCTGCCCGCAGACGACCTTATTTTGGTTATGAGCTCCCGCGCCAGCTTCGAGCTTGTACAAAAGGCAGCAATGGCCGGGTTCGGTATGCTCGTTGCTGTTAGCGCGGCATCCTCGCTCGCTGTGGAGACTGCCCGGGAGACTGGCATGGCTTTGGTAGGGTTTGCCCGCGGCGATCGTTTCAACATCTACGCAGGTGAACTCAAGCCAGGAGAACTCAAGCGATGAGCAACCACTCTTCAAAAAAGATCCGCAGTACTGGGGAACTCATCGAGTTCCTTGCTGACGCCAGCATCAGCCCCGAGGTCGCGGCCTTACGTCCCGACTACCGCGCGCTGCTCATCGCCGTCGATGGCATCACGCCTGCGCCTTCCGACGCCCACTCGGAGCAGCTCTTGCGCAACGCCGAAGACGTTGCCCGCGCACGCTTGGGCAAGTGCGCCGTCACGGACTTCCCGCACATCGCAGCATGGCGCAAGGCTTATCAAGGATTCGGCGCGAAGCCATCGCGAACCCGCAACAGCACGGAGGCGCTCATACGCCGCGCGGAAAAGGGGCTGCCTCGCATCAACCGCCTCACGGACATCTATAACTCGCTGTCCGTGACTTACGAGATCCCCTTCGGCGGCGAAGACCTGAACGCCTATGTATCCGCTCCACAGCTGGTGCGAGCTACTGGTGCTGAGAACTTCGCCACTATGGACAAAGGCGAGCCTGTAACCGAGCATCCCGAACCGGGCGAGGTGGTCTGGCTCGATGCGAACGGGGTCACATGCCGCCGCTGGAATTGGCGCCAGTGCACCCGCACGGCGCTGCACGACGACACCACTGCGGCGCTGTTCATCCTCGATGCACTGGAACCTGTCGACGACGTCGAGCTGCGCGCTGTGGGTGAAAACCTAATCGACGAGCTCCGGGAGTATTCCTCAGAACTCGTCGTTGCAATGCGCATCCTGCGCGCAGAAGATGATGCTTAGTCGCGGTAAGCCTCAGGGCCCTTGTTGAGCCAGGCGTAAACGCCGCCGATGAGGAAGCCGCCGCCGATGACGTTGCCTACCCAAACCAGCGACCAGTTGGTGAGAACAGCGCCCAGGGTAAAGCCATCCGGCAGTGGGTTAGAGCAGAAGAAGGTCAGCGTCATCAAGCAGAAGTTTGCGATGACGTGCTCGAGGCTAAGGCCCACGAAGCACGCGATGATCGGCACAATGACGAAGAACTTCGAGACGATGTCCTTAGCAAAGACAGCACCGACGATGGCCATGTTGACCACGAAGTTTGCGAGGATGCCCTCAACCAGCAGGCCGCCTGGGCCCTTTTCCAGCTTGCCCATGGACAGCGTTGCGATGAGGTGCGATGGGTCGATGTGCCCCAGCTTCGCGGAAACACCCATGGCGGCGGCAAACAGGGCTGCGCCCACAAAGTTGAAAAACGTGGTGACGATGAGCAGCCAAAAGCCCTTGTCCCAGCCCACCTGTTTATTGATAGCGCCGTAGACGACGTACATCATGCTGCCGGTAGCAAGCTCCGCGCCGAGGATGACGATGGCGAAAAGTCCAAGGCCGAAAAGCATGGCGAAGACTGGTGCACCCAGGCCCTTTGCGTGCTTGTCGACGGCCTGACCTACGACGGCCGCGAAACCGGTACCGATGGCGAGATAGACGCCGGCCAAGATCGCACGTACCGCGAAGCGGGCGAAGGACTCGTCGAGCAGAGTCACCTTCTTCTTGATTGCTGCTGCAGCAGATTCGTTGAGAGACACGAAGCTTCCTTTACCTAGAGTTATAACTGCGATAACACTACAGCGAAATTCCAGGCTGCGCCAACAACTTTATGCCCACCACACGTGGGTATTTTCCGCGGTTATTGTTGCTAACGCCTGCCAAGGATTAAAGTTAGTTAGAAAATTCACTTACTTTTAGAACCCACCTCCCTCACCCCCTGGAGCCGCCGCCCATGCCCCCGCGTTATCCTCACGATCTGCCAGTTCGCAGCGCAGATCACACGCGCCCCCGGGCAGCCAGCACCAGCGCCAGCACACAGCGCCGCCCCATCAATAGCAGACCCATCGATACCCGCCGCGCCGGCAACGGCAACCCCGACGGCGAGCGCACCTACGTGCGGCGCACTCCCCCAACACCAACGACGCCGAAGACACCAACATCAACAGCAGCAGCGCCGAATCCACTACCTAACCGCCAAAAGCGCAGCCCCCAACCAAAGTCGCAAAGCACGGGTGGCCGCCACCGCGCGCCAGAAACGAACACGCCGGCGCTCCATACTCGCGCGCTGGAATTGTGGTCCAGCTCGGGCAAGTTCCGTATTACGGTTGGTGTCCTTGCAAGTGCGGTCCTTGCAAGTGTGGCTCTTGCCGCCACGATGCATCACGTGGTCGATCCTCCTGAAGGACTAGAAAGCAACCAAGTCCCTGTGGCAGCTGCTCCAGTCATTGAGCCCTCCGCCGCAGTTGAGATGTTCATCCCTGCAATCGAGGTCCATGCCGAATTCGAAGATGGCTCCTGCCGCGTCAAAGACGGCGCGCTTAACCCGGAAACGATGACGGAGGCCTGCACTTATACCGCTGCGGACCGTCCGTATTCGCTGCCAGGCACTAATGCACCAGACATCACCGTCATCGCCGGACACACCGGCGCCGGCGTTCCCGGTGTCTTCAACAACCTCTACGACGGCGGCGCAAACAAGCACAAGGTCGCCCTCGGCGACAAGCTCTACCTGCGCACTGCAAACTCCGGCGACAACTGGCTGGTCTACAGCGCCACCGACATGCACGACCCAGTAAAAGAAGGCCTCGCCGAAGACACCACAATCTGGGGCGAAGGCCCCATGCCAGGCCGCCTTCTCACCATCAGCTGCATTCAGCCGCTCAACCTCCTTGAAGCCTCCGTGCGCAATGCAGTAGTGGGCTGGCAATTTGAAGGCGTCACGACCGTTACCCCACCGGCAGAGTAGGCATACAAAACGCCAAACGCCCCCACCAAAAGGTGAGGGCGAAAAGCTTAAGCCGCTTTACTTGAACGGGAAGCCGAGCTCCTTGAGGAGGCGGCGGCCTTCTTCGTCGTTGGTAGCGGTGGTGACAACGGTGATGTCCATACCACGTGGGCGGTCAACCTTGTCGATGTCGATCTCGTAGAACATGGTCTGCTCGGTGAGACCGAAGGTGTAGTTGCCGTGGCCGTCGAACTGCTGATCGGACAGACCGCGGAAGTCGCGAATACGCGGCAGCGCGATGGTCAGCAGGCGGTCCAGGAACTCCCACATGCGGTCGCCACGCAGGGTGACGCGGGCGCCGATTGGCATACCCTCACGCAGCTTGAAGTTCGCGATGGACTTCTTTGCGCGACGCAGCTGCGGCTTCTGGCCGGTGATCGCGGTGAGGTCCTCGAGAGCGCCGTTGATCAGCTTGGAGTCACGTGCAGCGTCGCCAACACCCATGTTGACAACAACCTTGGTGACACCTGGGATCTGCATGACGTTGTCGTAGTTGAACTCGTCGTTCAGGGTCTTCTTGATTTCCTCGCGGTAGCGGGTCTTCAGACGCGGAGTGTAGTTCTCGCTCATGATTAGATGTCCTTCCCGTTGCTACGTGCGATGCGGACCTTCTTGCCGTTTTCATCGAAACGGTAGCCCACGCGGGTCGGATTGCCTTCGGAGTCAACGATTGCAACGTTAGAAACGTGGATCGGAGCTTCCTGGGTAACGATTCCGCCGGACTCGGCGCCACGCTCGGTAGCGGAGTTAGCAACGTGCTTCTTCACGCGGTTGACGCCCTCAACGAGGACCTTGTCGCGCTTCGGGTATGCTTCGATGACCTTGCCCTTCGCGCCCTTGTCAGGACCCGAAATAACAATCACCATATCGCCCTTATGAATCTTCATAAGACTAGATCACCTCCGGTGCGAGAGAAACGATCTTCATGAACTTCTTGTCACGAAGCTCGCGAGCAACTGGGCCGAAGATACGGGTACCACGTGGCTCGTTGTCGCCCTTGAGAATGACTGCAGCATTCTCATCGAAGCGGATGTAAGAACCGTCCGGACGACGGGTCTCCTTCTTTGCACGGACGACGACAGCCTTAACGACGTCGCCTTCCTTAACGTTGCCGCCTGGGACAGCATCCTTGACAGTGGCGACGATTACGTCACCGATGCCAGCGAAGCGTCGAACGGAGCCACCGAGAACGCGGATGCACAGAATCTCACGTGCACCAGAGTTGTCGGCGACGCGCAGACGGGATTCTTGCTGAATCACTATGGGTCTCCTGACCTGGATTGATGTGCGGTAAGATTTCCGTCCTTACCGCACGCGGTCTACAAACTTGCGATGCTAAAGCCTTGACAACGGACTATGCCGAAGGGGCTCGGACCGGCGGTTCGGAAACGCACCACTACGGGCCGACCAGCTTTTGCAACCTATACATTCAACCACACGCCAGCGTCCTTACCAAAACGCTGCTCGACGCCTGTCGACGCCCCCTACCTCCACATTTATTTTCGCCAGTACACCCGCTTACCCCTTAGCCCTTTATTTCGATTGCACCGACACACAAACAGTCTCCAAAACTATCGGCACACTCTGCACATATAAACCTCACCTTAGCGTTCCTCAGTGCAAATCAGGTCGCACGAACATTCTAATAATCCAATTCTTTCGCAGCTGTAACGCATGAAAATTACAGTTAACTTCTGATTTCCGCGTGACAACTGTGAATTATGTGACTATTGTTGTTTGGGTCGCGAAAGACATTTTTTGCGCTTTCCCATATTTCCCGAAGGAGAAACACATGAAGCGTTTGCCACAGACCCTGACCGCTGCTGTACTGACCGGCGCGCTCGCCTTTGGTGGCGCAGCTGTTGCTCAGGCTCAGGACAACAACGAATCGAATCAGTTCACTGAGCACGGTGATGGATCTACTCTCACAACTCGTACTGATAACTATGTACCAGGTGCTGAGAACTACAATCCGTCCAATGAAGAGGGCGAGGAAAGCACTGAAGAGCCGAACACCAACGAAGAAAGCGCCGGTGAAGTCGAACGCCACGACGTCGCTGCTGATCCCATCGAGGTAGATGGCGTCAAGTACTACAAGCAGGAGGACGGTAGCTGGCTGTCCAAGCCAGTTGCAGGCAACCCAGTACGCCTGACCGCAGAGCAGGCAGAAAAGTACGTGAAGGAGCAGCAGGACACCTCCGCAATTCCTGCTCCTGCCACCAAGGTAGACTCCGAGGGCAACACTTGGTACCAGAGCATGAAGGATCCGACTGTCTACGTCAACGACCGGGCTCTGGTGAATGTAGAGATCACCGACGAGATGCGTGACGCTTACGCCAAGGCTTTCCCGTCTGATGCCCAGGAACCAAGCTTCGACAAGAAGAAGCTCGCATGGTTGGCGCTTCCGGCAGCCCTGGTGATTGGTGGTATCACCTGGTACCTGTCCCAGGACGGCAAGACCTACGTCAAGGACGAGGCACGCAAGAACCAGGAACCGACCGCCGAGGAAAAGGCTGCTTCCGAGCAGATGCTGAACGCTAACAAGGATGCGGTTATCGCCCAGGGCGGTCAGCTCGCTGAGGGCAACGCTGCCCCGGCAGCCGCACGTGGTATGTCCGCTGAGACCGGCTCCAACTCCGTTGCACAGGCTTTGGCTGCTCTGGCCGTAGCTGCAATGGTTGCCGCTGGCGCTTTCGCTGCACGCCGCAAGTTCTTCGCTTAAGCAAGAGCCTTCCTACCAAGTAGGAAACTGAATTGAGACTGGCTGCGCCGGTCGGGCTTCGGTCCGGCCGGCGCAGCTTTTTGCTATAGGCACCCTGGTGCGTCACAGTTTGCTTGGGCTCAAGATGAGCTTTCGCCCCAGAGAGCGCCGCTATTGCTAAACCGTTAAAGGCCGAACTGGGAAGGAGTTCTCCTCAGTTCGGCCTTTGTTCTTTCAAGCTAACGGGTTGTGCCTGCAGGCTCGTCAGTGGATGCAGGTGTAGCTGCATGGCCAGTGGTTGGTGCGGATGCTGGATCGGGCTTGGGATCCACAGTAAAGATATCGGTGCCGAAGCCAATGAGTTCGCCGGGGCGGAAAGCCGCGGTAGGAAGAACAGGGCCAGTCTTCTTCGAATTCGAGACGACCACCGGGGTAGTTACGGGAAGGCCGGCGGCCTTGATGGCGTCGATATCAAATTCGGCGAGGACATCGCCCCGCCTGACCTCATCGCCCTTGGTGACGTGGGAGGTGAAGTGCTCGCCTTTAAGGTTTACCGTATCGAAGCCAATATGCATGAGGATATCGATATTGCCCACCACTGGGTCCTTGGTGCGAATGGCGTAGGCATGGTGGGAAGGGAAGGTAACGGTGATTTTGCCGTCGGCAGGCGCAACCAGTTTGCCCACGGTCGGCTCGATTGCCACGCCCTGGCCTAGCTTGCCGCCGGCAAACATAGGATCGCTGACCTGAGACAGTGGCACGGCGGTGCCCTCCAATGGGGAGAAGATAGTGCAGGCATCCTCGGCTGCTACCGCAGCTGGGGTGGCAGCGGCGGCTTGAGCCTCGGCTGCCGGAGGATTCACCTCATCCGGATCAATGGAGCCGTTCTTGCGGGCTAGGTAGCGGCCATAAAGGTAGGCGCCGATGAAGGAGCCTGCGAGTGCGATTGCAGCACAGATAAAGAACTGACTGTAATCCTCCGGGCGCATCGAAACGAAACCGATGATGCCGGCCGCGCCGAGTGCCGTTGCCTTCACGTCGAAGATGGCAATGAGAGTCGAGGCCACTGCAGAGGCAGCCATGCCGATGTAGAAAGGCCAGCGCAAGCGCAGATTCACACCGAAGATGGCAGGCTCAGTGATACCGAATAGTGCCGAGGTACCGGAAGCACCAGCCAAGCCCTTGAGCTTTTCGCTACGCGCCAGGAAGTAGACCGCGAGGGCTGCGCCACCTTGGGCAATATTCGCCATCGCTGCCGTGGCGAAGATGAAAGATCCGCCTTGATCCCACAGCATGTATTCGATTGGTGGGAAGGATTGGTGCAGGCCGGTGATGACGATTGGCGAGTAAACCAAGCCAAAAAGGAAGCCGCCGACAGGGCCTGCAAAGTCATACAAATTGGCCAAGCCAACGCCCAACCACTCACCGGCAGTGCGCAGGAACGGGCCAATGGCAGCGAAAGTGATAAAGCCGGTGACCAGCAGGGTAATCAACGGCGTGAGCATGAAGTCCACCGTGCCCTTTAGGTGGCGGTGGAGGAACTTCTCAATCGTGGCCAGGATCCACGCAATAACCAGAATCGGCAGGATGGAACCCTGGTAACCGGCCTGTGCGACATCGAGGCCAAAGATGTTCCAATACTCCATGTCGCCGGCCTCGATGGTCTCAGCCACGTTGTAGCCGTTGACTAGGTCCGGCATAACCATTGCCATGGCCATACCCGCGCCCAAAAACTCATTGCCGCCAAAGCGCTTGGTGGCAGTAAAGCCCACCAAAATGGGCAGGAAGGCAAAGGGGGCAGAAGCCAGCAGGTTGATAAGTCCAGCGACATCTTTGAGTGCCGGCACCATTTCAATGGCCGCTTTCTCACCGAACAGCCCTTCAGCCGACAAGACGTTGTTCAGTGCCATGAGCAAACCGCCGCCGACCAGAATCGGGATGAGCGGCACGAAGATATCCGCGAGCACCTTGACGGCGCGGGAGAACCAGTTGCCGGAATTAGCGGCAATGTCTTTGAGCTCTTCGGTGGAAACGGCAACGTCCTTGTGGATCATGCCGTTCAATTCCCTATAAACAACGTTGACGTCACCTGGACCAACGATGACCTGGAACATTCCACCGGCTTCAAAGATTCCCTTGAGGTCAGGGTCAGCCTCTAAGGCCTTGGTATCGACCTTCTTCGTATCCTTCAGCACCATGCGCAGGCGCGTTGCGCAGTGCGCCAAGCCGATGATGTTTTCTTCGCTGCCAAGTGCACGCAGGGTCCGTGCAGCAACTTCCTTGTGGTCCATAGGCAAAGCTCCCTTTCCTTTTCACGAGCTAATCAACCTAGAACCATTAGATACAGCTTCCAGACAAAAAGCCAAGAGCTCGGACATATTTGAGGGAAAATTCACCAAGTTTTACTGTTTGAACGGTCACTTAGTTCTTAACCCAGCCGCTCCATCGCGCTTCGCCTTCGCCAAATACGCTTGCCGACGCCGCGATTCGCCCACCGCCAGCAAAATTTCCACGGCGCAGCCATCGGCAATGGCCATGACCTCGCCCTCTGGGCAGGCAATCACGCGCTCGTCATCGCCCACACTCACGCGCAGCAGCCCTTCGCCTGCGCTAAAGCGCAGGTGTTCCCTACCTTCAACATCAACCAGGCTATAGCTGCCGCCACGCGAAGAGCTCAGACTCACCGTGCTGCCGAAGCCCTCCCTACCAGCAGCATCGGGAATCGTCTCCCACACCGGCCATTGATAAAGCACGCCGTCTTCCAGCCATACCCGGCGCGGCAAGGTCAGGGTGTGCACCCAGCCCTCCTCCACGGTGGGCTTGTCATCTTGAGTAGGAAGGCCTATCCAGCCGAGCAGCAGCGCTTGGCCATCGCTCATGCCAACCAGCTGCGGGGCATAGAACTCGTGTCCATAGTCCAGCTCGCTGAAACCACGCTCGACGTGGAAGGTGGTGCCGTCCAGCTTGCCCACCAGGTAGCCGCACTGATCGGAAGAAGCGTAGTGCGTTTGCCCATCTACTTTGACTGGTTCAAGCCCCTGCGGGCAAAAGACCAGGACGTCCTTAGACTCACCGGTTGCCTTATCAGTCAAGGCCACAAGGTTTGGGCACTCCCACATATATCCGCCCGGTAGGAGTTCGGGGCTAAGCCCCGGCGCGGCGTCGTCAAGCGCGAAATCCAGTGCTCCCTCAAAGTCCCAGTTCTTAAGGTCCTGCGAGCGGTAGAGCACCACCGCAGCGTTCTCGTCCTCACGTTGCGCGCCGATGACCATGCGCCAGCCTTGCTCATCCCGGGAAATCTGCGGATCGCGGAAGTGCCCGGTAAAGCCTTCCTCGCTATCGGGAATCAGCGGGTTCGCGGCATCGCGATAATAAATGCCGCCCTCAGGGCCGGAAGGGTCGAGAACGCGCACGCGGTTCTGGGAAGAAATGCGCTTGCCATCCACCTTGAGGTTGCCCGTATAAAACAGCCACACGTCGGTGCCATCGACCACGGCACCGCCGGAGTAACAGCCGTCCTTGTCATAGGGCAGGTCAGGCGAAAGCACGTCCGGATGATGCCGCCAGGGGCCTGCCACTGAGTACTTCGCCGAGGCATGCGCCCACCCCGTTCGCTTCGGCGCGTGTGGGAAGCAGGGGTCGTGTTGGTAATAGACGTGCATGGTGTCGCCATCTAGAAAGACACCATTTGGATCGTTGAGACGGCCATACGGGGGCGCGATGTGGAAGTTCGGACGGTAGTTCATATCACCGATACTATGGAATCCATGAGAATCCATGTGTGTGGCGAAGGACTCGTCGATCTCGTCCCCGTCAGCCCAGGTAGCTTGCAAGACCTCACGCCGGCTTTGGGCGGCGGGCCTTTCAATGTGGCCATCGCGGCGGCGCGTCTGGGCGGCGAGGTCAGCTTCCAGTCGCGCCTTTCCACCGACGGTTTCGGTAACGCGCTGGTGGAAAGGCTGGAGCAGGAAGGCGTGGACACGTCTATGGTCCAGCGCGGTCCAGAGCCCACCACTTTGGCCGTGACCAGCATCGGTGATGATGGTTCGGCGTCCTATACCTTCTACACGGAGGGCACGGCAGATAGGTTGGTTGAGCCCACGCTTTCCGACGCCGAGATTGCCTGCTTCGGCACTGTTTCCCTCGCGTTGGAGCCAGGTGCTTCGCGCTATGGCGAACTGCTCAAGCAATTCGCAGCTAAGGGCAGCATCGTGGCGCTCGATCCGAATATCCGCCCGTTCTATACCAACGATGAGCACAAGGCCTTCCTCAACGAGCTACTTGCCCACGTCACCGTGCTGAAGCTTTCTGAGGAAGAAGTGGAATTCCTGGGCAAGCAGGCCCTCAAGCAGGTTCCCGTCGTGGTGGTTACCCGCAGCAGCGAGGGCCTCACGTTGCGCGCTGGCACGACCCGGTTCGATGTGCCTTCCGCCAAGGTCGACGTCGCCGACACCATCGGCGCGGGCGATACCATCATGGGCGCGCTGCTCACAGAGATCGCCCGCCGCAACCTCACGGCCGAAGAGCTCACTCACTTGAGCGAATACGACTGGAAAAAGATTTTGGAATTCGCCGCGGCAGCCGCTGCGATTACCGTCTCTCGCAAGGGCGCACAGCCACCGCACCGCGCAGAAGTGCTTGCCATGCAAGCAGATGTTCAGAAGAAAGAGGCCTAAATGTTTTCTTCCTACCAGGGCCGTAGCGCCATACTTCACACCGTGGCGTTCATCTTCGTGGCGCTGTCTTTCATCTTCCCGGTAGTCCTGGGCACTTCTGCCCTGCTGCCCACGTGGCTATCCGGCATCGTGAGTATCCTCGTTGCGCTCGCCATTCTTGTCGACGCCGCGCACAAAGCCTTCGCCCCACCTGAACGCCCCGCACGTGGCCTGCGCGCACTTTCCGCCCTCGCTGCGTTGACCGCGCTCATCGGCTGGATCTGCTGGCTTATCATCTTCAACAACTTCGACGCCGCCGGCACCACCATGTACAAGGTAGGCACCTTCACCCTGGGCACCAGCGCCGTGCTCAACATCTTCTGCGCCGCCATGGCCTTCCTGGATTGGCGGGCTGGCCGCGTTACTCCGGTCAAGCACTAATCGGCGAAACTGCCTTTGGCTCCCCGAAAAACATCAAGCACTCCTTGTAGTTGCTCTGCGCAGCCACAAGGAGTTCTTGTTATTCAGCAGCTTCGATTTCAAAGCTGGTGCCCACACGAGGCAGGCCGATCGGCAAAGAGGGATCACTTGGCCAACTAACGTTGTTAGCAGCGATCGACACCGTCACATGCTTGCCCACCCACGGCTCTGCCTTTTCGCGGCTTTCCTCGTGCGCGCTGTAGTGCGATGCAAGGAAGCCGCTATCGACCACACGGGTTTCCTTGTAACCTGCCTTGTTCCCGGTGATCTCCCCCGGAGCGTCAAATTCGAGGATCCAATAGTCGCCGTTGAGCTCGCTTTCAAGGATTCCGGATTCAGGATGCGAGCCTAGGGTCTCACGACCTTTCTTCTTTACAACCTTGCCCGTCATCTTCAAGATGCCGTCTTCAACGACCACCGCTGGTTTCTTCGATTCTTCTGACGCCGTGGATTCTTGAGTATCCGCCTCTGCTGAACTTTGCGGCGCCATCGTATTGAACATCTTCTCTGTTTCTTTAGCGGAGTCGTCTTTTCCGGAATTACTGCAGCCAGAAAGCGCTAGGGCTGCAGCACAGAGTAAGGAAACATAGCGGCGCATGATTAGACCTCAAAACACATAAGGAAATAGGAGACGGCTTTTTAGCTTAACGCCCTAGGGCGGTGAGGATTGTGGAAATCGGCGAATCTGCCGCGGCGGTCTCCCACACCGTCTACGAAGCGGCGAAGGTCTCCGGTGCCAAGGGGCACCAGACCTTCTTCCGGATCACGCTGCCTTTGCTTACACCGGGTATCGCAGCAGGCTGGATTCTGGCTTTCTTCGCAGGATTCCGTGAACTCGTGATTCTTCGCTGGTGCGCCGGAACAACATCAACCTGCTCGCGTCCTGGATCATGAACCAATTCGATCAAGGCCACCGCGCCGAGGCCATGGCAATGACCCTTATGGGGGTTGGAACTTCAATTATCGTCCTCGTACTCGTCACTTCCTGGCAACAAAAGGAACGCGCATGATCACCATGACTATAAATGGCCCGAAGGAATCATCGCGCACGGGACCGAACCGCACTTCTTCGAAATCGACGGTGTGCAGGCGTGGACCTGCGGCGTGGCCACCGACCCTGACCCACGAGAGATCGAAATCCCCAGCTTCAATGGCCTGGGACTGCTTCACACCTCTGTGCACGGTGAATTCAGCCGTAAGCCTTGCCTGCCGTGCAAGCTAGAGGATCTGCAAGAAAGCGGTGCGACGTGGGTGCTTGGGCACGTGCACAAGCCCATCACGCTAAGCGCAGAACCGTTCATTGGTTGGACGGGAATGCGTGCCGGCGTGCACTACGACCCGACGACTTCCGCGGTGAGCAGGTTTTCTTAAAGACTATTTCAAAGGTTGTCTTTGCGAGCAGAGACCGCTCGGGGGTCGTTAACTCGGATGCGGCGCGAGAGTTGCTGGGATGGTCTGAATTAAAAGCTCTTTGAGGCCGGCGTTCTTTGGAAAATCCCTGCGCTCGGACCAACCTGCGATGCATTCGATGAAGATGCCGATCAGACTGCGGGCACGGGTGCGGTCGATAATGCTGGTGCCCGTCTCAGCTAGGACGCAGTCCACCCACTGGTCCGAGTGCTGCCAGATATGGCCCAGCAACGAAGGATTTTCACGCAACAGAAGGACTCGATCTGCGAGCTGTCCTCCCCACGCATCGGCATCGCTGAAGAGTTCGCGGAGCGCTGCCTCCAAGTTCTTATAATCAGTCATCTGCGCGATGTCCACCAGAACCTTTGTTGCTTCGGGGCTGATGATGACACTGGTGATAACGGCTTCTTTCGTGCCAAAGTGGCGGTAGAAGGTCATCGCTGAGACATCAGCGGCTTCGGTAATTTCAGCCACGGTGACGTCGTCATATCCACGCTCTGCAAAAAGCTCGAGCGCCGCACTTCGGATCGCGCGCCGCGTCATAAGTTTCTTTCGGTCGCGACGATTAAGCCCAAGATTGTCCGAAGACGAAGATTCTAAAGGACGTGACACCATGCCTTAACTCTATAATTTCTGCTGCCTCGTGTGCATGAATAACAACGCAAATCCCGTTAAAACACAAGCAGCGCTACACAGGACAAAGACGCTATCCATCGCATGGATATAGGAGGCGTCGCTAGCCGGCTCGCCTGCCAAGTTAATTACGAGTGAGGCGATGAAAGCAACGCCTAGGAGCGAGCCAAGCTGCCGAATTGTATTAACCAACGAGGCACCACTTCCCCGGCGCTCCGGGTGAACCTGCGCCATCGCCTCCTGCAAAGCCAAGGATTGACCCGCCCCCACACCAAAGCCGGCAAGGCTTAACCCCGCGGCCAAATATCCATATCCGCTGGATGGACTCGTCAACGCACCAACCAGCAGCCCCCCGGCGACGAGGAAAATCGAGCTAGGCAGAAGCCACCGCCCAATCTTGCTTCGCCGCACCAACAGCCCGGCTGCCAAGGCGCCAACGATGGCAGTGCCGGCCAAAGGCATAAGCATCAAGCCACCCCGGGCAGGCGAGTTGCCCAAGATATTCTGCAGGTAGTGCGGAGTGACATAAAGCAGCCCGAAAAGCACCAAGTTGATAAAGAACAGGGTCACAGTATTCACGAGGAAGCGCGGATTGTTCAAAAGCCCCAAGTCCACGAGCGCTTGATCGCTCCTTCCGCCGAAGACCAGGGCCAGTGCCAAAGCAGCCAACCCAATCAGAATTGGTAACCAAACCGCACTAAATGAGACCTTGCCGCCGACGTTAATCATGCCAACCGTGAGAACAAGGAAACCAAAGGCAGAGAGCAAGATCTGTACCCAAGGCAGCACCGGATGGGAAGGAACAGCCCTTGCCTTCGGCAGTCGGCTACAGCCGAAAAAGACAAGGGCGATGACAACGACGTCAAGCCAGAAGATGCCACGCCAGCCTAAAGCATGAATAATCCAGCCACCCAGGAGCGGACCTAAAGGAGCGCCAACACCACCGGCGGCGGTCCACAAACTATTGGCCAGTGCCATGTCGGAAGGCTCTATCACCGTGGGCAAAAGGGCCAGCGACATCGGCGTAAACACCGAGGCCGCAAGTCCCATGCCCGCACGTCCGACAATGAGCCAGATGGCCGACGGAGCAAGCGCGCACACGAGCGCTGATACAAGAAAGACCATGCTTCCTAAGAGGAGTAGACGTTTATGTCCGAGCCTGTCGCCGAAGAGCCCGCACGGCAGCAATACCGCAAGGAAGGCGACATTGTATGCGGAGACAACCCATGCGGCTTCCGCGGGGCTCGCACCTAGTGAGTTCGTCAATGCTGGCAGGGCAACCGCAACCATGGTCGTATTCATATACAACGTCATAATTCCGGCACACAGTGTTAATAGATGCGACCAATGCGTTTTAGCGATAGTCTCTACCATGCGTTACAAACTACCACTTTTAAAGAGATTGGAGACTACGCTAATGGGCCACTACAAACCAGGACAGATTCCCGTCGGCGAAGCAAAAGAACTCTTCGAACTTCTAACTCGTTGCGACAAGGACTTCACTCCCCCGCTCTCGCAGCGCGCGGCCGTTGGACAGACCGACTGGGACAGCCAGGGAGCGAATACGGGAATCAAAGACTATTACGAGTCGTTGATCGAAAAGGCCACCATCATCACGGTCACCCGCAACAACAAGTTGGCAGGGTTCTGCGCTTATTACTATCCCTATCAATGGCAGGGCCAAAGCTACCTATACGTGAGCACCGCGGTCACCGCGCCCGAATGGCGCAAGCACGGACTCACTAACGCGTATGTGCGCCATATCTGCACCGCCGCAATGCGGTTGAAATGCCCCATCCTGGCCAAGACTTGGTCTACCAACAAGCAGAGTATGACGGCACTATCCCGCTATGCCGATAGAGCAGACACGCTTTGCGACGACCGCGGTGTCGGCATCGACACTGTCTACTGGGAGACCACGCTAGATACGTTGCTATACCGGGCAGCGCGACGAACGCTTAAAAAATACGCGCATATGAAAAGCCGGCCGAGCCTTCTTCCTAAAGGAGGAAAAGCTCGGCCGGCTTAAGTGTTGAAAAGCTAGGTTTTACTTAGCCTTCTCAACGACCTCGACGAGACGGAAGTGCTTGTCCTTAGACAGCGGGCGGGTCTCGGCGATCAGAACGCGGTCGCCGACGCCGGCGGTCTCGTTCTCGTCATGTGCCTTAACCTTCTTGTTAGAGCGCATGATCTTGCCGTAAAGCGCGTGCTGCTTGCGATCCTCGAGCTCGACGACGATGGTCTTATCCATCTTGTCGGAAACTACGATACCGATGCGGGTCTTGCGCGCACCGCGCTCCTTCTTTACTTCGTTCACGTTTGCCTCACTCATGATTAAGCCTCAGCTCCCGGAACTACGGACAGGCCCAGCTCGCGCTCGCGAAGAACGGTGTAGATGCGGGCAATGTCGCGCTTAACCGTGCCGATGCGGCGGTTGTTGGTCAGCTGGCCGGTAGCCTTCTGGAAACGAAGGTTGAACAGCTCTTCCTTCGCATCCTGCAGACGCTTTTCCAGCTCAGCGTTGTCGAGCTCACGGAACTCGTGGGCGGGGGTACCGGTTGCCATTAGAACTGGTCCTCCTTCTTGATGATGCGGACCTTGCAAGGAAGCTTCTGGCCTGCGCGGCGCAGTGCCTCAATTGCGGTGGCCTCGTTCGGGTAGGACATCTCGAAGAGGACGCGGCCCGGCTTAACGTTGGCGACCCACTTCTCAACCGGGCCCTTACCGGAACCCATACGAACGCCGAGCGGCTTCTGGGTCAACGGACGGTCCGGGAAGATGTTGATCCACACCTTGCCACCACGCTTGACGTGGCGGTTGATGGCAATACGTGCGGCCTCAATCTGACGGTTGGTGATGTAAGCCGGCTCGAGAGCCTGGATTGCGTAATCACCAAAGTTGATGCGGTTACCGCCCTTGGAAACACCGGTACGGGTAGGACGGTGCTGGCGGCGGTACTTAACGCGCTTAGGAATCAGCATGGATTAGCCCTCCTGCTTCTGCTGTGCGCGCTGACGACGCTGGCCACCACGGCGCGGACGACCGTTACGGTCACCGCGGCCACGGCCCTGCGCCGGAGCGTTCAGTTCGGATTCGCGTACGCCACCGACGACGTCACCCTTGTAGATCCACACCTTGATGCCAATGCGGCCGAAGGTGGTGTGAGCCTCTGCGGTGCCGTAGTCGATCTCGGCGCGAAGAGTGTGCAGCGGAACGCGACCCTCGTGGTAGCGCTCGGTACGGGACATCTCGGCGCCGCCCAGACGACCGTTCAAGAGGATCTTAATACCCTTGACCTGCGGCTGGCGCATAGCGGACTGGATAGCCTTGCGCATTGCACGACGGAATGCAACACGGTTAACCAGCTGCTCGGCGACGGACTGAGCAACGAGGGTTGCGTTTGCGTCGACCTGCTTGACCTCGAGAATGTTGAGGGCGACCATCTTGCCGGTGAGCTTCTCGAGCTCGCGGCGGATGCGGTCTGCCTCAGCACCGCGGCGGCCGATCACGATGCCTGGGCGGGCGGTGTGAATGTCGACGCGTACGCGGTCACGGGTGCGCTCGATAACGACGTCGGCAATGCCGGCGCGGTCGAGGCCCTTCTCGAGGTACTGACGGATCTTGATGTCTTCGGCTACGTAGTTCGCGTAGTCCTTATCGGCGAACCAGTGGGTCTTCCAGTCGGAAGTGATGCCCAAACGTAGGCCGTGAGGATGGATTTTCTGGCCCATTACTTGGCCCCTTCCTTCTGGCTCTCGACCACCACGGTGATGTGGCTGGTGCGCTTACGAATCATGAATGCACGGCCCTGTGCGCGTGGCTGGAAACGACGCATGGTCGGGCCCTCGTTGGCGTATGCCTCGGAGACGACCAGGGTGCGTGGGTCTAGACCGAAGTTGTTCTCAGCGTTAGCAGCTGCAGAAGCAACAACCTTAGCGACTGGCTTAGCAGCGCCCTGCGGAGCGTACTTCAGGATTGCAAGTGCCTCGGCTACGGACTTGCCGCGAACCAGATCGATGACACGGCGTGCCTTCATCGGAGTAACGCGGACGTAGCGGGCCGTTGCGGATGCGGAGGTGATGGTTTCACTCATCGCTTATCGACGTCCCTTCTTATCGTCCTTGATGTGACCCTTGAAGGTCTTGGTTGGTGCGAACTCACCGAGCTTGTGGCCGACCATGGAGTCCTCTACGAACACCGGCACGTGCTTACGGCCGTCATGGACGGCGAAGGTGTGACCGATGAAGTCAGGCAGAATGGTCGAGCGGCGAGACCAGGTCTTGATGACCTGCTTGGTGCCAGCCTCGTTCTGAGCATCCACCTTGTTGAGGAGGTGCTCATCGACGAACGGGCCTTTCTTAAGGCTGCGTGGCATTGTTTACCTCCTCTTAGCGCTTCTTGTTCGGGCGACGACGGCGCACGATCATGTTGTTCGAGTAACGGTTCGGGTTGCGGGTGCGACCCTCCTTCTTGCCCCATGGGGACACAGGGTGGCGACCACCGGAGGTCTTACCCTCACCACCACCGTGTGGGTGGTCAACCGGGTTCATGACGACACCACGGACGGTCGGGCGAACGCCCTTCCAGCGCATACGGCCGGCCTTACCCCAACGGATGTTCATCTGGTCAGCGTTACCGACCTCACCCACGGTTGCGCGGCAACGGATGTCGACGCGGCGGATCTCGGAGGACGGCATACGCAGGATTGCGTACTTGCCTTCCTTACCCAGCAACTGGATGGAAGCACCAGCGGAGCGAGCAAGCTTAGCGCCTGCGCCCGGCTTGAGCTCCACAGCGTGGATGGTGGTACCGGTTGGGATGTTGCGCAGCGGCAGGTTGTTACCAACCTTGATGTCGGCGTTAGCGCCGGCCTCAACGATGGTGCCCTGCTTCAGGCCCTTAGGGGCGATGATGTAGCGCTTCTCGCCATCTGCGTAGTGCAGAAGAGCGATGTTTGCGGTGCGGTTCGGGTCGTACTCGATGTGAGCAACCTTTGCCGGGATACCGTCCTTGTCCGTACGACGGAAGTCGATCAGACGGTAACGACGTTTGTGGCCACCGCCGATGTGGCGGGTGGTGATGCGGCCGTAGTTGTTACGACCACCAGTCTTGGTCAGCGGGCGCAGCAGGGACTTCTCCGGAGTGGAACGAGTGATCTCCTCGAACTCGGACACGGAGGATGCGCGGCGACCCGGAGTTGTCGGCTTGTACTTACGAATAGCCATAATTCTTCCTTTTCCTTTCGGCTCTCCGGTGGCGCTTAAGCGCCGCCGCCGAAGATGTCGATGGAGTCGCTGCCTTCGCGAAGCGTCACATAAGCGCGCTTGGTGGACTTACGCTGACCGAAACCGGTGCGGGTGCGCTTACGCTTACCTGCACGGTTGACGGTGTTCACGGAGTCAACCTTTACGCCGAAGATCTGCTCGATGGCATCTTTGATCTGGGTCTTGTTGGAGTCCGTGGAGACGTAGAACGTGTAGACGTTCTGCTCCATCAGGCCGTAGGACTTCTCGGAAACGACCGGTGCGATGACAATGTCACGCGGGTTAGCGAGCTTAGCCATTACTTCTCCTCCTTAACTTCCTCGTTCGCACCCTGAGCGCGAGCGACGAAGGTGTGCAGAGCCTCAACGGAGAACACAACGTCGTCAGAGTAAAGGACGTCGTAGGTGTTCAGCTGGCCTGCGTCCAGGATCTGGACGTTAGGCAGGTTGTTGGCGCTGCGGCGAGCGTTGATGTCCTCGCGACCAACAACGAGCAGCACGTTCTTGCGCTCGGTCAGACGCTCGATGAAAGCCTTAGCCGCCTTGGTGGACGGGGTCTGGCCCGGGACGAGCTCTTCGATTACGTGGATACGCTCGTTACGAGCGCGGTCGGACAGTGCACCGAAGAGAGCAGCCTTGATCATCTTCTTAGGGGTGCGCTGTGCGTAGTCGCGCGGAACCGGGCCGTGGGAGATGCCGCCACCTGCGTAGTGCGGTGCGCGGATCGAGCCCTGGCGTGCACGACCGGTGCCCTTCTGGCGGAAAGGCTTACGGCCACCACCGGAAACCTCGCCACGGGTCTTTGCCTTGTGGGTGCCCTGGCGCGCAGCAGCAAGCTGAGCGTTGACAACCTGGTGCATCAAAGCGATGGATGCCTCGGTGTCAAAGATCTCTGCTGGCAGCTCGACAGAGCCGTTGGTCTTACCCTCAGCGGTCTGGACGTCTAGCTTGAGGTTGCTCATGCGTGTGCACCGCCCTTCACTGCGGTCTTAACGGTGACGAGGCCACCGCGTGCACCAGGGATAGCACCCTTGATGAGCAGCAGGTTGGACTCGGCATCGATCTTCTGAATCTTCAGGTTCTGGGTGGTCACACGGTCGTGGCCCATGCGGCCAGCCATGCGGGTGCCCTTGAAGACGCGAGCCGGGGTAGCGCAGGCGCCGATGCCGCCGACGCGGCGGTGAGCAGCCTGGTTACCGTGGGCAGCGCCCTGACCTGCGAAGCCGTGGCGCTTCATGGCGCCAGCGTAGCCGTGACCCTTGGTCGTGCCGGTGACGTCAACGAAGGTGATGCCCTCGAAGATGTCAGCGGTAACTTCCTGGCCAACCTCGTAAGCAGAGGTGTCATCCATGCGGATTTCGGCAACGTGGCGACGTGGGGTTACGCCAGCCTTCTTGAAGTGACCTGCGGCAGGCTTGTTTGCCTTGCGTGGGTCGATTTCGCCAAATGCGATCTGGATGGCGTTGTAGCCATCGGTTTCTGCGGTGCGAATCTGGGTAACAACGCACGGCCCAGCTTCAACGACGGTAACCGGTACTACGCGGTTTTCCTCGTCGAAGATCTGGGTCATGCCGAGCTTCTTGCCCAGAATGCCCTTGATCTCGTTTTCACTCATTGTTAGTTCTCCACCAAATATCTATTCGTCGATCGCTTTACACTACTGAATGTTTACGTCGACGCTGGCCGGAAGGTCGATGCGCATCAAAGCGTCAACGGTCTTCGGGGTCGGGTCGAGAATGTCGATGAGGCGCTTGTGAGTGCGCATCTCGAAGTGCTCGCGAGAGTCCTTGTACTTGTGCGGAGAACGAATAACGGCGTATACGTTCTTCTCGGTTGGGAGCGGCACTGGGCCAACAACACGAGCACCCGTACGGGTAACGGTCTCGACGATCTTCTTTGCAGAAGCGTCGATAGCCTCGTGATCATAGGCCTTCAGCCGAATGCGGATTTTTTGTCCCGCCACGCTTATCCTCTTCCTCGCTACCCCACATTCACATTCCCGGCGTATCCGGGGCGTGAAGCGGTGGGAATTGCTTCTCGATTTCTCTATAACGTTGTCCGGACTCTAGGGCCTGGGCGCAACGCCAGTTGTCTGACTGTCATGACGACCAAAAGTTGCGACCTGGCAATAAACCTGGTTGCAGTGCTTTCGACGGGGTACAAGACCCGTAAGTCAAAGTTCTATAGAAAGAGGACGGTTCCTCACGCATTACACGTGGAGGCACAAATCCAATTCATATACTGCCGCTGTTTATTTGCCATGCCCCTTCTCCGGTCCATTCGCTCGGGATGTCTCTACTAAACGCGGACCTAGCCCGATTGAATGACCTTCTCGGCACACACTTAAAAAGTGCCCACCTGCGAAGGTGTCATGTTCGCTTTACCAGCAACTTTGTTGAATATCGGGGGTGTTTCACCCACGATTTCCAAACGCCGTTGTGTTAAAGCAACCCTTGTATTTAAGCATGTAATCGCGCGTTTTCCAAACTTTTTTCCAAACCGTGTGCAAAGTCACGTTTTCCAAAAGATTGCACCTCAGCACCCCACAATGTCCGCATTCAGATATAGGCTCGGAAAGGTAGCTTTCTTGTTAAGGCGAAACTTCCCGCAATCAAGTCCCTATAGATAAGGAATAAGCACAATGACCGCTAATACCCCAGCGAATACTGATCAGAACGCTGCCCAGAACACCGCACAGAACGCAGCAACTTCCACCGAGCAGGCAAACACCGCCGCTGCTGCCCCGGAGGTCAACAAGAACCTGGAAACCGAGTACGGCACCACCACTATCGACGACGCCGTGGTTTCCAAGATCGCTGGCATCGCCGCCCGCGAGGTTTCCGGCGTTGCCGCACTGGGCGGTGGCGGCGCACGCATGATGGGATCCATCCGTGAGTCCTTCGGCGCATCCGAGGATGTACGCCAGGGCGTAACGATTCAGGTCAACAACGCTGTTGCCACCATCGAAGTTGCCATCATCGCCGAGTACGGTGTTGCTATCCACGAGCTGGCTGAGGCTATCCGCCGCAACATCATGAATGCTGTCGAGCGCATGACCGGCCTGGGCGTTGAGCGCGTTGACGTTGTGGTCCACGACGTCAAACTGCCAAAGGAAGACACTGCCAGCGAGCAGGCCTCCAACAACGCTTTGGCACAGGGCCAGGAATAGGCCTTTCAAAGACTAAGGCAGTTATTTAAATGATGGAGTCCACTCCGGAGCGCTTTGAACTAGATGCCGCTGCTGCACATCGCATCGTCGACTCAGTAGCAGGCATCCAGGGCGTCGCCAAGCTGCATCCCGGTTCTTTCGGCGAAGTTGCGTTGCTTTACCCCGGCAAGCGCATCGGCGGCATAAAGCGCCCGAGTCCGCGCGACGATAGCCATATCGAGGTACACCTTGTAATCGACGTCGCGAAGCGCATTCCGGTTGCCACAATCGCGGACGCCGCCCGCACCGCGGCGCTCGAGGCCTGCCCGGGACTGCAACGCGTTGATGTCGTCGTGGCTGATGCTTTAAGCAGCGCACTGGAAGATTAAGAAGGAAAATTATGAAGAACTACTCCACGCTGGGCATTGTTGCCGGTCTGGTTTTGGCCTTTTTCATCCACCTTGGCCTGTGGCCCACGGTGTTGGCCATCCTGCTTGCCGCCATCGGTGGTGTTGTAGGTGCGCACTTCGACGGCCGTATCGACCTCACCGCCGTGTGGTATGGAATTATCGGCAAGGATAAAGGGCAGGGATAATGCCATCTGCCACGCCACAACAGCGCACTGATGGCACCTTGCGGTTTACGCACAAGGCTCTCGAACACATTGTCACTAGCGCCATCGCTTCCGCCCCCGGGACCGAAGCCATCGACGCCAAGCTCGCCGGCTTAGCTGGGCGCGCATTTCCGCGCCTGCTTATCCAGAGCGATCCTGCTTCCGAGGTGCTAGCGGTGGATGCCTCGATCGCGGTGACCTGGCCGAGTCCTGTCACGGACGTAGCGAAGTCGACCCGCAAAGCCATCGAGGAATGGGTTGCGGCCTACACCGGCTACCGCACCACCCGCGTCAACGTCACCGTTGCCGCAGCAGTACCGGGCGCGCGCGTGTCAGGCCCTGCCGTCGACGCGCGACAAACGCCACGGGCAATCACTCCGCGGTCACTTCCGGAGCGCCAGCTTAAACCGATAACCACCAACCATACGGTGCCAATACGCAATATAGATGCGCCTGCCCCGCAACCGGTGCGCTCTATCGACGCTGACAGCGCTCCGCTTCAGGTCGCGTCCGTACGCGCCCCGGAGCCAACTAGGCTTTTGCAGGTAACGGCGCCCACGCCTAACCACGTCCGCCCTGTCACCGCTCCCAATCCCGTCGCCGTGCGCAGCGTGGCCGTTCCTCGGCCGCTGCAGCCGCGTCCGGTAAGTGCTCCCCGCCCGGTTGCGCTGCGCACAGTCCGCGTACCCGAGCCAGCACCTGTCCGCCAGGCCTCACTGCAAGGTACCGCGCCGGTTCGGCATGTTGTAGCGCCCCGTCCACAGCCACTGCGCGAAATCACAATCAACCCGATGTACAGAGGGGGCCAGGATGGATAAGAAAGATGCTCTCCCGCAGGGCTTTGGCCAAAGGCCGGCGGCATCCCCTGCAGCCCGTAAATGGGCCGTTGTCCTCGGAATCGTTTGCTTGGGCGCCGCAGCTTTTCTCGGAAGGGAAACGTGGGCTGTCAGCACTAAAGCCAATTCCTGGCTGCAGCCTTTCATCGACGTGATGTCACAGGACGCGGTCGAAACCTGGATGCTGATAGGCGGCGGCATCGCTATTGCCATTGGCCTTATCTTGCTCATTGCTGTGTTCAAACCACGCAAAAAGACACATACCAGGCTCTCCTCCGACACCGCCTCGATGTGGCTGCGCTCGGTAGACATCGCGCGCGCAGCCTCAGCCGCTGCGCGCCGCGTGCCCGGCGTCAGTGCTGCCCGTAGCCGCGCAGTAATCAGCAAGAAGAAGATCGGCGTCGATATCACCGTCAACGGCGACACTAAGGACAAACTATTGGTCAGCCGCGTGGAAGAGGCTGTATCGCAAGCCCTTTCCTCGTTGGAGCGCGCCCCACAGCTAAAAGTAAAGGCAGAAAATCTCCCGGAGGTCGATAATCATGTCTAAGGGCTTGGCAGCATTCGACCGTTTCTTGTTATTCCTCATCGCCGTAGTCCTCATTGCGCTAGGGCTTTGGCCGATCCTCATCCATTTTGAGGTTCCCTTCGCCACTTCCCTGGCACGCTGGGTTGATCACGACGCTTGGGCAGCACTGCCTAGCGCTAATTGGTGGCCGGTAGCGCTGGGTGCAGCCACCATGCTCCTAGCGGTAGCCGGCATCTGGCTCATCGTGGCGAACTTGCGCCACCGGCGCTTCAACAACGTCGCATCCGATTCTTCGAATGATGAAGGCGCCATTTCCACCAATATGCAAGCTATTGCTGGTGCCGTGGCCAAAAGCTTTGATGCTCTCGACGGAGTCGAGAAGGTTCACCGGTTGGTGGCCTATGACCGTGCGCGGCCGACCTTGCAATACAAGATAGAAGCCAGCGCGGATATGCCACTAGATGAGCTAACCAAGGCTGTCGAAACCAGCGAGAAGGACTTCCGCTCAGCTTTTCCCGACGCCAATCTAGATACCGTGTACAAGCTGCACTTTAGCCAGGTTAAGGCACTGAAGGACTAGTCAATGTAGCCATCGGCGGCATCAGGGGCGGATTCAGCGAGGAGTACCTCGGTGACCGCCCCAAATTCATGCGTAACCCCACGTGACAGCGATACTTGCAAAGGCTTCCCGGGACTACACTGCAGAATCTGCTTCCAGGAATAGTCAGCACGTTGCAGGCAGCGCCGTGCAATTTTAAATGCATGTAAGCCGTGGTCCAAAAGGATGGTTTCCAGCTCGGTGCGGATAAGCCACGCCCGCTCCCCTACGTTGCGCCTTTTCAACCCGCTGAGCTGGCGTGAATCTTGCTTTAGGCGGGTAATTGACTCCACTACGCCAAAGCGATGTTCGATGGACTCCGAGTCCTTGATAACAAGAGGTCGACCAGGCCCCACTGGCCGAACAGCCGAGTACTGCCACGCCACCGGCTGCCGCGGACCATCATCGCTGGTACGGCGAATGACCACATTTGCCTCGTCAATAGTCACGCGCTCACGCTGGGTGACGAGTAGCCACAATCCTTCCTCCACGCGGCCGTCGCCAAGCGGCAGTGTCGGTGGATGCAACCGCGCCATTTGCTCCAACGCACGAACCATATCCGCGTCGTCAGCACCCCATCCGAGGCCTTGGTTGGCCAGCATTGCAAACAGCGTGCCCAAGGGCAGCTCCGGCTGACCTTCCCACGCAGCTTTCAGAGCCTGCAGGGTGCGGTCGATGCGTGTGGGATCAAGCATGGCTCATAGCTTAACTGGCGCGGGAGCAAGACACGCAAAAAGCCACCGCCTTCCCGGAAAGGGAAAGCGGTGGCTTTAAAGGGCGTTACTTTAAACGCTCAAGCAAATGCTCTTACTTGATGATCTTGGTAACGCGGCCAGCGCCAACGGTGCGGGAGCCCTCGCGGATAGCGAAGCGCAGGCCCTCGTCCATAGCGACCGGCTGGATCAGCTCGACGGACATCTCGACGTTGTCGCCAGGCATAACCATCTCGGTGCCTTCAGGCAGCTTGATGACGCCGGTAACGTCGGTGGTGCGGAAGTAGAACTGCGGACGGTAGTTGTCCATGAACGGGGTGTGGCGGCCGCCCTCTTCCTTCTTCAGGACGTAGACGGAACCCTCGAACTGGGTGTGAGGGGTGTAAGCGCCCGGCTTGATAACAACCTGGCCACGCTCAACCTCTTCACGCTTGGTACCACGCAGAAGCAGGCCACAGTTGTCGCCAGCCTCGGTGTAGTCCATCATCTTGCGGAACATCTCGATACCGGTAACGGTGGTGGAGATGGACTTCTCCTGGATACCGATGATCTCAACGTCCTCGTTGACGTTCAGGGAGCCACGCTCAACACGGCCGGTAACAACGGTACCGCGGCCGGTGATGGTGAAGATGTCCTCGATAGGCATCAGGAACGGCTTGTCCAGCTCGCGCTCCGGATCCGGGATGGAGTCATCGCAAGCCTGCATGAGGTCGACAACAGCCTGTACCCACTTCTCGTCGCCCTCAAGAGCCTTCAGAGCGGAGATGTGAACGATCGGAGCTTCCTCGTCGTAGTCCTGCTCAGCGAGCAGCTCGCGGATCTCCATCTCGACGAGCTCGATGATTTCCTCGTCGTCAACCATGTCGCACTTGTTCAGTGCAACGAGGATGTAAGGAACGCCAACCTGGCGAGCCAGAAGAACGTGCTCGCGGGTCTGCGGCATCGGGCCATCGGTTGCAGCAACAACCAGGATAGCGCCGTCCATCTGAGCAGCACCGGTAATCATGTTCTTGATGTAGTCGGCGTGGCCCGGAGCGTCAACGTGTGCGTAGTGGCGCTTCGGGGTGGAGTACTCAACGTGGGAGATGTTGATGGTAATACCGCGCTCCTTCTCCTCAGGAGCCTTATCGATCATGTCGAATGCGAAAGCGGTGTTCTCCTCAGGGTACTGGTCAGCCAGAACCTTGGTGATCGCTGCGGTGGTGGTGGTCTTGCCGTGGTCGACGTGTCCGATGGTGCCGATGTTAACATGCGGCTTCGTACGCTCGAACTTCTCCTTTGCCACTGTTTGTCCTCCTGGACTCTATGGCGGCTGCATAGGCAGCCACGTGGTTGGTTAATGTCATTGGCACTTGGAACGAAAACTCCGAAGCGCTAATGACGCTTTCTTTACGTGCCAGTTACACGATCCTAGATTTATGCCGCAGTTTTTTCAAACCGCCTAAATAGGAGGTAACCCCGCGCATGTTGTGCGGTCGTTGACCCTCGACAAGAATCTGATAACGGATCCTGGGAGGGTAACGGCCGGCTCAACCAACACTTTTTGCAAGTGCAAGTTCAGCCAACCGCTACCCAACCAGTTGCCTCACGCGGGAGAAAAGCTGCAAGCTCTTGCCCCGCCCCGCAACTGGAATCTACTGGCAAAGACTACCAGCCGTATGCGGGGCTGAAGCGTGAGGGGGTGGCGATTGCCTTAAGGCTAGTTAGGCCTTGTTGCCGGTGCGCTCTTCGATGATCTCGGTTGCAACGGAGGAAGGAACCTCAGCGTAGGAATCGAAGACCATGGTGAAGTTTGCGCGGCCAGCGGTGGAAGAACGCAGGTCGCCGATGTAACCGAACATCTCGGACAGCGGAACCTTTGCCTTGACAACCTTTGCGCCGGAGCGGTCTTCCATAGCGAAGACCTGGCCACGACGGGAGCTGATGTCACCGTTAACGGTGCCCATGTACTCCTCAGGGGTAACAACCTCAACGGCCATGACCGGCTCAAGAAGGACTGGCTTTGCCTTAGCAACAGCTTCCTTCAGAACCTGGGAGCCAGCGAGCTTGAAGGCCATCTCGGAGGAGTCGACGTCGTGGTAAGCGCCGTCCTCGAGGGTTGCCTTGATGTTAACCAGCGGGAAGCCAGCGAGGTAGCCGTACTGCATTGCGTCCTGGATACCAGCGTCGACGGAAGGGATGTACTCCTTCGGAACGCGACCACCGGTGACGGCGTTCTCGAACTTGTAGGTTGCGGACTCGCCCTCCTCCAGCGTCTCTGGGTCCGGGTTGTAAGGCTCGATGGTGACGATGACCTTTGCGAACTGACCAGAACCACCGGTCTGCTTCTTGTGGGTGTAGTCCAGGGACTGAACCGTCTTGCGGATGGTCTCGCGGTAAGCAACCTGTGGGTTACCGATGTTTGCCTCGACCTTGAACTCGCGCTTCATACGGTCAACCAGAACGTCGAGGTGGAGCTCGCCCATGCCGCCGATAACGGTCTGGCCGGTCTCTTCATCCAGCTCGACGGTGAAGGTTGGGTCCTCAGCAGCGAGCTTCTGGATAGCGGTACCCAGCTTCTCCTGGTCAGCCTTGGTCTTTGGCTCGATGGAAACCTTGATAACCGGCTCCGGGAAGTCCATGGACTCGAGGATGATTGGGTTGTCCTTGTCGCACAGGGTGTCGCCCGTGGTGGTTTCCTTCAGGCCGATAACTGCGTAGATGTTACCTGCGTCAGCCTGCTCAACAGGGTTCTCCTTGTTGGCGTGCATCTGGAACAGCTTACCGATGCGCTCCTTCTTACCCTTGGTGGAGTTGAGCACCTCGGTGCCTGGGAAGACCTGGCCGGAGTAAACGCGAACGAAGTTCAGCTGGCCGAAGAACGGGTGTGCAGCAATCTTGAAGGACAGTGCGGAGAACGGGGAAGAAACAGCCGGCTTACGAGTAACCTGCTCTTCCTCGTTGCCAACAGCGTGGCCAATGACCTCGCCGACGTCCAGCGGGCTCGGAAGGAAGTCAACGACTGCGTCGAGCAGCGGCTGAACGCCCTTGTTGCGGTAAGCGGTACCACACAGAACCGGGTAGATCTCGGAGTTGATGGTCATCTTGCGGATTGCTGCCTTGATCTCGTCAAGGGTCAGCTCCTCGCCGCCGAAGTACTTCTCCATAAGCTCTTCGTCAGACTCAGCAACAGCCTCGAGCAGCTTCTCGCGGTACTCTTCAGCCTTCTCCTGCAGGTCAGCAGGGATCTCCTCGATGGTCGGTTCAGCACCGGTCTCGACCTTGCCGCGCCAAGTGATGGCACGCATGTTCAGCAGGTCAACAACACCGTCGAAGTCGTCCTCAGCGCCGATTGGCAGCTGCAGAACCAGTGGCTTAGCGCCGAGGCGATCGATGATGGTCTGAACGGTGAAGTAGAAGTCAGCGCCCAGCTTGTCCATCTTGTTGACGAAGCAGATACGCGGAACGTCATACTTAGCAGCCTGACGCCACACCTGCTCGGACTGTGGCTCAACGCCTTCCTTGCCGTCGAAGACAGCAACAGCGCCATCCAGGACACGCAGGGAACGCTCGACCTCAACGGTGAAGTCAACGTGCCCCGGGGTGTCGATGATGTTGATCTGGTTGTTGTCCCAGAAACAGGTAACAGCAGCGGAGGTAATGGTGATACCGCGCTCCTTCTCCTGCTCCATCCAGTCAGTGGTGGATGCGCCATCGTGCGTCTCGCCGACCTTACGGTTAATACCGGTGTAGAAGAGAATACGCTCGGTGGTGGTGGTCTTACCAGCATCGATGTGAGCCATGATGCCGATGTTGCGGACCTTGTGAAGGTCCTTAAGCACTTCTTGTGCCACGGTTTTACCCCAACTTATTTATCGTGGACGCTTCGCGCCGGTTCCCCGCTTTCAAAGCGAGGTTCCAGCACCAATCCGTCCGCATGGATAGGTCTTTATTAATTTTGCCACGTCTCGGCCGTCTTAGCAGCCGCAGGGCTACTAAAACTTCCAGCGGTGCACCTTAATACACCTTTATGTAGCCCGCCTCCCCAAGCTAGCCGTCTGCCCACAAGGAGAAGACACCAGCTTAGAAAAATGGCCCGAGCAACGATATGAAGTTATGTTTGCAGTTTCAACCGCAGAAAGCGGGTGGAACTGTTCAGCAAAACTATTACGTTGCTCGGACCATAGGCATACGCTGGAAAATTACCAGCGGTAGTGTGCGAAGGCGCGGTTTGCCTCAGCCATCTTGTGGGTATCTTCACGACGCTTCACGGAAGCACCAAGACCGTTGGATGCATCCAGGATCTCGTTAGCGAGACGCTCGATCATGGTGTTCTCACGACGCTGGCGGGTGAAAGTCACCAACCAACGCAGAGCGAGGGGGTTAGCGCGAGCCGGCTTAACCTCAACTGGCACCTGGTAGGTAGCACCACCGACACGGCGGGAGCGAACCTCGAGGTCCGGGCGGATGTTGCCCAGAGCCTTCTCCAGGGTGCCGACTGGGTCGGTACCGGTCTTCTCACGGCAAGCCTCGAGTGCACCGTAGACGATGCGCTCTGCGGTGGACTTCTTGCCATCGAGGAGGATCTTGTTCACGAGCATGGTGACCTGCTCGGAGTTGTATACCGGGTCCTTAACTACAGGACGCTTCGGAGCAGCATTCTTACGCATTGTTGATTACTGTCCCTTCTTTGCACCGTAGCGGGAACGAGCCTGCTTGCGGTCCTTAACGCCCTGGGTATCCAGTGCGCCACGGATAATCTTGTAACGAACACCCGGGAGGTCCTTAACACGACCGCCGCGGACGAGCACCATGGAGTGCTCCTGCAGGTTGTGGCCCTCGCCTGGGATGTACGCGGAAACCTCGATACCGGAGGTCAGGCGAACACGAGCGACCTTACGCAGTGCAGAGTTCGGCTTCTTCGGGGTGGTGGTGTAAACGCGGGTGCAAACGCCACGACGCTGAGGGGAGCCCTTCAGCGCTGCGGTTGCGACCTTGGAGCGCTTATCATGGCGGCCCTTACGGACCAGCTGCTGAATAGTTGGCATAAATCTAGTCTTTCTGTATGACTTCGGCTGAACTGACCGATGCTGCCCAAACACGCAAAAATAGGGGCTCTTTTCCGGGGCCCTTCCGCATGTCCAGAACATCAATCAGCCATTCAAGCCGATTAATCGATCAGACTTTTCGCCCTACATGAAGGCGAAACCTCTTCGAACAATAGCAGCGACACGCAAAACATCCAAATTCCATCTACCTGGCTATTCTTTCCATCACCGCAGGCAGTCAATTACGCAACGCTTGACGACGCCACACCCCACCCAAGCCCGCCTGTGACAAATTCCCCGGAACTTTGATCCCCACCCAAAATCGGGCATTAGGCGAGGCCTATAGGGACAACAATCACATCCACTAAATAGGCACACGCCCCGTCGGCGTTTCAACATTCGAACCACTATATATAGAAACGATAAACCCATTAGTGCGAATATCTTGTGTTTTAGTTGCTCGCCCCGGCAGAAATTACAGCTATGTTATTTCGTGTCGCCCGGCGCTGCGTGGTGGCTTTTTGGCATCCCGGCTTGCCGCAAGTCCTCCCACATGACTGCAGTTGCCACCTAATTCCCCACATACACGCCTGGGCATGCCATCAGAGCTGGAAAGGCAGCGAGCTTTTCGCTGTACCAGCGCTCCATTTTCATAACGAAGGGAAGAACTACATGGGTTCACGGACCATTAACGTCGCAGATTCCATCGAAGAGTACTTGAGCCGGCGCGATTGGCGCATCAACGCCAATGCCAATCAGGATTTCTCGCTAGGAGGGTTGATTCTTAACAACGCTGGCAAAGTAACCGCCAATTACTGGCTAGATGAGGTCTTTACGCCAGCCGCGGGAAATGCACACCGAGCCGGTGATATTCACATCCATGATCTAGACATGCTCAGCGGCTATTGCGCTGGCTGGTCACTGCGCCGAGTTCTAGAAGAGGGATTCGGTGGCGTTCCAGGCACTATCGCTTCAGCACCACCGAAGCACTTTTCCTCCGCGTGCGGACAGATCGTCAACTTCCTGGGCACTCTGCAAAACGAGTGGGCAGGCGCGCAGGCCTTCTCCAGCTTCGATACCTACATGGCGCCTTTCGTGAGGCTGGATAGCCTCAGCTACGGCCAGGTGCTCCAGCACATGCAGGAGTTCATCTTCAACTTGAACGTGCCTTCCCGCTGGGGCACGCAGACGCCATTTACAAACCTCACTTTCGATTGGCACTGCCCTGCCGACTTACGCGACCAGGTACCGCTCATCGGCGGCGAGCCCGTCGACTTCTGTTACGGCGACTTGGAGGCGGAGATGGTCATCATCAACCGTGCCTTCATCGAGGTGATGTCCGCCGGCGACGCGGACGGTAGGCCTTTCACCTTTCCTATCCCCACCTACAACATCACCCCGGACTTCGATTGGGACAGCGAGAACGCCGAGGCGTTGTTTAGTATGACCGCGAAGTACGGGCTGCCCTACTTCCAGAACTTCCTCAACTCTGATCTAGACCCAGGCATGATTCGTTCCATGTGCTGCCGGCTGCAGCTGGACCTGCGCGAGCTATTAAAGCGCGGCAATGGCTTGTTCGGCTCGGCCGAGTTGACCGGCTCCATCGGCGTGGTCACGCTCAACTGCGCACGCCTGGGCTACCTCTACCGCGGCGACGAGGAGGCGCTATTGGCGCGCGTCGCAGAGCTGGTAGATCTCGGCGTCGACACGCTCGAGCGCCGCCGCGCCTTTGTTAACGAGTGCTTGGACAAAGGTCTTTTCCCCTACACCAAGCGTTGGCTACCCAGCTTGGATAACCACTTCTCCACCATCGGGGTCAACGGCTGCAACGAGATGATCCGCAACTTCACTTCCAATGCCTACGATCTCACCGATACGCGCGGCCACGCACAGGTTCTGCGTCTGCTCGAGCGGGTTCGCGCACTGCTTGTCGACGCCCAGGAGAAGACCGGGCACCTTTATAACCTCGAGGCTTCACCCGCCGAGGGCGCTACGTACCGCTTCGCCCGCGAAGATCTGAAGCGTTATCCAGACATACTGCATGCCGGCACCGCAGAAGAACCGTATTACACCAATTCCTCGCAACTGCCCGTCGCGCACACTCCCGATCCTTTCACCGCACTTGCAGCCCAAGAGGACCTGCAGACCCAATACACCGGCGGAACGGTGCTGCATCTCTACATGGGTTCGGCGATGTCGACCGGCAAGGCTTGTGCGACCCTGGTGCGCCGCTCGCTGGAGAACTTCCGCCTGCCCTATGTCACCATAACGCCGACTTTCTCCATTTGTAGCTCCCACGGATACATATCCGGCGAGCATCCGCACTGCCCCGACTGCGGCTCCACCACCGAGATGTGGACGCGCGTGATGGGCTATTTCCGGCCAGTCTCTAGCTTCAACACGGGCAAGAAGGGAGAGTTCCATGAGCGCCAGTACTTCGACGAGAGGCTTGCGGCCAGCGTCTAAGACTGCACCTTCGTTGCAAGAGCCGAAGCTAAGTTCCAGAACGCAGCTGCCGATTGGAGGGCTTATCCCCTTCTCGGCTTCGGATTGGCCGGACCACCTGACCATGACGTTGTTCCTCAACGGCTGCCCGCTGCGCTGCAGCTACTGCCATAACCCGCAGCTGCAGGCCTTTGGGCCGGGAAACTATAGCTGGCAGGACGCGTTTTCCTTGCTATCCAAGCGCCGTGGGCTTCTCGACGGCGTAGTCTTTTCCGGCGGCGAGCCACTTTCCGCGCCCGGGCTGCCGCAAGCGATAGCCGAAGCCCACGCGGCTGGCTTTAAGGTTGGTCTCCACACGAGCGGATACCTGCCGAGCAGGTTGGAAAAGCTCGTGGATAACCCCCTGACGCGGCCAGAATGGATAGGCATCGATGTCAAGGCCTTGCCAGATGATCTGCCAAAGGTCACCGGCTGCAGCCGCGCCCAAGCGCAGCGGATGTGGGAGTCCTTTTATCTGTTGGCAGAAAACGCCCGGGCAGGGCGGCTAAAACTACAGGCCCGCACCACTTTGTGGCCCGGCTCCTGCATAGAGGCACGGCTTCCCGAGCTGGAAGAACGCGTTGCACAACAAGGACTTAAGCTCGTGCGCCAGTGGGCACACGACGTCGACAAGCACGGCGTCTACCGCGGGGCGGAAGCTACTGCCAAACCCACGTAAATTCGGCGTCGGTGGCGTGCTCGGAGAAGTAAACCTTCTCCTGTGCCTCCCAGGTCTCGAACCACTCTGCGTAGTCCGGATCTCGCTCGATGGCTCGCTCATAGCGCTTTTCGCGCGGGCCGTCGAGGCCCACCGTAATCACGGTGCCGCGCTCCTGAGCGGCGGCGATATTTTCTGGGGTAACCGCACCGACTCCCTCCACGATGAGATCGTCGCGTGCATCCAAGCTCGCCCACTCACCGGGCGCATTGGCTTCCCAATCCCAGCGCCAGTAGCCAGGATTGGTCCCGCGCAGCACCTGTTCGGCAACCATCTGGGAACCCTGCTCAAGCCCGTGCCAACCAGGATAGAACTCGTCCAGGTGCACCACACGCCAGCCTGCTCTATCGGCGAGGGCGGCGCAGGCCCACGTCTTGCCTGCTCCCGATGGCCCATCGATGAGCACCGTCACCGGCTTGAAAGGTTTCTTGCGCGTCGCGGCAGCCTTGATGACATCCTCGATGAGGCGGTCGAGCTGACTGTCGAAGTCCATGCTTCGTGGCCCTTTCGTCTTATAGACCGAAGAATCTCCAGGAATCTGTAACTACCGACGCTACCACCGGCACAGCTGCCAAAAGTGAACCGGCTAACATAATCAGCCAATCTATCCGGCTCACACGCGACTCGCGCGCCCACGTGCGCGCCGGCGAATACAACGGCGTGCGCCCGAAACCACGGGCCCCCATCGCCAACCCCAGCTTGCCTCCGCGGCGCAGCGCAACAACCAAGAGTCCGAAAGACATCGTGAGCAAGTGCTTGACCTTGCCGCGATCCCCCAATCCCCGCGCCCTCCGGGCACGAGCCATGGAATCCCAGTCGTCTCGAAACAGCGTCGCCATGCGCACACCAGCGACCGCGCCAATAACAAAACGCGAAGGCAGGCGAAGGTTCTGCGCCAGGGCGTCGCCTAAGCGTGTGGAATCAATGTCGCGCGCGAGGACAATCATTGGCAGCGCTACCGCGAGTACGCGCAGCATCATCGCCACCGAAAGGCGCACCGAGTTCTCCGAAACCACGATGAGCCAAAGCCGGAAGTAAACCTCCCCGCCCTCGGCGCCATACAGCAACATCGACACGCCAGACAGAGCGGCGAGGATAAACAGGAACCATCCGCTCCTTATGAGCTTTCCCCAGCTGACTCCACACAGCGGCGCAAATACGAAGGTGATGACCAAAGAAACCGCGGCGGAGACCCAATCCACCGAGAGAAACAACGGCAAGGTCAGCGCCAGCATAAGGTAAACCCGCGTCAATGGGTTTACGCCGGACAAGATATTAGGCACGTGGCACCTCCACGCGGTGGTCACCGAGAGCCGCGATGAAGAGGGGATCGTGGGTTACCGAGGCAATGGTCACTCCCTCATCGCTTAACTCGCGCAGCATCCACACCAGTTCCGCGAAGGTCTGCGGATCCTGGCCAAACGTCGGCTCATCAAGCAACAGCACCGCCGGCGCGCTGACCAATGCTGTGGCCACCGAAAGGCGCCGTTTCTCTCCGCCCGAAAGGGTGAAGGGATTGGCGCCAAGCAGCTGCCCCAAACGCAGGCGCTCTACTAGTTCCGCGATGCGCTTTTCTGGGATCTCCTCGCCCATCACTCGGGGTCCCACGCGCAGTTCATCGGCAACGCTGCGCGCAACGAATTGATGTTCTGGGTTCTGAAACACGTACCCAATGCGATGCGCGAGCTCCCGCGACTTCCACGTTGCCGGGTCTCCTTTAAGGCCGCGGCGCACGTGCTCGGCGACGCCCACCTCACCCGACGTATACGGCAACAGCCCGGCCATGGTTTCCAGCCAGGTGGTCTTGCCAGCACCATTAGGGCCAGTCACCACGGTCGAAGCTCCCGTAGGAAGCTCAAAGGTACGCGACGGGCCAAAACGAGTCAGCAGGTCCTTCGACCACATTGCTGGCTCAAGGCTGGATACGTCTTGTGGAACGCGAGCCTGCGGCAGCGTTGGCATCGCCTGGGCGCGTGCTTCCAGCACCTCGCCCATGGAAGCGTCAAGCGCAACCTGCCCATCCTCGATGAGTAGTCCGCGTTGCAGCAGGTGACGCCATCTATCTGGCTGGTGCTCAACCACGACGAGCGTGGCGCCGGTACGCTCCACCAGCTGGGTTACTGCGCGGACCACCGAATCGGCACCCTCTGGGTCGAGGTTCGCCGTGGGCTCATCCAGCAAGATCAGTCCTGCGCCCATCGCCATCACGCCCGCCAAAGCCAAGCGTTGCTTCTGGCCGCCGGAAAGCCGAGCGGTGGGATAGTCACGTGGAAGGTCAAGACCCACCAGCTCCAAGGCTTGGTCGACGCGGCGCCAAATCTCAGAGCGTTCGAGGCCAAGGTTCTCGCAGCCGAAAGCAACGTCGTCGCCCACTCGCGAGGAAATTACTTGGGAATCAGGATCCTGCAGGACCAGCCCCACTGGCATGCCTTCACCAGGCCACTCACCATTGCCCGCGGTATCAGCTCCGAAGAGCTGGATCTCTCCTACCTGCTCGCCTTCCTCGTCGCCGCCGAGCACTCCGGCAAGAGCCGCCAAGAGCGTGGACTTGCCAGAACCGGAGTCACCGCACAGCAGAATTCGTTCGCCGGGCTCGACGTGGAAAGCAACATCCCGCAGCGCCGGCTCTGCGCGCCCGGCATGAGTCCAGCCAAAACCTTTAACGCGGATGCCTGTTCCAGAAACCATTCTTGAAAATGCTTCTTAAGACTCGCGGCCTGCAGCAAAGCGGTCGAGCGCGCCAGTGGCCGCGAGCGCCTTGACCGTGAAGTAGCCCAGCACACCGGCGAGGATTGCGCCGGAGAGGCAGGTGCACACCAAGTAGATGATGTTGTATTCAACGGAACGGGCTAGGTGGCCGGCAGTGAAGAGCTCCAAAGTCCATGCACCGACGCCGGCGGCTAGGCCAGCGATGGTGGCAACAAGCAGGTTAAATGAACGGTAGGCAAAAATGGCGAAGACGATCTCCACGCCGATGCCCTGGGCAATGCCAGAGAGCAAGGTTGCCGCGCCCCACTGGGAGCCAAGAGCGGCGGAGACGCAGGCAGCGAGCAGCTCCACAAAGAGCGCCGCACCTGGCTTGCGGATGATAAGCCCACCGAGCACGCCTCCCAGCAACCAGATGCCAGAGACCAAACCGCCCAGTCCAGGGGTAAAGGCATCGAGAGCCTCGTAGCCGGCATAGCCCGCGGTGTTCCAGAACAAGAAAATCAGGCCACACGCCACTGACAAGACCGCGGCCACGACGATGTCGACGACGCGCCAGCGGCGGTTGGGCTTTCCAGCCTTGTGCGCAGTGCGTGCCGAAGATGCAGGTGTAGTAGACATTTTCCTCCCTCGCGCCGGTATTACCCGGATCAGGTGCAACGGTTCCCCATATGTGGGGGTCTCAGCCTTCTCCCGCGCAAACTGCTGCGTTTGTTGTTCCTGAGTTTCGGTCTAAGGAGGGAGAAAGCACCCGTGTTCGCTGTGTAATTAGATGACTTCGTCAATTTGGACCCACTAATGCTAGCAAAAGTAAAAGGCCCCATGCCTAAAAGCATGGAGCCTCTCAAAGCCGCAGCGTTATACCCAGAAAGCTGGGACATCGCGCGGGGGTGGACTTAGAACGTGAAGTCCTCATCCAGCGGGACGGATGCGCCGGTGAACTCACCGAATCCATCGTCGCCGTAGATGGAATCGCCGTAAGTCGGGATCGAGTACGCAGCGTTGCGTGCGGCCTCGGTCGGCTTAACGGAGATGTTGCGGTAACGCGAGATACCGGTACCAGCAGGGATGAGCTTACCGATGATGACGTTCTCCTTCAGGCCAATGAGCTGATCGGAGCGCTTGTTAATAGCGGCGTCGGTAAGCACGCGCGTGGTCTCCTGGAAGGAGGCCGCGGACAGCCAGGACTCGGTAGCCAGCGATGCCTTGGTGATACCCATGATCTCGGAGCGCAGCTGAGCTGGCTCGCCGCCCTCGGCAACCTGTGCGGCGTTGACCTGCTTGGCCTCAGAGAGGTCAACCAGAACGCCCGGCAGGTAGTCGGTGGAGCCGGAGTCAATGACGGTACCGCGACGCAGCATCTGGCGGATGATGATCTCGATGTGCTTGTCGTGGATGGCAACACCCTGGGTACGGTAAACGGCCTGCACCTCGTCGATGAGGTGCTTCTCGACGCCGCGGCGACCGAGGACCTCGAGGACGTCGTGCGGATCAGCCGCACCACGCATCAGGCGCTCGCCGGTGGTGACGTGGTCACCGTCGCGCAGGGAACGCTCGATCATTGCGTCCGGGTTGGACTCCATCGGGCGGCGGACCTGTGCCAGGCCCTGGCGCTTCGACAGCTTCTCGTAGACGACGTTGTCGGAACCGTCATCCGGAGTGATGGTCAGGGTCCAGAAGTTGCCCTCATCGGACAGGGACACGGTGCCGTCAACGGATGCGATCGGCGCACGGTTCTTCGGATTACGTGCTTCGAACAGCTCCTGCACACGTGGCAGACCGCCGGTAATGTCGCCACCGACACCACCCTGGTGGAACGTACGCATGGTCAGCTGGGTACCCGGCTCACCAATGGACTGTGCAGCCACGATGCCGACTGCCTCGCCGATGTCGACAAGCTGGCCGGAGGCCATGGACTTGCCGTAGCACTTCGCACAAACGCCGGCTGGGGTCTGGCAGGTAAGGACGGAGCGAACCTTGACCTCGGCGATGCCGGCAGCCAGGATCTTCTCGGTCAGTTCCTCGGTCAGGTCAGAGCCTGCCTCAGCAACGACGGTGCCATCTTCAGCCTTCACATCGGACGCGACAACGCGGCCGGATGCGGAAGTCTCCCACAGCTCGTGTTGAACCAGCTTGTCGCCGGCCCACTCGCCCAGCGGAACGCGGACGCCCTGGCGGGTGCCACAGTCCTCTTCACGGACGATGACGTCCTGTGCCACGTCAACGAGACGACGGGTGAGGTAGCCGGAGTCCGCGGTACGCAGTGCGGTATCGGCCAGGCCCTTACGGGAACCGTGCGAGTTGTTGAAGTACTCCAAGACCGACAGACCCTCACGGAAGGAGGTCTTAATCGGACGGGTGATGTAGTCACCCTTGGAGTTCACGACCATGCCCTTCATGCCGGCCAGGGTCCAGATCTGACGCATGTTACCCGCTGCACCAGACTTAACGATCATCGGAATCGGGTTGTCATCCGGGTAGAGATCCTCGACTGCCTTACCAACGGTGTCGGTAGCGTCCTTCCAGAGCTCAACCAGGCGGTCATAACGCTCACGCTCGGTCAGCGCACCCTGCTCCCAGTACTTGCGCTCGATGCGCTGTGCTTCCTTCTCGTAAGACTCGAGAACCTCGGTCTTATTCGGAAGGACCAGAACGTCGTCCATGGTGATGGTCACGCCAGAGCGGGTTGCCCAGTAGAAACCGGCATCCTTCATCTTGTCCAGAACCTGGGCAACGGTGATCATCGGGTACTTAGCAGCGAGGTCGTTAATGACGTCACCGAGCAGTACGGAGTTCTTGGCGCCGCCCTTACGAACCATGACGCCCTCGAGGTACGGGTAGTTCCACGGCAGCAAGTCGTTGAACATGATGCGGCCAAGGGTGGTCTGCGCCATCCAAGCCTGGCCCTTCTGCCAACCATCAGGGAACTGCTCAGCCTCGATCTCAGCCGGCGGACGCAGGTGGGAGATGCGGACCTTGATTGGTGCCTGCAGGCCCAGAACGCCGCGGTCGCGAGCCATGATGGCCTCGGCGTAGGAGGAGTAAACACCGGTTGCGGGGCCGTTTTCGGTCGCCTCGGTGTAGCGGCCCTCGCCGCCGATCTCGCCCTCTGCCTTGTCCATGGTCAGGTAGTAAAGACCGGTGACCATATCCAGACGCGGCATAGCTAGCGGCTTACCGGATGCCGGGGAAAGAATGTTATTGGAAGCGAGCATGAGGACACGAGCCTCAGCCTGTGCCTCTGCGGACAGCGGCAGGTGAACTGCCATCTGGTCACCGTCGAAGTCAGCGTTGAACGCCTCGCAAGCCAGCGGGTGCAGCTGAATTGCCTTACCCTCGACCAGCTTCGGCTCGAAGGCCTGGATACCCAGACGGTGCAGCGTAGGTGCACGGTTGAGCATAACCGGGTGCTCGGAAATAGCCTCTTCCAGAACGTCCCAAACCTCAGGGCGCTGGCGCTCAACCATGCGCTTTGCAGACTTGATGTTCTGTGCGTAGTCGTTTTCGACCAAGCGCTTCATGACGAAAGGCTTGAACAGCTCGAGAGCCATCAGCTTCGGCAAACCACACTCGTGGAGCTTCAGCTGCGGGCCGACGATAATAACGGAACGGCCGGAGTAGTCAACACGCTTACCCAGCAGGTTCTGACGGAAACGGCCCTGCTTGCCCTTGAGCAAGTCAGACAGAGACTTCAGCGGACGGTTGCCAGGTCCGGTGACCGGGCGGCCGCGACGGCCGTTGTCGAAGAGCGCGTCAACAGACTCCTGCAGCATGCGCTTCTCGTTGTTAACGATGATCTCAGGAGCGCCGAGATCGATCATGCGCTTCAGGCGGTTGTTGCGGTTGATAACGCGGCGGTACAGGTCGTTCAGGTCGGAGGTGGCAAAACGGCCACCGTCGAGCTGAACCATCGGGCGCAGCTCCGGCGGGATAACCGGGATCGCGTCCAGGACCATGCCTGCCGGGTCGTTACCGGAGCGCAGGAAGGCTGCTACGACCTTCAGACGCTTCAGCGCGCGCATCTTCTTCTGGCCCTTGCCATTGTTGATGACTTCGCGCAGCTCTTCGGCCTCAGCCTCGAGGTCGAAGTTACGGATAAGGGTCTGGATAGCCTCAGCACCCATGCCGCCGGTGAAGTAATCCTCGTAGCGGTCAACGAGCTCTTCGTAGATGGTCTCGTCGATGATCATCTGCTTCGGAGCCAGCTTCAGGAAGGTGTTCCAGATTTCATCCAGGCGTGCGACCTCGCGCTCGCCGCGCTCACGGATGTGCTGCATCTCCTTGTCAGCAGCGTTCTGGACCTTGCGGCGTGCGTCAGCCTTTGCGCCAGCAGCCTCCAGCTCAGCCAGATCCTGCTCGAGTTTGGCAGCGCGCTCTGCGATCTCAGACTCGGTGTCTTCCTCGACGTCCTTCTTCTCCAGAAGCATCTCTGCTTCAAGGGTGGACTGGTCGTTGTGGCGAGCCTCTTCATCAACAGAGGTGATGATGTTGGCTGCGAAGTAGATGATGCGCTCTAGGTCCTTCGGAGCAAGGTCCAGAAGGTAACCCAGGCGGGAAGGAACGCCCTTGAAGTACCAGATGTGGGTTACCGGAGCAGCCAGCTCGATGTGGCCCATGCGCTCACGGCGAACCTTGGACTTGGTGACCTCGACGCCGCAGCGCTCACAGATGATGCCCTTGTAGCGAACACGCTTGTACTTACCGCAAGCGCACTCCCAGTCACGGGTTGGGCCGAAGATGCGCTCGCAGAACAGGCCGTCCTTTTCCGGCTTCAGGGTGCGGTAGTTGATGGTCTCAGGCTTTTTAACCTCGCCCTTGGACCAACGGCGAATGTCATCGGCAGTGGCCAGACCGATGCGGAGCTCGTCGAAGAGATTTACGTCAAACACGTAATGTCTCCCTTTCATCCCCACGCGAGTGTGGGGAACGTTGATGGCTTTAAAAAATTCTCAAATAGTGTGCCCTGCTGGTAGCTCGGGGGCCACCAGCCAGGACCGTAAGCTCTCACGCTTGAGCTCAAGCGTGCTATGCGATGTCGGCGTCAGCGCGCTCGTCGCGCGAAAGGTTAATACCCAGCGACGGGCTATCCATGTCGTCATCGTCAGAGCCAGACAGCTCCATCGGCGTGCCGTCGGTGGAGAGAACCTCCACGTTCAGACACAGCGACTGCAGCTCCTTGAGGAGGACCTTGAAGGACTCCGGGATACCTGGATCCGGGATGTTGTCGCCCTTCACGATTGCCTCGTAGACCTTCACACGGCCGACGACGTCGTCAGACTTGATGGTCAGCAGCTCTTGCAGGGTGTAGGCAGCGCCATAAGCCTGCATTGCCCACACCTCCATCTCGCCGAAGCGCTGGCCACCGAACTGCGCCTTACCACCCAACGGCTGCTGGGTAATCATGGAGTAAGGGCCGGTGGAACGAGCGTGAATCTTTTCGTCGACCAGGTGGTGCAGCTTGAGCATGTACATGTAGCCGACGGAAACCGGGTACTTGTACGGCTCGCCAGAACGGCCGTCGAAAAGCTGTGCCTTGCCGTGCTCGTCAACCATGACGTCACCGTCGCGGTTCGGGCGGGAGGAAGCCAGCAGGCGGCCGATCTCCTCGTTGGAAGCACCGTCGAATACCGGGGTTGCGGTCAGGGAACCAGCCGGGACGTCGTAAAGCTCTTCCGGCAGGGTCTTGAGCAGCTCAGCGTTAGCTGGGTCATCAACGTCGACCTTCCAGCCGGCGTGTGCCAGCCAGCCAAGGTGGACCTCGAGGACCTGGCCGATGTTCATACGACGCGGAACACCGTGGGTGTTCAAGATGACGTCGACAGGCGTGCCGTCAGCCATGAATGGCATGTCCTCTGGCGGCAGGATCTTGCCCACGACACCCTTGTTGCCGTGACGGCCAGCGAGCTTATCGCCATCCTGGATCTTGCGCTTCTGAGCGACGTAAACGCGGATCATCTCGTTGACGCCCGGTGCCAGATCGTCGTCGTCTTCGCGAGAGAAGCGAGCAACGCCAATGACCTTGCCGTTCTCACCGTGAGGAACCTTCATGGAGGTATCGCGAACCTCACGTGCCTTCTCACCGAAGATGGCGCGCAGCAAGCGCTCCTCCGGGGTCAGCTCGGTCTCACCCTTCGGGGTGACCTTACCGACGAGAATGTCGCCTGCGCGAACGTCCGCACCAATGCGAACGATGCCTCGCTCATCCAGGTCGCGCAGAACATCGTCAGAGACGTTCGGGATCTCGCGGGTGATTTCCTCGGCACCCAGCTTGGTATCGCGAGCATCGATCTCGTGCTCCTCGATGTGGATGGAGGTCAGAACATCGTCCTCGACGATGCGCTGGTTCAGGATGATTGCATCCTCGTAGTTGTGGCCTTCCCAAGGCATGAAGGCAACCAACAGGTTGCGGCCCAGGGACATCTCGCCGTTGTGGGTACCCGGGCCGTCAGCCAGAACCTGGCCGGCCTCTACGCGCTGGCCCAGCTCGACGAGCGGGGTTTGGTTGTAGTTGGTGCCCTGGTTGGTGCGCTCAAACTTACGCAACATGTAGGTGTCACGCTGGCCCTCGTCATCCATGATGGTGATGAGATCAGCGGTGACGTTTTCTACAACGCCAGCCTTCGGGGTGATGATGAGGTCGCCGGCGTCGTATGCAGCGCGCTGCTCCATACCGGTACCAACGAAAGGTGCCTCGGAGCGCACCAGCGGCACTGCCTGGCGCTGCATGTTAGCGCCCATCAGCGCACGGTTAGCATCGTCGTGCTCCAAGAACGGAATCATGGCGGTTGCCACGGAAACCATCTGGCGTGGGGAAACGTCAACGTAGTCGACGCCGGAAGCGTCGGTAACTCCGATATCGCCGTCCTTCAGGCGGACCTCGATACGGGTGCCGACGATGGTGCCGTCAGCTTCCTTCTCGATTTCCGCCTGCGCAATTGCGTACTTATCTTCCTCATCAGCGGTGAGGTACTCGACCTCGTCGGTGACCTTGCCGTCAACAACCTTGCGGTACGGGGTCTCGATGAAGCCGAAAGCATTGACGCGAGCGTAGGAGGCCAGGGAGCCAATCAGACCAATGTTCGGGCCCTCCGGAGTCTCAATCGGGCACATACGGCCGTAGTGAGAAGCGTGCACGTCTCGGACCTCAATGCCAGCGCGCTCGCGGGACAGACCGCCTGGGCCCAGCGCAGACAGACGGCGCTTGTGGGTCAGACCAGACAGGGAGTTGTTGTGGTCCATGAACTGGGATAGCTGCGAGGTACCGAAGAACTCGCGGATAGCAGCAGAAACCGGACGCACGTTGATAAGGGAGGTCGGAGTGATGGACTCCGCATCCTGAGTAGTCATGCGCTCGCGGACGACGCGCTCCATACGGGACAGGCCAACGCGGACCTGGTTCTGGATGAGCTCGCCGACGGTACGCAGACGACGGTTACCAAAGTGGTCGATGTCGTCAGTGTGGATGGCGATGGTCTCGCCGTTCGGAGCGGTCATCTCACGCTCGCCTACGTGCAGGCGTACCAGGTACTCGAGGGTGACAGCGATGTCTTCCTCGGTCAGGGTCATCAGACCGTCGTGGTCACCGCCCAGACCCAGCTTGCGGTTGACCTTGTAACGGCCCACCTTTGCGAGGTCGTAGCGCTTTGCACGGAAGAAGGAGTTATCCAGCAGGGACTGCGCGAGCTCGCGGGTTGGCTGCTCGCCCGGACGCTGCTTGCGGTAGATCTCCAACAAAGCCTCGTCAGTGTTTGCCACACCATCGGACTCGAGGGTGGACATCATCAGCTCGGAGAAGCCGAAGCGCTCGCGGATCTGCTCCTCGGACCAACCAAGGGCCTTGAGCAGCACGGTTACCGGCTGGCGGCGCTTACGGTCGATGCGGACGCCGACGGTATCGCGCTTGTCGACGTCGAATTCCAGCCATGCACCACGGGAAGGAATCACCTTCACGGAGTGCAGCGGACGCTCGGTGGACTTATCGATGGTCTGATCGAAGTAGACGCCCGGGGAGCGAACGAGCTGGGAAACGACGACACGCTCGGTACCGTTAACGATGAACGTACCCTTGTCAGTCATCATCGGGAAGTCACCGATGAAGACGGTCTGAGACTTGATCTCCTGGGTGTCGTTGTTGATGAACTCTGCGGTCACGTACAGCGGCGCGGAGTAGTTGATGTCCTTTTCCTTGCACTCGTCGACGGTGTTTTTCACCGGCTCGAAGCGAGGCTCCGACAGGGACAGGGACATGTTGCCCGAGTAGTCCTGAATCGGAGACAGTTCCTCAAGGATGTCCTCGAGGCCGCTGGTGACGCGAGCCTCGGGACCGCGCTCAGCCTGCTCGCGCTCGCGCCACTCTGGCGAGCCGATCAGCCATGCGAAGGAATCGAGTTGTAGATCGAGGAGGCCCGGGACGGCGATAGGCTCGTTGATTTTCGCGAACGAGTATCGCTTCGGGGCTCCAGGGATATTGGCCACTGACTTGGTCTGGCGGGAGACTGCCAAGATGGGTCCTTCCAGCACCTCACGCGGATTGCCTCCCCGCCCTGGCCGACGAGGTGCAAAACCGCTGGTAAATTTAGCATTCGGTCTGCTGTAGATTGTCTGGGTTCAGAAAGCACAAAATCACCTTGTCAAGTCGGTTTTGCCATCACCTACTTGAAAGGCTAAATGTGCACCGAAGATCCAGATTCCAGCGCAACGATATAGCTTATAGGAAAGTTCCCACCGTGTAAAGGCGAAATCAGCATGTTACTTGCGGCGGCGCTTCTGGAAGGCACCCAATGCCCCAGCCAAACCGATGAGAGTCAGCACCGCGCCTAGGCCCAAGACGGCCCAGCGAACCATGGTGGCAAAGGCGGGCTTTGGGAATTCCGCGGCTTGTGCGAGGAAGGCGGCACGATCCTCGTCAGAGGTCTTGCCCTCGAACATGAATTGGGTTTCGCGGCCGGCACCACTGCGGTCTCCCCAATAGTCATCGATGGCCACGTCCATTCCTACCACCATGCCGGTTACCTGATCGACGTAGAAGTCGCGTGTCGCCTTGTGGAATAGGTAACCCTGCTCGGTCGAATCATCTTCATTGTGCAAGGTGGTAGTGGTCTGCCCTGGGTACAAGGTCGCAAGATTAGTCGGCTCAACTTCTTGATGGAAGCGATAGACGGTGCGCCCCTGGATTTCCATCTCCTCCTCGAAGACGGCATCGGCAGCCTTGCGCAGATAGGGGTCAAAGACTGGGTACGTAGTCTGCTCGGTTGCTGCCGGGAACTTTAGCCACACACCATCGACGGTGACCTGCGCGGTAGGGCTGCCCAGGGTGTGGGTAAGGGAGGCGTCGCCAAGCGCGTCACCGCTCAGGCGGTCCATGGAGTAGCTCCACACGCGCGCCATGGAAAGATCCTCCACCTTGCCGCTATCGCCGCGCATGGCCGACTCACCGATGCGGAGCGTGGCCTGCTCTTCATCTGAAGGATCTTGAATGTCCATGTTGAGCTGATAAGTCATTGGCCCCTCGTAAGGACTCGTGCCCTCCCCTGTCACTACCTGAGACTTGGCGGAATCGTCGTGCAGGGTCCAGGTGGTGTGCTGCAAATCCAAAGGCATGCGCGGTTCGAAGCTCAAGAACTTCGGCGCCGCGATACCTGCAGCCATTAGCGCAACGCCGAGGCCTAGAAGCAGGACAGAAAAGATTCGGGACTTGGGCAGCATGGTGGATTATTCTACAGGTCGCGGGCGCGGAGACTGGAATCTGCACGCGGGGCGGGGAAGGACAAACACCTCCAAAACGGGAACAACCCCGTCTCCCAGCGGGAAACGGGGTTGTAAGCCAAGTAAAATTACTTGAGCTCGACAGAAGCGCCAGCCTCTTCCAGCTTAGCCTTAGCAGCCTCAGCATCGTCCTTGGAAGCACCCTCGAGGATAGCCTTCGGTGCGCCCTCAACGAGCTCCTTAGCTTCCTTCAGGCCCAGGCCGGAGACGATCTCGCGGACAGCCTTGATGACGCCGATCTTCTTTGCGCCAGCGTCGGTCAGAACGACGTCGAACTCGTCCTTCTCTTCCTCAGCAGCGCCACCAGCAGCCGGTGCGCCTGCAGCTGCAACTGCAACCGGAGCAGCAGCCTCAACGTCGAAGACCTCTTCGAATTCCTTAACGAACTCGGAGAGCTCGATGAGGGTCATTTCCTTGAAAGCTTCAATGAGCTCGTCCTTGGTGAGCTTAGCCATGATGGCCATCCTTTCTTTTGGGCTGGCATGCAACCCAGATTGTGTTTGTGTTGATTTTTATGCGCCTTGATTGGCGACTTTAAGCCTCGGCAGACTTCTTGTCCTGCAGGGCCGCAGCGGTGCGGACCATCTTGGTAGCAGGAGCGTTGAATGCAGCCGCAGCCTTTGCCATAGAACCCTTCATAGCGCCGGCAAGCTTTGCGAGAGTGGTCTCGCGGTTGTCCAGCTCGGCGATGGCAGCAACCTGCTCTGCGGACAGAGCGTTGCCATCCATGTAGCCGCCCTTGACGACGAATGCCTTGTTGTCATCAGCGAACTTCTTGATGACCTTAGCGGCATCCACTGCCTCACCCTTGATGAACGCAATTGCGGTCGGGCCAGTCAGCTTATCGTCAAGACCTTCGATGCCAGCCTCGTTAGCGGCGATCTTGAAGAGGGTGTTCTTGGCGACGGAGTACTCAACGTCAAAGCCGAGGTTGTTACGCAGCTCCTGGAGCTGAGAAACGGTCAGGCCGCGGTACTCGGTCAGCACGATAGACTCAGCGCCAGCGAGCTTCTCCTTGAGCTCCGCGAGATCTGCGGTGTTCTTCGGGTTTGCCATGTTCTACTTCGCCTCCTTTCGAAACATCTCTGTGATTTTCCGTCGAGACATCTTCAATAAAAAATGCCCCGTGCAAGAGCACAGGGCGCGCAGCATAAGAGAATGCCGCGATTAATCGCAAAGTGTCTCCTGCGTGGGCCGTCCCCTAGGATGAGGAACCTTCGATCCGGACTCCCGGATGACCGACGGTCTTCGGTGAACTTTGACTCGACCTTTCAGGCCGTTCAAACTTCGCTAGGAACTATACAAGCCACGCTAGCCAACTCCAAATCGCGGCTCTCGGGGCTTCCTTCTCCCTGTTTCACCCAACGAGAATTCTTAGTCCCTGAGCACCCCGCGCGGAACGATGACGGGGGCGTCGCTTCGCGGGTCATCCCAGATCTCGACGTCGATGCCATAGGCGGCTGCCAGCACTTCTTTCGTCAACGCCTGCTGGGGAGTTCCCTGCGCGATGACCTCGCCGTTGTTCATGACCACCATGGTGTCGGAGTACTGGCCGGCCAGCATGAGATCGTGCAGCACAACGACCACCGTTTTCCCGGCGTCGGCCTGTTTGCGCACGAGCTCCAAAACGCTCATGGCGTGGGCTGGGTCGAGGAAGGTTGTGGGTTCGTCGAGAAGCAGCACTGGCGTGTCCTGCGCCAGAGCAAGCGCCAGCCACACCCGTTGGCGTTGGCCACCCGAGAGCGCCGCGATATCACGGTCGATGAAGTCCGTAATGCCCGTCTCCACGCAGGCCTGCGCGATGATGTCGCGGTCCTTCGCAGACAGTCCCCGACCGCGGCCCAGGTGCGGGTAGCGCCCGCGCGCTACAAGCTCGCCCACCCGCAGCCCGTCCGGCGCCGTCGGCTGCTGTGGAAGAAGCGCCACGTGGGTAGCTGCTTCTTTCGGGCTCATGCCATGTACGTCTAGCTCGCCGATATGCACGCTCCCCTGCCGCGGGCGAAGAATTTTAGACAAGGTCTTCAGCAACGTGGACTTGCCGCAGCCATTAGGCCCAATGAGCGTGGTGATTTCACCCGGGTGGGCCACCAAGTCAACGCCGGACAGGATGTCGTCCCCGTCCTTATAGCCGGCATGGATACCGGTGGCCGTAATTTCTCTGTCTTTCACTAGCTTTTATCCTCTCCGCCGTGCGGCATTCCACACCAAGATGACCAGGGCACATCCTCCGATGATGGAGGAGACTGCACCCACTGGAGCGTCCATTGGCAACGCTCCAGCAATCACAGCGCACGCACTCAACAAGGCGGCGCCAGCAGCGCAAGAAACCAACGGCACAGGCGTGGGCGTCCGGGCAACAATGCGCCCCACATGCGGGGCGAGAAGCGCGATGAAACCAATGGGGCCGGCCACGGATACAGTCACCGCGCAGATTCCCGTAGCAGCGACCAGCAGGAACGCGCGTGTTCGCGTGATGTTAACTCCGAGGGAAAGGGCCGAGAGATCATCATGCGCAAGAAGTGGCAACTCCCTGGCACACCACAGACCAAGCACCACGAAAGGAGTCAACCCCACGAGAAGAGGAGCAATGACCTCCATCCGCACGAAGCCCGTGGTTCCCGCCAGCCACAGCTGCGATTGCGCCGCGCGAAGGAGCTCGGCGGCGCGCAAGAGATACGCCACCAGCGCTTGAAACAGCAGCGAGAGCGCGATTCCGACGATAACGATGCGGTTGCTCGTGCCGATTCCCCCAAGCGCTACCAGCAGGATGGCTGCTAGCACGGCACCCAGCAACGCGAGCCCGACCCGCCACCAGAACATGGAGAGCCCTTCGGCAAGCACAGGCCGGGAGAGCACCGTTCCGAGGACCACCATGACGGACGCACCACCAGTCACGCCAAGGATATCGGGAGAGGCCAGCGGATTGCGCGACATTGATTGCGTCCACGACCCTGCCAGGCCGAGCGCGGCACCCACGATGAGGGTCGCTAGCGCTACCGGCATGCGCAGGTCCCAGACAACCCGAATCTCGCTTCGGCTTCCCCCGCCGTTGAGAACCTCGAGAACCTGCCCCGGGCTCAAGGCCACAGGGCCCTGTCCCAGCAGGAGGACATAGGAGCTTGCCGCGACCAGCACAAAGAAACAGGTGGCTCCCCATATCCATGCCCGGCGCTGCCGCTCGTGGGAACGCAGATGCTTGACGACGTCCCCCTTCAGCAACCCACTCATAGCGTGCGCTCCCCGCGGTGTACGGCCCAGATGAGGAATGGTGCGCCCACAAAGGCCAAGACGATGGACATTTCCAACTCTGAGGGACCTGCGATGAGGCGGCCCAGAATATCCGCAGCGAGTACGGAGCAACCACCGAGCAATGCGGCAGGAGCAATCATCGCGGTAACTTCTGGCCCCGTGAACCGGCGCAGAAGATGGGGGATGGCAAAGCCAACGAAGGCAATGGGTCCCGTCGCCGCGGTAGCGCATCCTGCTAGCACAACGATGCTCAAGGCCGCGCCGCGCCGCGCCAGCGCGGGAGAGCCGCCTAGGGCAACCGAGGATTCCTCCCCCATTGCTAGAAGATCGAGCGGGCGCGCCACACGTGCGGCGATTATAAACCCGATGAACAATCCGGCACCTGCGATGGCGACATCCTCTGGGCCGCGCCCAAACGTGGAGCCGATGGTCCACCGGCGCATGCTGTCGAGAACATCCGTGGAGTACAGGCCGATCAACATGGCGCTAGAGCTCAAGGCAGCAGCAACGCCTGCGCCGACTAAGACCAGCGTCAGGGGATCCTGAAACCGCCGGGATACACCCAGCACTAATGCTGTGGCCAGGCCGGCGCCTACGAGGGCGAGCGCGGTGCGCACCCCGGTTGAGGTGGCGACACCTAGCGCCGTCCCGAGGGCAACCAGGAACGAAGCTCCCGCGGTGATACCGATGAAGCCCGGATCCGCCAAAGGGTTTCTAGTCCAGGACTGAGCGATAACACCCGATACAGCGATGGCAGCACCCGCGAAGTAGGCCACGAACGTGCGGGGAATACGCAAATCCCACACGATGTTCTCGATATCTGCTTCGCCCCCGTGGAGGAGGGCAGCGAACAGATCCGGAAACGGGATAGTCCTTGACCCCACTACCAGCGAGCACAGCAAAAGGAGGAGGGTCGACACAACTAGGGCCGTGGTGAGCAGTGCGCGGCTTCTTCCCCGCGAATCCAATGCGGCTGCTTCACCGCCGTGGCGCGCACCCGCAGCACCGTGGATAGCATCAGCCTTCCTCGGTAGTGCGAGCATTTAGAGCTTCTCTTCGAACTTGTCGACGGCCCACGGGATCGTCAGCGGGTTCGGAATGCTCATCGCATTGCCGGTGTCCGTGTCCAGGTAGCGAACGCGGCCATCCTTGACCACGTCGAGGCCTTGGAACGTGGAATCCTTCTTGAGTTCATCGACCGCGCCGTTGTAGTCCAAGACGAACAGGTAGTCCACGTTGTTGAGCTGGGAGTAGTTTTCCGGGGCATAGTCCACGAAGAAGCTGGAACCATCACCCTGCAATTCCTGCGGAATCTCAAAGCCGAGGTTCTCAATGAACTGGCCGCGGCCGTCCTCTGCTGTGTAGAGGCCCAGCTTCCCCTCATAGGGCATGACGATGGCTGCTCGCTTGCCCTGCAGCTCCGGGTGGGAGTCCTTGAACTGCTCGAAGGCGTCCTCCGCCTGGTCAATGAGCTTCTCCCCCTCCTCTTCCTTGTCCACGGCTGAGGCGATGGTCTTGACTTGTTCCTCCCAGGGAATCTGCCAGTCTTCGAAACCTTCGGGCTTCACGGTCAGCGGGGCGATATCCTCGAGGGATTTCTTCGCTTCCTGGTCCACAGCTTGGTTCACGGCGATGATCTGTGTGGGATCCGAGGCAGTGACCTGCTCAAGTACCTCTGCCGTGAAACCGGAAGCGGTGTTATAGATCACCTCGGGCTGGGCATCTCCCAGAAGCTCCTTCGCCCATGGGCCAACGCCGGAGCCATCACCGTCGCCTTGCGCACCCCATGGTGCTACGGCAACCGGAGTGATTCCGAGTGCCAGCACGGTATCGGCATCACCCAGCCCTAGGCTGGCAACGCGCACCTCCTCAGCGCTGTCCGCACCCGTACTGTCCTCGCCACTTCCGCGCGAGCACCCTGTCAGAGCAATCGCTGCCACTGAGACAATAGCGAGCACGCCTTTTGCGCGCCGGCTGATAGCAACCATGAAAACCTTTCCTTCAACGGGAACGAGCACGCAAGCATTCGCACCCCTAACCTATTTGAGGCTAGCCTACCCTTTGCTTTATGATGGATTCAAATTTCTCTTTTACCTAGGAACAGTTCCCTTGACGAATCACCGCTTATTGCCCGTTCCCCTCACCGGGAACACCCGCCTCAAGCCGCGGCTGCACCGTTTAACTTTTCACTCGCCGGCTTTTAGTGACTACCCCCTAGCCGGGCCTGACGAGTATTTTGGGCTCCTCATGCCCCAAGACGGGCAGAAGTTCTCCCCTCTCCCAGTCGAAGATGCCAATGTTCGTGCTGCCGTCAACGGATTGCCCGACGGCATACGCCCAGCATTGCGCTGGTACACAATTCGCAAGCTCAACCAAGAAGCGTGCACCATCGATGTCGACGTTGTGACCCATGGCGATAATGGCCCGGGCTCACGCTGGATCCTCAATGCCCACCCCGGGGATACCGCCGGAATATATACCGGGCAAGTGCGGTGGCAAGCGCCTAAGAAGTCACAACTATTGCTCGCAGATGCCTCTGCCCTTCCGGCGCTGTGGCACATCCTCGAGCACTACGAAGCCTTGTCACCGGAAACCTTGGGTGCAGTCGACGTCGTTGCCATGATCGCAGACGACGCTGAAGTTGAAGACGGCTTTGAGGAAACGTGGCGCGACAAGGTTCGCTCACTCGCCATGATCACCGCCCCGCACGAGGAACACAGCACGCGCGCTAGCCAGCTTCTTGGATCCCGATTCTCCGCGGATACAGCGCCGGATTCGGTGTGGGTGTCAGGCGAAGGAGACCTGGCCAAAGCAGTGCGCTCGATAGCCGTGCATGACTGGGGTGTACCGCGCGAAGACGTTATCTGGTCCGTGTACTGGATGAAAGGCAAGCCGCGGCCTTAATTCCTTCGCACGCATCTACGCTACATGGCAATCTCTCTGCCCGCTCACCGTGCATCCGTATGCTGGGATACCATGACCACCCTTGTTTGGTTTCGCGATGACCTGCGCCTTTGCGATAACCCCGCACTCACCTGGGCTGCTTCCCGGGGCGAGGTTGTTGCCTGCGTCCTCGACGAGCCTGCCTATCCAGGCTCGCGCCCGCTCGGAAGTGCGGCGGCGTGGTGGCGCGAGCGCTCCCTGGCACAATTGCGCACCCGTCTCGCCGAGCATGACATTCCACTGTTGCGCCTAGACGCTGATGCCCGCACGGCCATTCCCCGCCTTGCCCACCAGATTGGCCCAGATGCGGTGCTCTGGAACCGCCGCTATCACGTGCGGGATGTCGACGCAGCAGTAAAAGAGTCCCTCACCTCGTCCGGCATCGCTACTCACTCCTTTGCCGGCCACCTCCTCGTTGAGCCCACCGCCATCAAGCCTTATAAAGGCTACACTCCCTTCGCCCGCGCAGCACGCCAGCACCTTGATGACCATCCTCTCGGAGATCCCGTGCCCACCCCTGCGCTTAGTGGCCCAGGCGCGCAGGCCTTTGCCGAGCTTTCCGAGCCCTTCCCCGATGAAGCCCCGCTCCCTTGGCAACAGCGTCTCGCGGACTACTGGGACCCCGGCGGAATCGACACCTCCGGAAAGGACCCGCGCCCGCATCCCCTGCCGGAACTAGAAGCCTGGCGCACGGGCGAGACCGGCATTCCGCTTGTCGACGCCGGAATGCGCGAGCTCTGGCATACCGGCTACATGCATAACCGCGTGCGCATGGTGGTGGGCTCCTTTTTGACGAAGAACCTCGGCATCCACTGGCGCCACGGCGAAGAGTGGTTCTGGGACACGCTTGTCGACGCCGATCCTGCTTCCAATCCCTTCAATTGGCAATGGGTCGCTGGCTGCGGCGATGACGCCTCGCCGTTCTTCCGCATCTTCAACCCGCAGCTGCAAGCCAGCAAGTTCGATCCCGACGGCACCTACGTGCGCCAGTGGGCACCACCGCTTAGCCCACCGCCCATCGTGGACCTTAAGCAGTCGCGGCAAGCCGCCTTGGACGCATACCAGGAAATCTGCTAGGCCCGCCGCGTGTTCTAACACGGTCGTGCAAGACAGGCCGGCGAGACAACCGGAAAACATCGAGGGCCCCGGCCTTACGGCCGGGGCCCTCGATGTCTCTCTATGCGCTTTGGATATCGCTGCGGGTTCTCAAGCCGCTGCGCCCTGCAAAGCTCAGGGTGTTCTCTCTATCTCTCATGCGCCTCTCTCAAACGCACAACATAAGTATGGGGCATGGAACTTGCGAGACAATGAATTCAACCTGCAAGTCCCCTGTGCGTTCCTGCCAGTTTCCTGAAATTTAGAAAACGGCAAGGTTACAGCCGCCGAAATCGAGCGGAATAAGGGGTTAAAAGGCAAAAAGAATGCCCCAACCGCGACGCGGTCGGGGCGAACCATCAGCGGCGCTTAAAGCGAACCACTAACAGAAGCAGAAATTACTCTGCGTAGTTCTTCTGAACAGAAGCGTCAACCGGGATGCCAGGACCGGAGGTCGTGGAGATGGTTACCTTCTTGACGTACAGGCCCTTAGCGGAGGACGGCTTCAGACGCAGGATCTCGTCGTAGAGAGCGCCGTAGTTCTCAGCCAGCTTCTCAGCGTCGAAGGAAGCCTTGCCCAGGATTGCGTGCAGGTTGGAAGCCTTGTCAACGCGGAAGGAAATCTTACCGCCCTTGACGTCGGAGATAGCCTTCGCAACGTCAGCGGTGACGGTGCCGGTCTTCGGGTTCGGCATCAGACCACGTGGGCCGAGGACACGTGCAACGCGGCCGACCTTAGCCATCTGGTCCGGGGTAGCGATTGCAACGTCGAAGTCGATGTTGCCCTCGTTGATAGCGGAGATCAGCTCGTCGGTGCCGACGATGTCAGCGCCTGCAGCCTTAGCTGCCTCAGCCTTCTCGCCCTCTGCGAAGACAGCTACGCGAACGTCCTTACCGGTGCCGTTAGGCAGGGAAACGGTGCCGCGAACCAGCTGGTCAGCCTTGCGTGGGTCAACGCCCAGGCGGAAGACGACGTCGACAGTAGCGTCGAAGTTCTTGGAGGAGGTCTCCTTAGCGAGCTTTGCAGCCTCGAGCGGAGAGTACTGACGGGACTTGTCGACGAGCTCAGCAGCCGCCTTGTAAGCCTTAGAGTTGGTGCTCATTTAAGCAATTCCTTTTCTTGGATTGGTGTGGTCTTGGCGGGCCGTAGCTGGCCCTACCACGAGCGACCACACGAGATGGCCGCTCATTTTTTGATGAAGTTGTTTACTTGGCTGGGATGCCGTCGACGGTGATGCCCATGGAACGAGCAGTGCCGGCGATGATGCGAGCACCGTTCTCGATGTCGCGAGCGTTCAGATCCTCGAACTTGGTCTGTGCAATCTCCTTGCACTGATCCCAGGTCACGGAACCGACCTTGTCGGTGTGAGGAACGCCGGAGCCCTTCTTGATGCCAGCGGCCTTCAACAGCAGCTTCGCTGCCGGCGGGGTCTTCAGCTTGAAATCGAAGGAGCGATCCTCGTAAACGGTGATCTCAACAGGCACAACGTTGCCGCGCTGGGACTCAGTCGCAGCGTTGTAAGCCTTGCAGAACTCCATGATGTTGACGCCGTGGGCACCCAGTGCCGGACCAACCGGCGGAGCCGGGTTAGCAGCGCCAGCCTCGATCTGCAGCTTGATGAAGCCAGAAACCTTCTTCTTCGGAGCCATCGAATTACCTCTTTCCTGTGTTACCGGTGCGCTGCCACGATGAATAACAGCGCCCCGTCCGGATGCTCACCTCAAGTGGGCCACCGGGGGAGAAACGTTTAGTTGTCTGTGCACGCAAAAAGGCGCACGGCGTTTTATCTTAGAACACCGTGCGCCCTGCTACCAAATCGCATAGCCTGCCATTTTCCCAGGCTACGCGCCAAGTGGGTTTAGGAGACGCGCTCGATTTCGGTCGGGGAAAGCTCGACTGGAGTCTCGCGGCCGAAGATGGAAACCAGGCCCTGCATCTTACCGGTCTCTGGGTCGATCTCGGAGATCGTTGCAGAAACGGATGCCAGCGGGCCGGAGAGGATGGTAACTGCCTCGCCGACCTCGAAGTCGTGCGCATAAGCCTTCGCAGCAGCCTTCTCCGGCATTGCGACGACCTGCTCGCCGTCTTGGTCGCCAGCGTTTTGCTTGGACTCCGGTGCAGCCTCGTTCGGCATGAGGAACTTGGCGACGTCGCGGATCTTGACCGGGGTCGCATTGCCCTCATTACCCACGAAGGAGGTCACACCAGGGGTTTCGCGAACGACGGACCAGGCGGCGTCGTTAAGCTCCATGCGGACCAAGACGTAGCCCGGCAGCAGCTTGCGCTTGACGATCTTCTTCTTGCCGTCCTTGTTTTCCAGAATCTGCTCGACCGGAACGACAACCTCGAAGATGGAATCCTCGACCTCAAGGGTCTGGGCGCGCATGTCGAGGTTGGTCTTCACCTTGTTCTCGTAGCCGGAGTAGCACTGGATGATGTACCACTGGCCCGGCTGCTTCTTCAGCTCGCGGGTGAACTGGCGCAAGCGACGGCGGTAGTCATCGTCCTCGGATCCCTCAGCTTCAGCGGCGCTTGCAGCCTCTGCGTCTGCAGCGTTAGATGCGCCTTCAGCGGCTTCTGCACCTTCTGCGGCAGGTGCGTCCGCGGACTCGGCCTCGCTGAACTGTGGCGCCTCCATGCCGGCTTCGGTGTAAGCCTCTTCGGTGGCGGACTCGGAATCAGCCACAGCTTCGGCTGCCTGGTCCTGTACGTTGCCGATGAGGGCCGCTTCGAGAGAGGTTTCTGGCGTTTCGACGTTGTTCTCGTCGCTCATGGTCTTTTACTCCATCCGTTCGCGCGCGAGCTTTAAAGAAGCAGGCGCTTCAAGAATTTTCTGCGCCCTAGCCTACCTGCGTTGCGGCCCCTAAACGAACGCCGCCCCGCCAAGCCACTAGGGCAAAAAGTATCCCGCCGTTTCCCTCGCCTCGCGAGTGAAATCAGCGGGATAAAAGCTTGTATTAAAAGACTACTAAGGAGTCAGAATCTTCTCAACTCCTAGACCGGACAGGGTGTCAACTCCCCAGACAAGGGCAGTCAGGACGATGAGGAAGGCGAAGGTAATAACGGTGTACTGAACCATTTCCTTTGCGGTTGGCCAGACGACCTTCTTCATTTCGGAAGCAACCTCGCTTGGGAAAGCGGCTACACCGCCGCCGACGGTTGCATCATCTTTTTTGTCCTCTACGCGTACAACTCGCTTGTCGGTGTACGCCTGCGATGAGGTGGTAGCTGCACCGGAGAGCTGGCGCTTACCGGTGGGGCGTGAAGCGCCTGACTTAATCGGCTGCTGTTCATCGCTCACAGCTGGTTCCTCCTTGGAAAAGTTTTGGCAGGGGCGACAGGACTCGAACCTGCAACCTACGGTTTTGGAGACCGTTGCGCTACCAATTGCGCCACGCCCCTATGCATGTAACTGTCAAAGACAGCATGCACAACCCTACCAGAACTGCGATTTACTTCTAAACCGCCAGCCCTTGGGCCGGAGTCGGTAGTAAAAAAGCGCCCGCGTTGTGGGCACTTTCCTTTCCCGGTAGCGATGGCGAGAATTGAACTCGCGACACAGCGATTATGAGTCGCTTGCTCTACCACTGAGCTACACCGCCATAATCATGTGCACTAGATGCAGACATGATTGGAGCCCCCTGACAGAATCGAACTGTCGACCTTTTCCTTACCATGGAAACGCTCTGCCGACTGAGCTAAGGGGGCACAGCCTCGTTGAGTAACGAACTTTTTGTTCGCTGTGCTCTCGTTGAAGCCTTGAAAAGATTAACCCGATTTAGTCTAATTACACAAATCGCCAGTTCACTCTGCGTTTTTGAGCTCTTTCAAACGCACGTTTTCGCACACCTTTAGCCCAAGGGGCAGAGTGAGGCGAGCTTGAAGAACACGACCGCTAGATTTCACCCACGACGCGAAAACGAAGAAACCCCGTGGTCGAAACCACGGGGTTTAGATTGTGCCAGGTAGAAGATTCGAACTTCTGAAGGCAATGCCGGCGGATTTACAGTCCGCTCCCTTTGGCCGCTCGGGCAACCTGGCTTGCACTCGAGGTGCGATTAGGTACTTTACTACGAAGTGCCCACCGGCATGCAAATCGGCAGGACACAAGTCCTTTTAGTGCCTGCTTAGCCAACCCGGCGAACCGTGTAATCCGCCAACTGGCGCAGCGCCTCGCTAGCTGCACACTCCGGCAGCACCGAAAGCTGCTCCTCCACAACACGCAGGTAGCCATGCACATCGTTCATAGTCTTCTCGCGGCCGCCCGAGCGACGCAGAAGGTCGATGGCGTGATCAACAGACGCGTCGTCGGCAAGCGGGCCTGTCAAAAGCGCACGCAGTTCGTCGCCCACTGGACCTTCCTCCTCCAGGGCGTAGAGGACCGGCAGGGTAAATACACCCTCGCGGAGATCGGTGCCCGGGGTCTTACCGGATTCGTTCGGATCGGAGAAAATGTCAATGATGTCGTCGACGATTTGGAATATCATGCCGATTGCACCGCCAATCTGACGCAGCGCGGCGGCCTGTTCAGAGGTAGCACCGGAATGATAAGCGCCCAGGTAGCCAGCAGACGCAATGAGCACGGCCGTCTTCTCACGGATAACCGCCATGTAGTGATCCACCGCATTAGCCTCGCCCGCGCCGATGGTCTCACGCATCTGGCCGGTGACCAGCTCCTCGAAAGTCTCCGCGAAGTGTCCAACCGTGTGGGTATCAAGCTGGGACATCAGGCGGGAAGCATGCGCCAAGAGGGCGTCGCCAGCCAAAATTGCCACGGAGTTGGTCCAGCGGAAATTGGCGGACTCGACGCCGCGGCGACGCTCAGCCTCATCCATCACGTCATCGTGATAAAGCGTTGCGACGTGCACCATTTCAACCACCGTGGCGGCTTTAATAACCTCAGCAGAAGCTGGGCGCTGGCCAAACTCGGAGGCGAGCAAAGCCATCATTGGACGAAAGCGCTTTCCGCCTGCACTCGAAAGGTGGCTGACCTTCTCTTTTACGAAGTCCTGCCCACGATCAATTTCATGGTGCAGCAATTCCTCAACGGCAGCCATTCCAGCGCCAATGCGCTCGCTTAGCTGCGGGTCACCCAAGTCCACATGAGTGGCATGAGTCTGGCCGTGAGACATTAACAGCGTTCCTTTAACTCAAAAATGGCAGTGATAATCAGCTACTTACCGTAGTCCATACCACGGCCCTAAACACACTCAAGGTGGCCAACGCGTGCAATGATAGTGCCCATGTCGCAGCAGATCGATAACCCAGAACTTGTAGACGTAGCCATCATCGGCGCAGGGCCGGCAGGTTCCGCCGCCGCCATTCACGCAGCTAAAGCGGGCTACGAAACGTTGCTTATCGACGCCGCGTCTTTCCCCCGTGACAAGACCTGCGGCGACGGGCTCACCCCGCGCGCGATGCATCAGCTGAATCTATTGGGGCTGGACATTAATGCGCAATATCGCAATAAGGGCTTGAAGCTACACGGTTATGGCGGCTCGGTAACCGCGCCGTGGCCCTCCAGCTACCCGACTTCGGTGGGTACGGCTTTGCCGCGCCACGAGTTCGACAATCTCGTCTTTGCGGCCGCACAGGCTGCAGGTGCAAAGACGTGGACCGGTACGCCTGCGACCGCCCCAGTGGTGGAAAACGGGTCTCTCACCAGTTTCCGCGTTGGTGAGCGCGAAGTGCGTTCCAAGTGGGTGATCGTGGCCGACGGCGTGCGCTCGACCTTTGGCAAGCAGCTAGGACGCGCTTGGCACCAAGACGAGGTCTATGGCATCGCTGCGCGCAGTTATGCGACTTCCACGCACGCAGCGGAGCCGTGGATGCACTCGCATGTGGAGCTGAAGTCGGAGACCGGCGAGGTGCAACCGGGCTATGGCTGGATTTTTCCGCTGGGTGCGGAAATCGGTGAGGTCAACATCGGACTTGGCGCGCTTTCAACGGCGCAGCGTCCGGCCCGTATCAACACCAAGAAGCTGCTTTCTCACTACGCGCAGCAGCAGCGCGCGGACTGGGGCTTAGGCGAAATCACCCGCGTAGCCTCAGCTCTGCTGCCTATGGGCGGTGCGGTCTCAAACGTGGCCGGTGCCAACTGGATGCTCATTGGTGACGCCGCGGCTTGCGTGAACCCGCTCAATGGCGAGGGCATCGACTATGGTTTGGAGACCGCAAAGCTTGCAGTCGAGTTGTTGGGCACCAAGGACTTCACACTGGCCTGGCCAGATCTGTTGCAGACGCAGTACGGCGAGGCTTTCGTCTTGGCGCGCACGGCCGCGCGCTTACTGACTTACCCACAGTTCCTGCCTTTCGCGGGCCCAGTTGCGCTGCGCGGGCCGGTCGGCCGGATGCTGATGCCGGCGGCAGCCCGGCTTATGGGCAACTTGGTCACAGAAGAAGACCGCGACCTCATCGCTCGCGCGTGGCGCCTGGCTGGCCGCGGCGTAGCGGCGGCGCGGCGCGATACGCCGCTGTGGAACACGCTCTAGGCCTGCGTGCCTTTCCAGATGGTCCTTTTGCGGGGAGCCTGGCCAAAGCTCGGCAGAGGGCTCGGTGAGTGCTCAGCAGGGCCGGAGCCAGCGTTGCTGGGCCTAGCGCAACGGCTTCGTCGCCGAGTGCAGCGCCACGATGCCGAGCGTCATGTTCTTCCAGCCCGCGCCTTCCCACCCATTGCGGTTGATGGCTGCGGCAAGTTCCTCTTGGTCGGGCCAGGCGCGAATCGAGTCAGCGAGATAGACATAAGCCTCCGGGTTCGACGAAACTAGCTTCGCAATCGGCGGCAGCAGGCGGGTTAAGTATTCCTTGTAGACCGTGCCGAAGACCGGGATGATGGGCTTGGAAAACTCTGCCACTGCAATACGGCCGCCCGGTTTGGTTACGCGAGCCATCTCACGCAGCCCCAGCTCGAAATCGTGGATATTGCGCAGGCCATAAGAGATTGTTACGGCGTCGAAGGTCTCGTCTGCGAAGGGCAACTGCATGCCGTCGCCGGCAACCTTCGGCACATCGCGCTGTGCACCGGCGGCCAGCATGCCGCGGGAGAAGTCGCAGGCCACACACCACGCGCCGGACTTGGCGAGCTCCTCAGTCGACACAGCCGTGCCCGCCGCCAAGTCGAGGACTTTCTCCCCCGGCCGCAAGTCCAAGCGTTCACGGGTGCGCTTACGCCAGGTCTTATCCTGGCCAAAGGACAGCACCGTATTAGTGATGTCATACTTGGCACCGACGGCGTCGAACATGCGCGCAACGTCGAAGGGCTTCTTATCGAGATCTGCCTTTGACATAAGTAGCTAGTTTAGGCCACGCGTGCACCGAGGGCACGCGCCGCCCACCGCGGCAGCTCAGGGCGCTGACCCAGGATGGTCAACGGCACGCGGCGAGTATCTTCCAAGACCTCCTCGTAGTAGCCCAGAAGCTGCTCGCACAGCGCCTTCCACGTCTTGGAAGAAATCGACTCGCGGGCATTCGCACGCAACTCCTCGTGGATTTCTGGGTTCAGCAGCGCATCGACGGCGTTGGGGAGATCCTCGACGAAGGTCGCGACTTCGAGAAGCAGCCCGTTGTAGCCCTCCTGAATGAGATCCACTGGGCCTCCGGCGCGCGGCCCAATCGTGGGGACGCCGGAAGCCTGCGCCTCCTGAATGGCCTGGCAGAAGGTTTCGAATTCGCCCGCGTGAACGAAGACGTCGAGAGAGGCATAAGCTTGGGCCAATTCGTCGCCGCCGAGCGCGCCCGTGAAGTAAGCGTTGGGCAGCTGTGCCTCCAACAGTGGACGCTCTGGGCCGTCGCCAACGATGACCAGCTGAATATCGGAGCGATCATTCAGCGCAGCCAGACGGTGCACGCCCTTTTCTGCAGCAAGACGGCCAACGAAACCCACGACCTTCTTGCCGTCTGCACCCCACTGCTTGCGCAACTGCGCGGAGCGCTTAGACGGGTGGAAACGCTCCGCATCCACACCGCGGCCCCAGTGGCGCACATTTTTGATGTTGTGATCTTCCAAATCGCGGATGGTCAACGAGGAAGGCGCGAGCGTCATCTGGCAGGCGTTGTGGATGGTGCGCAGCCACTCCCAGGTGGCATAAGCCAGCGCGGAAGCGTGGTACTTGGTAGCGAAACCGGCGACGTCAGTTTGGTAGAGCGCCACCGACGGAATGCGTTGCTGACGGGCGGAGAAGGCCCCGGCCGCACCCAGAACAAAGGGGCTGGCCAGGTGGATGATGTCGGGCTTGAACTGCCGCAGTGCCTCGTCCACGGCGGTGGTTGGTACGCCGACAGGCAGCGAATCAATCAACGGGATGCGCACGGTGGGAACCCGCACGATGGGAAAGCCTAAGTAATCCGCGATTTCCTCCTGGCCCTCGCGCGCACCGGGGGCAATGACCAGGGCCTCGTGCCCGGTTTCTGCCAGGTGCTCAAGCACACGCAGCACGGAGTTGGTCACTCCATTGACGTTGGGAAGGAAGGACTCTGCCACAATCGCAACACGCATGGGTTCAATAATCCCCTATTTGCCTAGGATTCCGGTGAAGCCTGCGGAAAATTTTGGTTAACACTTTCATTTGCTTGGCGACGCCGCTCCGCCGCCCGCGTGCTCAATCCCACCGTCCACCAAGCAGCGGCGGCAATCAGGCTGGCCACGACCATCGAGGAAAGCGCCGGGAGGATAGACAACGTCCATTCGCGGCCCTCGACCTTTACTAGGTCAGGGTCACTTTGCGAGTAGAGCACCCAAACCTGCTGGCCCTCCCCCAGCCCGGTGGGATAAAGCAGGCCGGATTGCGGGGATTGGTAGATGCCTTCGGAGTCCTGGAAATCGACGTAGGTTCTTGTGATTCCTACGTCCGTGACCGTCGCCAGCGCGCGGCCCGGATTGGACTCGATGGAGCGATCGTTTAAGAAAGCCCCCACCATCATCCCCAGCATCGCGACAATCGACGCCGCGTACAACGCAATGATGAGCTGATGCAGGCGCCGGCGATACACGACAGGCGTGTAGCGCGGGGCCACTGCCGCCTTCGGCGCCTTGGGCGGCCGCGCCGGAAATGCGCCCACCTACTGGCCGACCTTTGCAGTCAGCTCCGCCTGCAGCTGGCGGCGGGTTTCGCGGGTGGTGTGTGCTTCGACGATGGTGACTCCGGTGGAGTATTCCTTCAGCTCGGCGAGTGTATCGAGAAGCTTCTGTGGAGTATTCGCCGCGCGGTACTCGGCGCCGAAGGCTTCCGCCACCTGTTCCAGTTTCATTCCGTGCGGGGTGCCGAAGGCCTTCTCGAAGGAGGGACGGAACGGCTCTGCGCCCTGTTCCAGAAGCTCGAAGATGCCGCAGCCGTCATCATTGGCCACCACGATAGTGAGATTTTCCGGGCGGGCCTCGTCTTCTGGAACAAGAAGTGAGGTGGCGTCGTGGAGGAAGGTGACATCGCCAAGCAATGCGATAACGCGCGGGGCGCGCCATGCATCAGCTTCGCGGGATTGGGTGGCCAGCGCGATGCCCATGGCCTGTGCGATGGTGCCGTCGATGCCGGCGGCGCCGCGGGGTGAGAAGGTATCCACGCCGTCGAAAGGCAGGCCTACCAGCGAGGCATCGCGGACCGGGTTCGAGGCGCCTAGGACCAAGATGTCTTCGACGGAGAGGGTATCCCCCACCGCGGCGGCGACGTGCAGGCCGGTGAAACCAAGCTCCTTGTTCTCAAGGACCTCGCGCACCCCGGAGGAAGCCATCTCAGCGGCGCCCTCGCAGATCTTCAGCCACTCGCGGCTCGGCTCGCCGGTGGTCTTGACCGTGGTACCCAAAGTGGCTTGCTCGCCACGCGGATTGGTGAAATCGGCGCTGCGGGAAAGAACGATGAGCTCGATGTCTGGGTCGTTGATAAGCGCCATGACGCCGCGGTGCAGCGTAGGATGGCCCACCACGATGACCTGCTCGACCTTGGTGTTAACCACGTAATCGTTAGCCGAGACCTGCGCGCGGCGGAAGATATGAGCCGCCGCTGGGTGCACCGGGTGGAATGGTGCCGGCGCGGTGGGCTCGGCGATGGTCGGGACGTCCTCGAGGCCTTGGACCTCCCAAGCTTCGTCGCCGGCGATAACGAGCGTGTTCTTGCTCAAGTCAACCTCGACCTCGCCGTGGTTGACAGGTCGCGGCGTAGGTGCCTTGCGGGAGGTGTGATCAGAAGGCTTTTCCGGCAGTGACTCGTGGAGAAGTGGAACGTCAAAGGCAACGTTGATGTGCACCTGCAGGTCACTAGTAAAACGCTGCGCAACCTGCGGAATGTCTGCTTCCTCAGCCACCTGGGTGGTCGCAGCGTAGACGCCGAAAATGCCCTGCTGCTGAATGGTCTGAGAAGCGCCCGTGCCCACCAAGCGTGCGGGACGATCAGCGCTGATGACAGCCAGCGGGGTATGCGAGTGGGCTGCCTCCACCATCGCTGGTAATGCGTTAGCCACGGCGGTGCCAGACGTCATCACAACGCCAACGTGGCGGCGCTGCACGCGCGCCATGCCCAGGGCGGTAAAGGCCGCGGAGCGCTCATCCAAACGAGTGTGAACGCGGATATCCTCGCGAGCCAGCAGCGCCAAAGAAAGCGGCGCGTTGCGGGAGCCTGGGCAGATAATGACGTCAGACAGGTGGCGCGCCAATTGCGCAGCCACCGCCTCCGCCAGCTTCATGGAGTCAGTCATGGTGCTCCATAGTACTAGCTGGCGTTTAGGGGCTTAAGCTCCCTGGGAGTTGCCGTTACCGTTGCCATTCCCATTGCCGTTTCCGCCGCCCAGCAGGTCGTTCAGTAGACTCTCTAGGTCCTCGCCACCCTGATCCAGCTGATCCCGTACGTCTGGCGGAAGCTCGGTTGGCAGCTGGTCGATCGGGTTTTCACTCTGTGGTGCTTCCTCGGTGACCGTTTCAGTAACGGTGGTGGGCTTTTCCTCAGTAACCGTTGCGGTGGAAGTTACCGTCTCCGGCTGGGAATCCGCCTCGGAGCTGGCGTTGCGCCACATGAAAAACAGTGCGCCGGCCGCGATAACTGCCAGGGCCGCAATAGCAGCGAAGACGCTGGTCAACCCAGAACCGCCGCTCTTACGCTTGCGTTCCGGCTCCACCTCATAGCTGGAGGGCACCGGCTCGTAGCCGGATTCATAGCCAGAGTCATAGCCAGAGCCATAGCCGCTAGGCTGACCATATCCGCCGGGGCTTGCTTGAGGCGCCGGAGACTGTTGCGCGCCCTGCCCAGGAAATACCTGACGCGGCCGCTCCTCTGACGCGCCGAATTGACGGGTAGCGTCGTTGCTGCCGAAGCCCGAGTTGGAGCCCGGCCCATACCCAGTCACGCGACCAATCTGCCGGGTTTCATCGTCAGAGTAGCCGCCGGAATTATTTCCAAAGTTATTAGCCATGCTCCTAGAAATACCCTATTTTCCTGTAGAAACACAGGCAGAAACCCGCAAGCCGCCTTATTAACTTGCAGCTGCAGCCAGCGCGCCGCCAGTTGGACTGTCCTGCTTGGCAACCTCGCCTGGCGTGCCGGTAGCCACAATCTTTCCGCCCGCTGCACCGGCACCAGGGCCCAGCTCGATGACTGTATCTGCCTCCGCGATGACCGAGAGATTGTGCTCGACCACGACGACGGTCTGCCCGGCGTCGACAAGCTTGTGCAGCTCCGCATTCAGCAAGGCGATGTCCGCTGGGTGCAGACCAGTGGTTGGCTCATCGAGGAGGTAAACCGTGTGCCCGCGGTGGGAATTGCGCGAGCGCTGCAGCTCGGTGGCCAACTTGATGCGCTGGGCCTCACCGCCGGAAAGCTCGGGCGCGCCCTGGCCTAAGCGCAGGTAGCCCAGCCCCACGGCCTGGAGGGTCTCCAGCGCGCGCATGATTGCAGTGACCTGCGCGGAGCCTTCAGCGGCGGCGAATACCTCGTGGGCGTCGTCAACGCTTAACTCTAGGATCTGCGCAATCGTGCGCCCGCCCCACGTCACTTCGAGTGTTTCAGGGTTGTAGCGTTTGCCCTGGCAATCCGGGCATAGCGTGTAAGAACCGGGAAGGAAGACCAACTCAACCTCGATCTGCCCCGCGCCGCCGCAGGTAGGGCACTGCCCTTGCTTGACGTTGTAGGAAAAGCGCGAGACCGTCCACTTGCGCTGCTTGGCTTCTAGTGTGTTGGCAAAAAGCTTGCGGACGTGGTCAAAGAGGCCGGTATAGGTCGCGAGCGTCGAGCGCGGCGTGCGGCCAATGGGCTTCTGAGTGATTTGCACCAGGCGGGTGACTTCACCGAGATTTTCTGTGTTTTCGACGCTCCACTGCCGAACCGCGCCGTCGGGTTGTTCCTCGGCGTCGGTCACGGCGGTCGCCTGCTCGCGCAACAGACCTGCAAGAACCGTCGAGACCAACGTGGACTTTCCCGAACCGGAGACACCCGTGACTGCAGTGAAGGCGCCTAATGCAAAGTCCACGTCGAGCCCGCGCAGGTTGCGCGCCTTAATGCCGCGTAAGTGCAGTTGTTTCTCGCTCTTTCGTGGGGTCTCATTCAATGCCAAACGACGCCGCGCCAGCGCCTTACTGGTCGGGGTATCGGCATCATAGTCGGCGACTGGGCCGGAGTACAGTACCTGGCCGCCGCCTTCGCCGGCGTGAGGGCCGACGTCGACAAGCCAGTCAGCTTGTGCGACCAAATCCATGTCGTGCTCAACCAGCAGGACGGTGTTGCCGGCGGCGACGAAGCGGCGGCAGATGTCCATAACGGCTGTGCGCTCCTCTGGGTGCAGGCCAGCGGAGGGCTCGTCCAACACGTAGGTGACGCCGAAGAGCCCCGAGCGCAGCTGCGCGGCGAGGCGGATTCTTTGTAATTCGCCAGCCGAAAGCGTCTCCGTGGGGCGGCCTAGGCTCAGGTGCGCCAGGCCGAGTTCCAGGGCGGAGGTCAAGGCAGGAATAACCTGTTTGAGTAAGAGATCCTCGGCGCTGTTTTCTTCCGGTTTCTGCTTGGCAAGCAACTCGTGGAGCGCATCCAAGGGCAGGTCGTTGAGGGTGTCGATTGGCAGGCCCGCGTAAGTGACCTGCAGCGCGCGCGGATTCAGCCGGCGGCCCTGGCAGGTAGGGCAGGTGTGTGACTCCATGTACTGGAGCGTGCGCTTGCGCAAGCTCTCAGACTGCGTTTCCGCGAGAGTCTTGTTGAGGTAGCTGGCCACCGAGCGCCACGTGCCTTCGTAGTTGCGCTGAATCTGGTCAGCGCCGCGCAGTGGCTTGACGGTGACCACGGGGCGTTCCTCGGTGAAGAGGATCCAGTCTCGGTCTGCGCGCGGGAGCTCGCGCCACGGGGAATCCATGTCATAGCCCAAAGTCATGAGGATGTCATGGAAGTTCTTGCCTGCCCATGCACCGGGCCAGGCGGCGATGGCGCCCTCCTCGATGCTCAAGGACTGGTCCGGAACCATCGACTCCTCGGTCGCCACATGCACCACGCCCGTGCCCTGACACTCCGGACACATCCCCTCGGGCGTATTCGGCGAAAAGGAATCGGAGTACAGGCCTTCTGGGTTATCCCCGGCGCGCGAATAGAGCAGACGCACGGAATTGGAGATGGCGGAAATCGTGCCGGCGGTCGAGCGCGCGCCGCCCGCTGAGGTGGACTGCTCGAGGGCCACTGTGGGTGGAAGGCCTTCAATCTGGCTGACCTGCGGATCCACGGCGGAGCCGATGAGGCGGCGTGCAAAAGGTGCGACGGATTCGAGGTAGCGGCGCTGGCCTTCTCCGTGGATGGTGCCGAAAGCAAGGGAAGACTTACCGGAGCCTGAAACGCCAGTCACGGCGACGACTTTGCCGCGCGGAATATCGACGTCGACGTTGCGCAGGTTATGAAGGTGGGCGTCACGGACGCTAATCATGCCAGTCATGGCCGCCAGCCTACCGCGCTCAAACTCAGACCAACGGTGCACAATTTGCCAATTAGTGGCGGGGATCTTGGCGTTTTCCGGGGGCTAATTGGCAAATTGTGCGGTTTTCCACGCCGCACAAACGCCGTTGCAGATAGAGATAAACCCTAAAGGAACTGCCAACACTCACGCACGCGCGCAAACCACCAATCCCGGCGCTCGGGCGCGGCCGCCAGGTCGGACAAGCGCGCCGGATCCGGTGGGAGCGGGGTGGCGGCAAGGTGCCCATCAATCAGTTGGCGCGGCTCCGTGACGTCGTCGAGGAACAGCGAGCCCGTGGCCAACCCGGCGGCGGCAGGAGTGACGTCGACGTCTTCGTCATCAAGAATCTTCGGCAGCGCCGCGACGGTGGCCAGCCCCATGCCGATTCCCACCGAGGTATCCAAGGCCGAAGCCACCGTAATATCCATGTGGCGGGAACGCAGATGCTTGGCGACGTCGAGCACCCTGCGTACTCCGCCCAAAGGCGCCGGCTTTACCACCGCGACGTCGGCTGCCTGCAGATCAGCCACGCGGTACGGGTCCTCGACCTTGCGGATAGACTCATCTGCCGCAACGCGCACGAAAAGCCCGTTGCGCATCAGCTGGCGACGCACCTCCGCGAGTTCTTCTGCGCTCGCGCAAGGCTGTTCCATATAGTCCAACGGCATCAAAGCCTTGGCTGCCTCGACTGCCTGCTCAACGCTCCAGCCGCCGTTGGCGTCGACGCGAAGGACGGGGACGCGTCCGCGCTCGGTGATGTAGTTGCGTACGGCGGTGACGCGCGCGATGTCGTCGGCAAGCGTCTGGCCCTTCTCTGCAACCTTGATCTTGAAGGTGCGGCAGCCTGGGTAGCACTCCATCACGGCAGGAACCTCGCTGGCAGGCACGGCGGGGATGGTGCCGTTGACCTCGATGAGATCGCGGACTGGTTCCGGGAAGCCTTCATAAGCCGCCTCCAAGCCGGCTGCCAACCAATGTGCCGACTCGGCTGGGCCGTATTCCAGGAAAGGTGAGAACTCGCCCCAGCCTGCAGGACCCTCGATAAGCAATGCTTCGCGGGTTGTTATCCCACGAAACTTCACGGCAAGCGGCAATGAGACAACATGGGCGCGGGATAGGACGTCATCGATATGCATGGCTTTCATGGTAGCGCCCTCAGACCATTGACCCCCTCCCCGCTCTGCGCTATTTTTGGGAACCTATACCAATAAAGGAGGAATTATGCTGCTAGCTGAGGCATTGGCGGAGCGCGCCCAGGCGCAAGAGCGTCTCAATAGCCTGCACGAGCGGCTACTCGCCGTGGTTCGCGTGCAGGAGGGCGATACCCCGGAGGAGGATCCGCAGGAGCTGCTGCGCGAGCTCGACGGCGTGACCGGGCGCATCGATGAGCTGGTGCAGGCCATTAATGCGACAAATATCGCCACCGCCTTCGATGAGAAGATGAACTTAATGGAGGCCCTCGCTCTGCGGGACGGCCTTGTGCGCAAGCGCCGCATCTACCACGACTTGGCGCAGCGGGCGGGCACACGCTCGGATCGTTATTCCCGCAACGAGATTAAGTTTGTCTCCACCATCCCGGTGGCGGATATGCGCAAGCATGTCGACGATCTATCTAAGCAGTACCGCGAATTAGATACCCGCATCCAGCAGCTGAACTGGAATACCGAACTGAAAAACGGATAGTCATGTCGCGCGCCGCATAAAGCGCGCGATGGTAGCCCACACGCCTGCAGCGAGCAGGCCCCCACCCTGGAGGGGAAAGTCGAGGGACACCAGGCCCTCTTTAGCGCTTTTAAAAGAGGCGGGGGAGTTCGAGTCTCCCCACAGCATGGAGTACCGCGCTGGCATGGCGTACACGGGTACATTGCGGGGCGAAGCCCTCGTAGTATCGCGCATTGATTATTACCGGCCTGCTGGGCAGCGCGTGTGGGTGAGGGTTGGGAATGGGGACTATTCTTCTTTTGCCACTAAGCTGGCCGTTATGAGCGAGCAGAAAAAATACAGCACCGATAATCCCTTTCGGCCGGAATTGTGGCATTCCGTAGAGGGGTTTGAAGACCTCACGGATATCACCTACCACCGGCTCATCGGAGACAAGCGCGAGGACGGCATCGTCCGCATCGCGTTTGACCGCCCGGAGGTGCGCAATGCCTTTCGCCCGCATACCGTAGACGAGCTCTACCGCGCCCTTGACCACGCCCGCCGCACGCCGGATGTGGGCACGATTTTGCTCACCGGCAATGGCCCGAGCGAAAAGGACGGCGGCTGGGCTTTTTGTTCGGGCGGCGACCAGCGCATTCGCGGCCGCTCCGGGTACCGCTACGCCACCGAGCACGCCCACGATGATGCCACCGCGGATGAATCCACCGTGGACACCGCCCGCGAGAAGGTCGAAGGCGGCCGCCTACATATCCTCGAGGTCCAGCGCCTTATCCGCACCATGCCCAAGGTGGTCATCGCCGTAGTCAATGGCTGGGCTGCCGGCGGCGGGCATTCCCTGCACGTAGTCTGCGATATGACGGTCGCCTCCCGCCAGGAGGCGCGCTTCAAGCAGACCGACGCGGACGTGGGATCCTTCGACGCCGGTTATGGCTCGGCCTACTTGGCAAAAATGGTGGGCCAAAAGTATGCCCGCGAAATCTTCTTCCTGGGTCGCACTTACGACGCCCAGCGCATGTACGAGATGGGCGCCGTCAACGAGGTCGTCGATCACGCCGACTTGGAAGATGCCGCCATCCAGATGGGCCGCGAAATCAACGGCAAGTCCCCGACGGCCCAGCGCATGCTGAAGTTCGCCTTCAACCTGACCGATGACGGCCTCATGGGCCAGCAGGTCTTCGCCGGCGAGGCGACCCGCCTGGCATACATGACTGACGAGGCCGTCGAGGGCAAGGAGGCATTCCTCGAAAAGCGTGATCCACAGTGGGAGCAGTTCCCGTACTACTACTAGTCAGGAGTTGGCACGATGTGGATTTTCGCCATCGGCTTGGCCACACTTGCGCTGGCGGGCGTCATCGGCTCGCGCGTATGGATGCTTCGCCACATCAAAGACGCCGAAAGGCGTGGGGAGCGTCCCTTCGATCAGGAGGACACCCCGCGCAATCCGTACATGTAGGAAGGCATAGACGCTGCGGGGAATGTCGTGAGGCATCTCTGGGACCAAGGTGAGACATCATAAACTTTTGTGGATATGTCCATAGTTCATACGTAAAGTGTCGAGCATGAAACTCAGCAACTCATTCGCCATGCTCGCAGCACGCGTCGTCCTGGGCGTAATCCTCATCGCCCATGGCTGGCAGAAGTTCTCCGAATGGACCATCGCCGGCACCACCCAGTCCTTCGAGGGTATGGGCGTCCCAGCCGCCTCCTAACCTCTCACTTCACCCATTGAAGTGAGAGGATTTTTTAAGTTTTAGCTGCTCAAGAAGGAGATAGGACTGCCTAAGTTCATGATATTGAACAATCTAGTTCAAGGGTGATAGTGTTTGTTGAGTTCGCTTCTCACAATGCAAAGGAAGTTCATTATGAGCTCAAATCACAGCACCCCACGCCGGCCCCTACAGCGCCTTCTCGCAGGCACCTGCGCCCTAGCACTCGGCGCCAGCCTCGCCGCTTGCAGCGCCTCGAAAGAATCCACCGACGCCGCAAAACCGAAGGACGGCGACACCGTCAAGGCCGTGGCCACGACTACCCAGATCTGCGACTACCTCACCCAGATAGCCGCCGGCGGCGTCAAGCTCCACAAGGTCGACTCCCAAGGTGCAGAGACCACCTCCGGCGAGGGCCCAGTGACCCTCGACCTCACCTGTTTGCTCGCCCCCAACGCCAGCGCCCACGAGCACGAGATGACCCCACAGCAGATGCAGGCGCTCTCCCAGGCCGACTACATGTTCGTCAACGGAGTCGACCTCGAGCACTTCCTCGACCAAGCCGTGGACTCCTCCGGCTTCCACGGCGTCATGGCCGTGACCTCGGGCGTCAAGAGCGAAGGCATGAGCGATGGCAACGGCAAGTACACCATCGACGAGGGCATCGAACACGTGAGCCCGCGCCCGTGGCCTTTCCCGGGGGAGGACGGCGAGGCCCCAGAATTCAAGTACGACCCGCACGTGTGGACCTCCCCGAAGCAGGCCAAGATTCAGGTCGACAACATCGTCAACACGTTGTCCCAGGCCTCCCCGCAGGCCAAGGACGCCTTCACCGCCGCCGGCAAGAAGTACACCGACCAGCTGGAGGACCTCGACAAGTGGGCCAGCGATTCCATGTCCGCAGTTCCTGAGCAAGACCGCGTGCTCTTCTCTTCCCACGACGCCTTCGGCTACTTCTCTAACGAGTATGGCGTGAAATTCATCGGCTCCGCACTGTCTGACTTCAACCACCAGCAGGACGCCCCCTCGAGCCACATCGATGAGCAGGTAAAGAAGGTCCGCGAGTCCGGCGCCAAGGCCATCTTTGCGGAGAATTCCAACAACTCGAAGTCCATCGAGGCCATCGCCCGCGCCGCAGGCGTCAAGGCGGTTACATCCGACGACGCTTTGTACGGCGACTCACTAGGTGTGCCAGGCAGTGAGGGCGAGACCTACATCGGATCCATCGTCCACAACATCAACACCCTGGTCAGCGCCTGGGACTCCAAGCAGCAACCGTTGCCAGAATCGCTGCAGGAATTCGACTTCGCCAAGCGCAAGTAGCTCTTTATGTCTTCCCCATTAGTCACTCTGCACAATGCCACCTGCGGCTATGGCGCCCGGGATATCCTCACCGACGTTGACCTTGAGATCCGCGCGGGCGAGGCCGTGGCGCTCCTAGGTTCCAACGGCGCGGGCAAATCTACCCTGCTCAAGGCAATCACTGGCCTGGCTGCCTTGCGCGGCATGGCCACCATCGACGCCTCGCTCGGCTACGTCCCGCAGTATCAAGACTCCGACCTGAGTTTTCCCGTCACGGCTTACAAGGTCGTGGAAATGGGCCTTTTGCCCTCAGTGAGCTGGTGGCACAGGTGCACGAGCATGCGTAGCTACCGCGGCCACGTACTCAATGCCCTGCGACAAGTGGGGATGGAGCATCTCGCCGAGACGCGGTTTGGCCAGCTCTCGGGTGGGCAGCGCCAGCGCGTGCTCATCGCGCGGGCGTTGGTTTCGGCCCCGGAGCTGGTGCTTCTCGATGAACCCTTCAACGGGCTTGATCAAGAAAGTCGCCGAATCCTGATTCAGATCATTGCGGATCTCAAGGAAGCAGGAATCGCCCTGCTCGTCTCCACTCACGACCCCATCTTGGCGCAGCACACCTGCGACTGGGCGGCGTTTGTGATCGACGGCAAGGTCCGCACCATGGGAACCGAGGAAGCAGTTGAAACCTATATGGAGCAAGGCGCGCGACTGTGATGGAGCAGATTCTCTTCGCCCCGTACCTGCGCAATGCCTTCCTCTTCCTGCTGTGCCTATCGATTGCGGGAGCTGCCATTAGCGTCCTCGTTAATCTCCGCCGCATGGAATTTACGGTGGAGGCCCTCGTGCACTCGGTTTTTCCGGGCATCGTGGTAGGGCTCATCGTGGGCGGCATCCCGGGCATCGTGCCGGGTGCGGCCGCGGTGGCCACGGTGACGGTGCTGGTGCTGGCTTCTCTGGGTTCTGGGCGGCGCCAGTCAGCGCGGAAGCTGGATATGGAAGCCGGAACGGCCGTGGTGCTGACCTTCATGTACGGCATCGGCGTGGTCATCAGTTTGGCCTATGGCGACAAGTCCGGGCAGCTGGAGGCACTCATGTTTGGCCGGCTTCTCGACGTCACGCAGTCCAGGCTGGCAACCTCCGTCACGCTCTGCGTGATTGCGGCACTGCTCATCCTGACAACCTGGCGCATGCAGATTCTCGTCGCTTTCGATACAACAGCGGCCCGCGCCATGGGCGTCAACGTGGCGGCTTATGAGCTCATTGCGAATATCGCGGTTGGCCTAATCGTGGTGGCGGCTAGCTCGGCAGTGGGTGTGTTGCTGGTTATCGGTTTTATTGTCATTCCAGGCCTCTCGGCGCGCTTGATCGCAGGATCCCCGCGCAGCATGTGCTTCTGGGCTGCGGGTTTGTCCACACTGGCAGTGGTGGTGGGATTTGCCATCATGCTGTCCCAAACCACGCACCAGATTTCGCCGCAGGCAATCGTCAGCTTGATGCTGGTTGCCACCGTGCCGCTAGCGGGCTTGAAGGGGGTATTTAGCTAATGGGACTGTCTCATCTTGATCCAGAGATCCTGCGGTTGCCCCTCCTTGAGGCCATCGCTGTGGGATGTTTATCTGGCTTGGTTGGAACCTTGATGGTCATGGGCAAGCGCGTCTTTTTCGCTGAGAGCCTGTCACACGGAATCTTCCCCGGCGCGGTGCTCGGTGTAGTGGTGGCCAACCTTCTGAGCTTGGATCTCTCCACGGGTTTGATGGTGGGCGCGGCACTGTTCTGCCTGCCTTTGGCCTGGCTTATGCGGTGGCTGAGTACCGTCGAGGGCATTTCTTCGACTGCTGCCGCCGGCGTGACGCTCACCCTGGGGTTTTCCCTGGGCATCTTGTTGCTGCGCTGGTTCCAACCGCTACCTATCCACGTGGATAGCTTTCTCGTGGGCTCGCTGACCACTGTCAATGCGCAGGATGTCTGGTTTGTCGGCGCCCTGGTGGTGGTCAGCCTTGGCGTGCTGGTGGCATTTCGCCGGACGTTGGTCTCCTTCTACTTCGACCAGACGTTCTTCCGCGCACAAGGCGGAAAGCCCGGCCGCTATGACTTGCTTACCCTCACGCTTATCAGCGTGACCATGGTGGTGGTGATTCCCGCGGTGGGCACTATCTTGTCCCTGGCGCTGCTGGTAGCCCCGGCGGCGGCGTTGCAGCCGTGGATCAAGCGCCCGACCCAGCTCATGCTCGGTGCCGGTATCGCGGGCATTGCGCTGGCATGCGGCGGGCTCTGGCTGGCGGCCGCCCTCAGTTTGTCGGCGGGCGGCTGCATCGCGGTGCTGGCGGGTGTGTTCTATTTGCTCAGCATGGGGCTACGCGCCTTGCTCTAAACGCCCGGCGCGCCGCCTCCCGGGACGAACGAAATGCCCGGGTAACCTGATTATTCGTGACTCATATCCTCGCCCCACTCCCAGTCGATCCCCGCAATCCCGCAGCTATTTTGGATGAGCTCGAAAAGGCCATCGCTGGGCAGACCACGCTCTTGCCCCTTCCCGCAGCGGACCGCACGCGGGCGGAATTGCTGCGCAACCACATGCGCGCGGGCGAATCGATTGCTGAGGGCATTGCTTTGGTGGTGGCCACCTCGGGTTCCACGGGCACACCGAAAGGTGCGCAGCTAAGCCCACTTAACTTGGTGGCGAGTGCGGATGCCACCCATTCTTTCCTGGGTGGGCCCGGCCAATGGCTACTGGCCATGCCCGCCCACCACATAGCGGGCATCCAGGTGCTCGTGCGTTCGTTGGTGGCGGGTGTGGAGCCACTGTGCCTCGACCTGTCCCAAGGCTTTAACATCGCCGAGTTCGCCCGCGCAGCAGAAGAACTCGCCCACACCGAGGACCGCATGTACACCGCGCTCACGCCGATGCAGCTACACAAGGCCCTCGATTCGCTGGACGGCATCCAAGCGCTGCGCCGTTTCAACTCCATCCTGGTGGGTGGAGCAGCGCCGCATCCCCAGCTGTTGGACTCTGCGCGCAAGCTCGACATCACCGTGGTAACCACCTATGGCTCCTCGGAGACTGCGGGAGGGTGCGTCTACAACGGCACTCCCCTGCCCGGCACTGAGGTGCGCATCGGGGAGGATAACCGCATTTTCCTGGGCGGGCCGACCATTGCGCAGGGCTACCGCAATGTGGAATCACGCGACTTCGTCGATGGCTGGTTCGCCACTTCCGACGCCGGGGAGCTCGACGCCCACGGTCAACTCACCGTCACTGGGCGTCTGGACAACATCATCAACTCGGGGGGCCTGAAGTTGCACCCAGAACAGCTGGAACAGCTCTTGTTGCAGGTACCGGGCGTCGAGAGTGCATGCGTGGTGGGCATCCCCGATCCACGCCTTGGCCAGATGATCGCCGCAGCTTACACTGGCTGGGCCTCGCGTACCGACATCCTCGAAGCGTTCGATGACCTGCCTCGGTGGCAGATTCCGCGCGAGATTATCCGCATTGCTGAGATGCCGCTGACCGGTCCCGGCAAGGTGGACCGTCGTGGTGTCGCAGGGCTCTTTAAGAACTGATTAGGCTTCGTTAGCGCGCACCGTCACGTCGGCGGCCGCGACTTCCGCAAGGGAGAACTCCTTGTCCCCTGCGTGCAGGTTAAGCAGGCCCGCAACGCGGGAATCGACTACGACCTCGACGCCTAGGCCGACGCCGTGGCTGTCGAGGTAGCGCAACAGTTCGGTGTCCCCGTCACATACCCGCTCGATGGTGACAGGGGTGTGAAGGGGGACGTCGTCAAGCGTGAGCGTGCCAAGGTCCTCGATGCTGCCCTGCGCGTCGGGGATGGGATCGCCGTGGGGATCGCGCTGAGGATGGCCCAGGTGCTGATCGAGGCGAACGATGAAGCGATCGGAGCATGCATGCTCGAGGAGATCGGCGTCCTCGTGAACCTCGTCCCAGGTGTAGCCCAGCTCTTTGACCAGGAAGGTCTCGAGGAGACGATGGCGGCGGACCATGCCCATGGACAGTGCCTGGCCCTCGGGGGTCAGTGAAACTCCAGCGTAGCGCTCGTGTTCCACCAGCCCTTGGGCAACGAGACGCTTTACGGCTTCCGACGCCGTGGGCACCTTTTGGTTCAATCGCCCCGCCAGCTCCTTGAGCGCGATGGGCGCGCCGCTGGAGTGTTCGGAGAGGTCCCACAGGACTTTGAGGTAGTCCTGGGTACGTTCAGGGAGATCGCTTAAGTGCATGACATTCATCATAGTAAAGGCCTTGCCCCGCGAGCGATTCACATGATAACTTTTAAGAAAGTTCAACGCATTGAACTTTTGTCACGGGTGTGGCCCACAGCCGTCCTTTCTTGGGTATGTACGACGCGCTTCCGCCATACCCGTGGCTTTTATATGTCCGCCGTGTGCGTCCCTTGTGCACAGCATGTCCGCGGTGGCGTGGCACAATAACTAACATGTCACTTTCTGCCTATCCCGCAACTGCCAAAGACTGGTTCCAAGGCGCTCGCCCGCACACATGGGCAAATGCTTTCGCCCCAGTCATCGCTGGTACGGGCGCCGCCGCGGCTGCCGACGGCGCGCACTGGGGCCGTGCCTTTCTCGCACTCATTGTGGCGTGGGCGCTCATCATCGGTGTCAATTACGCCAACGATTACTCGGATGGCATTCGCGGCACCGACGACGACCGCACCGGCCCGCAGCGCCTTACCGGCGGTGGGCTGGCGAAGCCGCAGCACGTGAAGTACGCAGCCTTTGCTTCGTTCGCAGTTGCTGCCGTGGCTGGCATTGCGTTGTCTTTGGTAGCGAACGCCGCGTGGTTCATCTTGGTAGGCGCGCTTTGCATTGCCGGCGCATGGTTTTATACCGGTGGCAAGAATCCGTACGGTTACCGTGGCCTCGGTGAGGTCGCTATCTTCATCTTCTTCGGATTGGTGGCGGTACTGGGTACCCAATTCACACAGGCAGGCCACATCACGCTGACGGGTCTTGCGCTCGCAGTGGGTATTGGTGGAATGAGCTCTGCGGTCAACTTAGCCAACAACATTCGCGACATCCCCTCCGACACTGAGGCCGGCAAGATTACCTTGGCCGTGCGCTTGGGCGATAAAAAGTCACGCAACCTGTTCATGTGGCTGCTGCTCATCCCGGTCCTGCTGACCATTGTCATCGCATTCGATTCCTGGCTAGCGCTCGCGGCGTTGGTTTACTTCCCGTTCGCACTACAGGCGGTGCGCACCGTCAACCGCGGCGCCCGCGGCCCCCAGCTCATCCCGGTGCTCGGCATCACTGGCCGCGCAATGCTGGTATGGGCGCTGGTCAGCGCGATTGCTCTTTTTCTCGTCTAAAAATTCTTACTGTCAGCCTTCCCCGTAGGGAAAACGTACGCCGAAGGGCAAGACCTCCAAGCGAAGTTAAAAGTTGCCGATTTAAAATTTTCTGAAATTTAAATCACAAACATTACTCAGAGTGATACACTTCACTCACTTCGTTTTATCTGTCCGCACAGAAAGGTCGAAAGTTGTTTATTTTCGATGAGATTCCAAAAATCGAATCTGTTGGGGGTCTACCCCATCACGGGTAAGAGGGCGAGAGGCTGTGGCCGAGAGTAAGGTCACAATCCAACTGCCCAATGCCGTAAGTCTGGAAAAGTGTCTCCGACAGCTTGAAATTTCTGACCAAAGACTTGCAAAAATGGGCCCGAATAGACCAGGCGGCCCCTACGATTGGCAATTCGTTTTAAGCGAGTCATTCGACGACGGTAGCGCATGTGTTCACTTTGGCGTTTCTTGGTATGACTTGGAATTTTTCTTAGAAAAGAAAGACAGTTTCCGCGACAACCGGCATAACTCAATACTGCAAAATATAGGAATCGATCCTTCGAGAATGTCCGTAGACCACTGGGTGAGGACCAAATAGAGTGTTGAAAACTCCACTAGGTAATGATGGGTCGAAAGGCAAAGTCTTTAGTCTCGTCATTGCCTACTTTTTTATGTCTCTGTGCGGAGCGATGACTTCGATCGCAATCTCACTCAACTTCGCCACTCGGCCAAACGGTGAAGCACTTGTGGCCACTGTTCTAGTAACAGGGGCCTGCGCTCAGGTATTTGTGTCCCCTCTTTTGACACCATTCTTTGATCGAGCAAATCCTTTTACGGTGGCAAAGCTTGGAACAATATTTGAGTGCCTTACTCTCATTTTCTTGTGCGGCTTTCCATCAACGCTCACTCTCATCGCAGGAAATATCGTAATAGCTACGTTGAGTGGGATTACCATTCCAGCCTATTACGCAATTGCAGATTCAAGCCTAGATGCCTCGGACCAAGCCCGGGCTTTTTCCTACTTGGACACGGCTCGGCTATGTGGCAGCTTCGTAGGCCCTGTACTCGGCGGCGGATTCCTAGACATCGCCTCACTACGCACAGTATTTGCATTGGAGGCCCTAGCCGTCGGGAGCTCAATTATTGTGGTGCAGCGTTTGCAAAGACAAGATTGGCCCCTAGTTCCATCAACTTCCCCCCACACTCTCAAGGCCGAGGCCCCAAGTCCTCTGCACAGCATTGTTGAAGCTCCAAAAATACTTCTTAACAATCCACGTTCGCGTCAGGCGCTGACAAGCATCTGGGCCGCGATTATCTTCACATCGATTTTTAACGTGGCTCTCGTGTTCTTCGCCACTCAGTCCCTGAATACCAGCGGGTTTTTATATGCAATAGTCGCCCAGTGTTTTGTCGTGGGACGGATTTTAGGCGCAAGATTTTCAGCAAGACTTACGAAGGCAAACGCCCTAGCGACCTTGATCAAAAGTGGAATAGGAATGGGGATCTGCATCTCGATCCCAGGCTTTGTGCCCGCGTTATTTCTCTGTATTCCGCTTTTCGCATTGGCTGGAATGTTTAATGGACTCCAAGTGTCTGCTCTAAGAATAGTGGTCGTCAGCGCCGTCGATCCAAAGATTAAGCCCAAAGCGTTAGTAACGATGGGGACGATTAACAATTCGGCAATGCTGGTTGGATACATTGTGGGTGCACCGACGGTATCTGCCGCTGGACCGAACGCTGCATTAATCATCGCCGGCCTCGGCACAGCACTGTTTACTGCGCTTCCTTCGTTATGGAACAAGCTCACAAAGCCGTTCCTCCGAAGTAATTGAATGCCACGATGTGAAAGCTAGCGGCCTGCCAACTCCGCTTGGACCCAGGCCTTATGAGCCTTGCGCTGAGCGGAGTACTCAGCCAAGGTCTCGGTGGCTTCTACGCGCCACTTCTTAAACACGAGCATCGACAACGGCAACGCCACGAATAGGGCAAGCAGCGCTGCGAGCAGTACTGGAATGGGGAAACCTGCCAGGATGGCGATGAGCTCGATGACCACCGTGAGCAGGATGAAAAGCACCAGGCGGGCCAAGCCGTACTTCCAAAGCGCGGCGCGGGAGCGGCGGCGCAGCTCGGGATCGGGTGCCGGCGGCTCCGGATTATGTGCAGAAGAAGTATCAGTCATGGGGCTAAAGTCTACGCTTTCGATTCCGTAGGATATAACGCATGGGTCGTTTGATTTTGCTTGTCTTAGTTGTTCTTGCCGCCGTACTGGTCTGGAAGGCTTTTGGCCCTTCCAGCTGGAAGAAGCCGCAAACAACGCAGCAGCGCCCAGCCATCAAGGGCCCAGACGACGATGAAGAGTTCCTGTGGAACCTCGAGAAGGAGCGCTTCAAGGAGCGCCGCGCCCGCGAAATGCAGGCCGAGCGGGAAGCCGAGGAGCGCCGCCGTCAACAGCGCCGCGAGAGCCACCGCGACGAGCCTTCGCGCGACGAAACGGACGAGAAGTAGGGTGCATTCTCCGCCGGCACGGAATGGTTTCCCTCTAAAGGTCCCTCTCTACGGGTAGCTTTACGAGTAACGGCACCCCTGAAACGCGCTTCATGGTCCCATTGCCCCACAAAGGGACCCAAGCAATGGGACCATGAAGAAAGTGATGGAAAGCTACGCCGCTAAGCGCGCGGCTGGAAGCTCATCTCAAGGCCGAGGGCCTCCGCGACCGCGGTGACCTTCTCCCAGCGCACACCGCTGCCGCCGTGCTCGATGGTGTGCAAAGTGGAGCGAGATACGCCTGCGGCATCGGCCAGTTGCTGCTGCAGGATACCGAGCTCGCGACGGCGAGCAGCGAACTCCGCGCCGATGGCGAGCAGCTGCGGGTTATCGCCTGCTGGCTTTCCTTGCTTATTTCTTGGCTTATGCGTATCAGGCACTAGTTCAACCCCGCGTAAGAGTGCAGACCGGAAACAACCATGTTGATGAAGAACAGGTTGAAGACCATCAAGGAGGTCGCGGCAATGTTGATCCACGGCGAGAACTTACGCCAGGACGGCGTCGCACGCGCGTGGAGGTAAGCCGCATAAAGAATCCAGGTAGCGAAGGAGACGGTTTCCTTCGGGTCCCAGCCCCAGAAGCGGCCCCATGCGGATTCCGCCCAGATGGCGCCGAGGACGATACCCAGGCCCAAGGTCGGCAGTGCGATGATGCCGAGGCGGTAAGCAAGCTGATCCAGCTTCTTCGCCGAAGGCAGCGGTTTTGCCACAACTCCAGCGAAACTACGCTCAGCGCCCTTCGGCTGCCAGACACGCAACATAGTCAGCAAAGACGCGATACCGGAAACCACGCTGATGGAAGCACCGAGGGAAACCACAGTGACGTGGATTGGCAGCCAGTGCGACTGCAGCGCCGGGACAACCGGAGCGGATTCCGCATACAGCTTGGTGGAACCGTAGAACATCAGCGCCAGAATCGGAGTGAGGATCCACGGCCACATCGTGCGCCATTCCTTGCGCTGCATCGCGATGTTGGACACGATGAGCACGCCAGCGGTCACCATCAGCACGTACTCATACAGGTTGCCAAACGGGAAGCGGTGTGTGGCTAGGCCACGCAGCACGATTGCCACGACGTGGAGCACAATGCCCAGCCACAGCAGCATCTGCGTCATGCAGCCGAGCTTGTCAGCCTTTTCCTCGAGGACGCTGGGGTCTTTGACTGGAGTGGTGTCGGCGACGGCGGCGTCGGCAAGCGCAGCGTCATCCTCGCCTGGTGCGTAGGGGCTGCCGCCTGCCACTACCTTCTGCTTGGACTGCGCGCGATCTGCTGCAGCTGCGCGGCGGGCATCGATGACCGACTGCATGCGGCCGTAGTACGCGAGCGAGAGAAACAGCGCGATGGCGTAGATAACGAAGGCCGTTTGGACGGCGATGTCGGAAAAATTCGACAGATTCTGATCGATAAGCATTGAAAACCTTGCGCTTTGCTCCAAATAGTACCTGCATACGATACTCCCGCATGCAGGCGACATCAAACTTTAGTCGGATGGATTAATCATCCACCCAGATCTCATCCTCTTCTACTTCGTCCGGGTCAGGCAGTTCCAAAAGCTCGCGATAGAGCGCGTAGAACTCCTCGGACCAACCGGCGCGGTCGGTGCGGGCAAGACCCGCCATCTGGATGTCGGTTCCTCCATCCGCGGCCGGGCTAATGCGCACCCACACGCGGCGGCGCTTGATAACTAGCGAACCGACCAAGGAGACGAGCATCAAAAGGGCCGAGACCAAGACCCACTTCTGGAACGGGTCATAAGAAATCTGGTAATTCGCATACTGGGAGGCACCGTTGAAGGTGACCTTCGTGCCATCGTCCAGCGTCACGGATTCGTTCTGCGAGAGATTCACGCGGTCAATCTTCTGCAGCTGACCCGAGTGCACCAGGGAGGAATCCAGATCGAAGATGGACTGCGCAGTGCCGGTATCGAGGCCGGCATCGCCGCGGTAGATATCGATTGCCAAGGCAGGATCCGTAAGCCCTGGGTACGCGGAGGTCAGCAGCTGACCGTTCTCCCCGGACCACTGTGCGGTCGGCGCGAAAAGGCCCTGGATGGCGAGCTGATTCTGGCGACGCTCAAAGAGATCCGGGTACATGCCAGCCGGCGGGTCGAAGCGCATGACGCCAGAGGAAAGGAAGCGAACCATGTCATCGGGGCGGAACTGGATGGTCTGGGTACGCTTCTCGCCGTTTGGCCACTCCACCGTCACGGTCGGCGCGTAGCCGTGGCCCTGCAAGTAGACGCGGTTATGGGAAAGGCGCAGCGGGTGGTTGACGCTGAGCGCGTAATCCTGCCAGGTGGAAGGGTCGGAGTAAATGTCATCGCCTTCCGCATAAGAAACGTTCGATCTAAACATCTCCGCCTGGCCGTTATCCAGGTAATCCGCGGTGAAGTCGTGGGCTACGAAGCAGAACGGGTGCAGGCCCGTGCCGTCGAAAAGCGAGCCAGCGCGGAAGGAGTCATAGTTCGAGGTCGAGGTATTGCAGAACTCGGTGGACTGATCCAGTTTGGTCTCCCCGTCCTGGGAACCGGACTCGGTGACCACGATGACTTGGCCCTCGTAGTTAGACAGGCGGCCGGCGGCAACGGTGACCAAGATGGCCACCAAGGCAATATGGAAAATCAGGTTGCACAGCTCGCGGGCATAGCCGCGCTCAGCGGAGAAAGACTGCTGCCCCTGGCGGTCTTCTTCCGGGCCTGATTCAGCAACGCGCCACTTCTTCAGCAGCTTGGTTACTCGAGCTTTGATTTCCTCCGGCGAATGCTCCGAATGACCTTCGGCGTGAAGCGGCATCTTTTCCAGGTACTTCGGAGCACGGGTAGGCGGGGTCTTCCAGGCTTTGTAGTGCTCCCAAGAACGCGGGATGATGCAGCCCACGAGGGAGACCATCAGCAGCATGAAGATGGCCTGGAACCAGATGGAAGAAAAGACGTCGAAAAGCTGCAGTTTGTCGTAGATTTCTGCGACCTTGCCGTGCGAGCTGATGAAGTCCTTGACGTTAGCCTCGTTGAGATCGCGCTGCGGCAGCAGCGAGCCCGGGATGGCCGCCAGGGCGAGCAAGAACAGCAACGCCAGTGCGGTGCGCATGCTGGTCAGCCAATGCCATGCCTTGCGCAGATAGCGAACGATAAGTTTCATATGCCTTCTTATCCTCCTAAATTAGGGTCGCGCCGTATTCAAACGTCCACTGGCGGATGAAGCTGATGAAGTTGCCCCACAAGCCGGTAGCCAGTGCGAGGCCCACCAGAATCATGGCGATACCACCGATGATCTGGATGGTGCGAGAGTGTTGCCGCATCCAAGAGATAGTGCGCATGGCACGGGCTGAGCCCAGCGCAACGAGCAGGAAAGGCAGCCCCAGCCCCAAGCAATAGCCGATGATAAGGAACGTTCCGCGCACTGCGGTCATGCCTTCAGTGCCAACGGAGACAGAGATAATCGCCGCGAGCGTCGGGCCTAGGCACGGCGTCCAACCAAGCGCAAAGACGCCGCCAAGCAGCGGCGCACCCAACCACGTGGTCCAGCGTCGCGGCGCCATGCGGGTATCTTTCTGCAGCACCGGCACCACGCCCATGAACACAACGCCCATGAGGATGGTGATGATGCCGCCTATCCGCATGAGCACATCAGCGTTGAGCGTCAGCGCGGAAATCGCACCGAAAACAGAGACCGTCGCCAGTACGAATACCACGGTAAAGCCCAGCACAAACAGCGCCGCGGCAAGTACTACGGCCCATTGCTTGCGCTTGCCGACGCCGATGCCATACTCCGCGTCATAACTAACCTCACCGCCAACCACACTGGCCAGGTAGGAGATATAGCCGGGAACGAGCGGGACCACGCACGGACTGGCAAAGCTGACCAAACCAGCGGCCATGGCGAGGAGAAAACCTAGGGCGAAAGGACCGCTAGTGATGACCGATTCGACGTTGAGCGCCGTATCCGTAAAATCCATGAAACCTCGCGCAATTCTAAATAAGTTGTCTAGCAGTGGAAACTACTCTTTTTCCAGCGAATCTACGACTTCGAGAACATCCTTATCGGTGATCTCGCGCAGGAATACGGCGGCTGGTCGATGCTGCTTATCGAGCACGATAGTGGTTGGTACGACAGAGGTCGGTACGCCGCCAAGAGCCGCAGCCGTCTTGAAAGGCGGATCGTAGATGGACGGATACTCCAGCCCGTTATCTTCCAAAAAGTCACGGGAAATTTCCGGGTTGAAGTCGCGGACATTAATTCCCAGAACTGTACCGGTACCGCGTTTGGTCAGCTCGGCATGGATGTTTTGTAAGTCATCCGATTCGGAGCGACAAGGAGCACACCATTGTCCCCAAGAGTTCAGTACGACGATCTGGTCAGAGAAATCATCCAGAGAAATGGTCTGGCCGTCGTGGCGCAGATTCTCTCCTGTGAAGGACTTCAACGGTTTGCGCTCTTCGGGCGCATATTTGATTACTTTTTCTCCGCCTGGAGCAAAGAATTCAAAGGTGCCGCCACTCGCCACTGCATTTTGTGCTTTATCTGCGTCTTGACTGCACGCAGTGGTAGCCGAAGCGACAACCATCAACGAGGCGACTACAGGCAAAAGTTTGTGTTTCACGGGCTCTGCCTTAAATATCCTGCGCCGGGGAGGAGTAGAAGATGTCGATGAGCTGGTCATCTTGGAAGACGAGCGAGGTCACCGAGGCAAGGTCGCACTCGCGGTCCCATGGTGCGTGGGCAAGGCGCTTGCCTAGTGCGGTGCGCTGGACCATGACGATGGGCAGCTGGTGGGAGACGATGATGGCCTCGTGGCCTTCTGCCTTATCGCGTGCGCGCTCGACTGCATTGACCATGCGGGCAGCGATCTCCTCAAAAGGCTCGCCCCAGGAAGGCTGCATCGGGTTGCGCAGCAGCGGCCAACGCTGTGGGTTCCATAGCTGGGAATTCCAGCCCTTGGTGCGCAGGCCCTCAAAACGGTTACCGGATTCGATGACGGACTTGTCGATCTCAACGTCAAGGCCGGTGACCTTGGAGATAGGCTGCGCAGTTTCCTGTGTGCGCTGCAGCGGCGAAGCCACCAGGTAGGTCACGTCGTGGCCGCGGAAGGACTCCGCAGTGCGCGCCGCCATGGAGTGGCCGCGGGAGGAAAGGTGGTAGCCCGGGATGCGTCCGTAGAGGATCTTTTCCGGGTTGTACACCTCACCGTGGCGGACCAGGTGGACGATAGTCGTCGACATAGAAGTTCCTTTCGCTCTTCTTTAAATGAGCTTTAAGCGCGCTGGGTTGCTGCGGCAGCCTTTGCTGCGGGCGCGAGCGCCTTTTCGATTACCTCAAAATCATTGTCGGTCAGCGCATCGGAGACAAACCAGGTCTCAAAAGCTGATGGCGGAACGTAGACGCCGCCTTCCAGAAGAGCGTGGAAGAACGGAGCAAAGCGCCAGGTATCAGCAGCCTTCATGTCGTCGAAGTTGCGGCCGCGTCCCTCAGCGAAGCGGATGGAGAACATCGAGGAAGCGCGCTGAATGTTGTGCGCCACGCCTTCCTTATCCAATGCTGCAGAGATAAGACCGGTTAGGCGGTCAGCGTTTGCGCCAAGGCGCGGGTACAGCTCTTCGTCGGCAAGCTCCAGGGACTTCAGACCAGAAGCCATCGCAACTGGGTTACCGGACAAAGTACCTGCCTGGTAGACCGGACCAGCCGGTGCCAGGTAAGCCATAACATCCGCGCGGCCACCGAAAGCAGCAGCTGGCAGACCACCGGAGACAACCTTGCCGAAGGTGACCAAGTCACCAGCGACGCCGTCGACGCCGAACCAGCCCTTGTGGGAGGTACGAAAACCAGTCATGACCTCATCCAAGATGAGCAGCGCGCCGTCGGCATGCGCGATTTCCTTCAACGCCGCATTGAAGCCCTCATCGGGAGCCACGGTGCCCATGTTGCCCGCGGCTGCCTCAGCAATGATGCAGGCGATCTCACCTGGGTGTGCGGCAAAAGCCTCACGGACAGCATCCAGATCGTTATAAGGCACAACGATGGTATCGGCAGCGGTTGCGCCGGTAACGCCCGGGGAATCCGGAAGGGCGAAGGTAGCAACGCCGGAGCCTGCCGACGCCAACAGCGCGTCGACGTGGCCGTGGTAGCAGCCATCAAACTTCAACACCTTTGCGCGACCGGTGAAGCCACGGGCCAGGCGCACGGCGGACATGGTTGCCTCAGTGCCGGAGTTGACCAGACGCACCTGCTCTACTGCGGTGCGCTCCACAATGCGCTCTGCCAGCAGGGTTTCTGCCTCAGTCGGCGCGCCGAAGGAAAGGCCATCGACCGCTGCCTTCTGCACAGCCTCCACGATTGCCGGGTGGGCGTTGCCGTGAATCATCGGGCCATAGGAGCTAACCAGGTCGACGTACTCGTTGCCGTCGACGTCCCACAGGCGGGAAGCCTCGCCGCGCGCGATAACGCGGGCCTGGCCGCCGACCGAACCGAAGGCACGGACCGGAGAGTTCACGCCACCTGGGGTGACCTTGGAGGCGCGCTCGAACCACTGGGTGGACTGGGAAACTGGCTGCTGACTCGTATTAGGCATAGCCAACATTGTAACTGCTTTGTCCCTATACAAAAGTTGGAGTGTCCGAAACGCGCCACCGCACCCAGAGCACTTCGCCGAATTGCATCCGCTCCATCTACTCCACGCGCTACTTACCCTGCACAGGTTTCTAATTGCCGTTAAGCTACTGTCATCGCCACGATCGCAGCGCCGGGGGAACAACAAAGCGCGCTGCACACCGACTGCTCATGCAGCTTGCAACCAACACTCGTGGCGGTGGTTTTAAAAGGGGGAAATTTTCATCATGCGCTCACGCATTTTCTTCTGCGCTATCGGCCTTAGCGCTGTATTTTGTGCATCCTGTGCAAGCAAAGAAGTCACCATGGTTCCAGCTCAAGATATGAAACCGCTGGAAACGCAAACATCAGAAAGCACCACGCCTTGGGCCCAGGGCTCCGCGCCACAACCGGCCACACGCTTAGCGCTAGATTCCGCGCAAGCGTCATCCAGCAAACACGAACCAAAGCCGAAAGAAACACCGAAGGCGCCCGCACCTGAGCAAGCTCCGCAAGAAAGCCAACTGGCCCCGCCACCAGAAGCACCGCCGCATTCACCCGATACGGTAACTATCCACGCACCTGCGCCGGCTCCGCCACCACGGCGTCCAGCACCCGCACCAGTTCCAGGCCTGCCAAAGCTGCCGGAATTTCATATGCCACCGCCACCGCCGCCACCAGCGCCGCCGCGGATTCCCACAAAGGTTCCGATTCCGCCGGAGGTACAACAGGGAATCGATCAAATCCCGAAGCCGCCACCACTTCCACGCCCGGAGGAAATCTACATCCCGCTGCCCTAGCCCACGGTTTTCAGGCCTACGATGCCGCCGATGATCATCGCCAGCCCACACGGTGTGGGCGGTACCGACGGGATACGAACCACGGCGCTCTTCCGGTGGCACACCGAAGTTGACTGCGCGCCCGCAAACAAAAATGGCACACTGGTTTCCATGAAAATCGCATTCCTTGGAACCGGCCGAATGGGCAGCGAGCTTGCCCGCCACCTGCTCAAATCTCACGAGGTTACGGTGTGGAACCGCACCGCTGAGCGCGCGCAGCCTCTCGTCGAAGAAGGCGCCAGCTTGGCAGATACCCCTGAAGAGGCGGTGAAAAACGCCGAGGTCATCATCACTTCCTTGTTTGGTCCTGATGACATTCGCGAGCGCATCATCGAGCCCGCGCTGATCCCCGCCGGCGTTACCTGGATTGACACCACCACCGTTTCCCCGGAGGCCGCACGCGAATTTGCCGCCGCGGTGGATTCCTATGTCCACGCACCAGTCGTGGGTTCCCTGGGCCCAGCCCGAAACGGCGAGTTGGGCGTCTATGTGGGCACGCCTGACGACGACCGTCGCGAGCTCGCCATGGACATCGTCGAGCCATGGGCCGGTGAGAACAAGCTGATCGGCGTCGAGTCCGCAGCTACCGCCGCCCTGGGCAAGCTGCTAGCCAACCTCGCATTGGCAGTAACCGCCGAGGGACTGCTGGAGGCACTGCAGCTTGGCGAATCCGAGGGCCTTGATTCCGAGGTCATCCTCGAAATGCTCGATATCACCGGCCTCGCGTTCATGAAGAACATGAAGGGCCCGTTCATCACGGGTGAGCGCAACACCACTCCGGGCGACTTCACTGTCGACGCCCTGTGCAAGGACGCCAAGCTCATAGAGGCTACTTCTTCTAAGCCGCTGCCAGCAGTGCACGCCGCCATCGAACGCTTTGAGGAACAGCAGTCCATGGGCCACGGCGACCAGGACTTCTCTTCTATCTTTGTATTCCGCAACAAGGGCTAGCACGAGCTAGCGGTTGCCGACGATTTCGCGCAGCACCCGCGCCAGCTGCGCGTTATCGCCTGTGTCCTGGCTATGAAAACGTGCAGCGATGAACCGCTCACGCAGTTCACTATCAACGGCTAGGCGCTCCACGTCCAAGGCAAACCCAGCATTATCCACAAGGAACGCGAAAAAGACGGTCTGCGTGCGGGTGTTTCCCTCGCGGAAGCTGTGCACAACGTTGAGTTCACCCCACACTTCCGCCAGCTTCGGGACGAACTCCTCAAGAGTCATATCGCACAACAGGTTATCGCGGGCAAGACCAGCAAAAATCTTGTTCGCGGCCTTGGTCAGCTCTGGACCCGCTGGGTAATAAGCATGACCGGCCTTCACCATGAACTGGTCAGTAGGAGCCGTACGCTCCTGCCCCGCCCATTCATAAACATCCTGGAAAAGGTGGCGATGGATGGCTTTGAAATGCTGATAATCAAAATTCCCCTCTAGGGGCTCATGCTGTAATTCCGAGATTCGCAGGAATACCAGTTTTCCTCGAGTAATCGGAGCTCCTCAGCATCAGTTGCCCCCAATAGATTCTTCAGAACCGTTGTTCCTGGAATGAAGTAATCTTTCCAACCCCCGCTCATTTTCCCCTGCTTACTTAAATGCCGTCCGGCGAACTTGGGCTATTGCGTCCTCAGCAGACACCGTGCCAGCGGCTACGCGGCGGGCCAAGTCACGAACTTTCGGGTCACTAACGTCATGGCCGGCCAAACGCATTGCTGCGTCTCCCAAGGCCAACTTGTTATCCCTCGGTTTATCAATTTCGGTGTCTATGAACTCATTAGCGGGCTGTGGAGTAACCATTCTTTTTCTCCCCCAAAATAGCTGTTTGACGCTAAATTTTAGCAGCTCAAGGTACCAAAACCAAGGTCTTGAAAGCCTGCAAGCAGCAGAATTGATAGCCTTGCCGCATGCTGAACATCGATGCCACTTACGGACATACCACAGCCCTCGGCCATCTTGCCCGCGAGTTTGCCCCGGGCCGCATGTACGGCCTCAAGGGAGCTAACGGCTCAGGCAAGTCGACGCTGCTCGCCACTCTCGGTGGCGAGCTCGCGGCTCTCGAGGGCACCGTCCGTGTTGATGGGAAGGAGGTGGGAACGAGGGCGTCGGCAAGCGCGGTGCTCACCGTGGCCGACCCAATCTTCCTACCGGACCTCACCGTGGGCGAGCACATCGATCTCATCGCCCGGACCACTGGCGTTGACTTCGCTGAAATCATCGAATTGTGGGCGCTTGAGGAGCTCCTACCTCACCCCGCCACGCGTTTGTCCGCGGGCCAGCGCCAGCGCGTTTTCCTGGCCATCCAGCTCTACCAGCCCGCGCAAGTGCTGCTTATCGACGAACCCGAGCGCCACCTCGACGCCGAGTGGACGCAATTCCTCAGCAGCGAACTGCGCCACCTGGCGAAAGAAGGTCGCTGCATCATCGTGGCGTCCCACTCGCCTACCGTCACCGATGCGTGCGATGAGTTGGTGGAGCTATGATGCCTGACACCAACTCTCGTACTGGCATGACACGGGCCCTGTCGAAGTTCGGTGACGTCGTTGGAGCGATCACCATGTTTGGATGTCTCCTAGGCGTACTTTTTGGCGTATGGCAATACGCCGCCGACTATTTGCCTTTCGTCGTAATTCGCACCGACGTTGCTCCTCTACAGACAACGGGCGGCATCCTGGGATTGCTGGCGCTGATTGCGCTTCTGGAGGCGCTGTTCCCGCTGCGTGGGATGTCAGGCCCTCGGTGGGTTTACCACCTCCGCCCACAAGGACGCCTGCGGGGCATGGATTCAATTTCAGTTCTGCAGCTGCTCGGGGCCACTGCACTCGCGTTGCTGCTTTGCGTGTCCCTCGGCGCATCTCCTCTATTCGCACTGGCAGCGCCAGCATTACGCATGGCCGTGGGCTGGCGTTCCTTCACCGTTGCGTCACTGCTCGCTGCTGGCCGTTCCCGCCAGGTGAGCAGTTCAGGTGTGAACCTGCTCGACTCTGAGGTCAGCTCCGACGCCCTAGCCAGCCAAAGCATGTGGTTGAAACCGCAGATCGGTTCGTCCGCTTCTTTAGCTGGTCTTTTCGCGCGCCGTCTAGGCAGGCGTTGGTACATCGGCGTCGGCGCACTGGCAGTTGCTGGTTTGAGCCTCGGGTTCGCACCGCACCTGGGTTCGCTGGGCATTCTTGCATTTGCCACCGCTTGGTCCATGGTGGGTGCGGCCGTAAGCCGCGCAGGTTCCTTTGGGCGAATCGTGGAAGGGCCTTGGGCAGAGTGGGGTCTTCCTATGAGCGCTGCGATAGGCACAGCGATTATAGGAACGGTCTTTGTTGCCATCGTGTGGCAGCTTTCACTTGCTGCACTTGCAGTCATCGCGGTAGGCCTGGCGTGGGCCGGCTACACCAGGTCCCGCCCTGCCCGCGTGACGCAAATGAGCATGGTCGATACGGGCGGTTTCGGTGCTTCCTTTTCCCCTGAAGTGGTGGGCTACTTAAGCCGCGGTTGGAAAGGCCTCGCAGTAGTGGCAGTGGCACTTTTCTTGTAATTCCATTTCCTCACAAACTATGGACACCACGCACGCACGCTGCTAACCTTCCTTGCCATGAAGATCCGCTCTTAATTCGAAGCTCACATCAACACCTCTGACTCGAAGGCGGATCGATCCATGCCTATTTCTTTCGCTGACCTCACCATGGTGTGGCCTGACGGTAAACCCTGTTTCGCGAATCTCAATGGGACTTTTAGCGCTCAGTTCACCGGACTCGTTGGCACCAACGGCTCGGGCAAATCAACGCTGGCCAAGGTGCTGGCCGGGATACTCGAACCAACCTCAGGTACCGTCAGTGCCCCTAGCGTCGGGTACCTCGACCAAGACTTAGGCCTGAAAGTCTCCGATACTGTTGCCGACGTATTCCACGCCCGTGAAGTATTGGAGGCCATCGAGCAAATCGAAGCGGGACACTACACCGACGAGCTCGTCGAGGTCGTGGGCGAGCGTTGGGACCTCAAGGAAAAAATCAGTGCTGCGCTCGCGGCGTCGGAATTGCCCATTTCCTTGGATCGCACAATCGGTAGCCTATCGGGCGGCGAGGCCGTTACTGTCGCGCTTACTGCGCTCTTTTTCTCCGAACCTGACGTGATCATTTTGGATGAGCCTACAAACAACCTTGATGCGCAGTCCAAGGAACTTCTCCTTAGTTTGATCGCTGACTCGCCGGCCCAGGTTTTGGTCATTTCACACGACCGCGATCTACTTAATCACGCAGATTGCATCGCCGAGCTCTACCACGGCTCATTACGCATGTTTACTGGGAACTACGCCTCCTATGAGGAGGCTATTGACCACGAACAGGACACCGCGCTTGCCGACGTCCACCAGGCCAAGGCCGCCTTACGCAAAGAAGTCCGCCAGCGGTCAGCAATGCAAACGCGGCTAGCCCGGGATGAGCGTCGCGGAAAGAAGTACGCGGCTTCCAAACGCAAGCCTCCTATCGCATTGGGCCTGGACAAGAATCGCTCTCAAAACACAGCTGCCAAGCGCTCGCACGAAGCAGCCCAATCAGTGGCAAGCGCACAGCAGGAGTACAACAAAGCTCAGCTGCGGCTACGCGACGATTCTGCCGTCCATATCGAGCTTCCGAACACTCAACTGCCTAACGCAACCCAAGTTCTCCGCAGTGAGCTACTCAGCATCGTAGGCCCTGAGCGCGTCCGACTCGCAGGTCCCAACGGTTCCGGAAAGACAACGTTCCTCAACCGCGTGGCAAACGGCGACGTCGACTACGCACTAGCCTGTGGCTACTTGCGTCAGCGCATCACGCTTCCAGAACACTTGAGTATGTGGGAATTGGTAACCGCAGCCAATCCAAACGAAGATCCGCAGTTCCTCCGCAATCAGCTAGCTAAGTTGTTGTTCCAAAACGATAGCGTTCATGCCCCGCTCGGGCAGCTTTCAGGAGGCGAGCGCTTTCGTGCCGAATGTGCGAGAGTCTTGCTTTCTTCTCCAGCACCTAAATTCCTCCTTCTAGACGAACCTACGAATAACCTCGACATCCCCACTGTTGACTGGCTGGTAGATGTGCTCTCTGCCTATCGAGGTGCATTCATCTTAGTGAGCCACGACGAAGATTTTTGTTCGCGTCTTTCGATTAACCGCACTGTAGAACTCTAATCGCTTTGTATCGCTACAAGTAACACAATCTGTGCTATAGTCACTAATACAACGTTGTATTAGTTGAACCAACACAGAAAGGGGGTCGGCATGTTCCTCACCCTCAATCCAGAATCAGGTGTCCCGCTTTTTACGCAGCTTCACGACGCCATCGTTTCTGCCATCGCACATGGCGAACTACGAGACGGCGACAAGCTCGATCCAGTACGACGCGTCGCCGCAGACTTCGGCATTAATCCCGCCACCGTCAAGAAGGCTTATGACAAGCTCGTCGCCGAAGGCCTAGCCGAAACCGCTGGGCGCTCCGGCACGGTGGTTCGCCCTGGAGCCCGCACCGACGCACAAAACCAACAACTCGTTGAGGGCCTTCAGCGCGCAGCCTTGCTAGCCCGCGCACAGGGCTTCAACGATTCCGAAATCCGTTCCCACCTCGACGCAATTTTGAAGGATTTGCCATGATTTTCGCCCTCCTCATGGCGGCCATGACCCTCGCCGTCACTTGGACCATCGCCACCATCCCCGCCATCGCCACCATCCCCGCCATCGCTTCCCTGCCGCTTGGTGTGAGCGTGCCGCAGGACAAGCACCAAGACCCACAAGTTCAAGCCGCACTGCGTTCCTACCGCACCAAGGTCTGGATCTGCGGCATCCTCACTACTCTGCTCACCCTTGCCGCATGGAAGTGGCCTATCGTCGCCGCTTTCTCCTCGCTCATCGTGGTAGTCGGCGCCATGTTTAGCTACGTCACGGCACGTCGCCGCATCATCGATGCAAAGGCCGCTGGCAAGTGGTACGACGAGGTAGAAACAGCGATTTCCACACGCATCACTCGCACCAGCTTTACGGAATCGCAACTCGCAGGTCTCAAGACCACTGTGCGCTTTCCATGGATTAGCGTGCTCGGCTCCTTACTCGTCACCGCTGTCGGCGCAATCGTTGTTGCGATGCGCTGGGACAACATCCCAGAAACCATCCCAACGCACTGGGGTGCCGGCTTGCAGCCCGACGCCTGGAGCGACAAGTCCGTCCCGAGCGTCTTTATAGGAACTTTTGTATCCCTCGGATTAATCGCACTCTTTGCCGTAATTTTCTGGGCAATGGCCGCCTTCCCGTCGCACTCCCGCAACGACCGCTCCATCAAAGGTCAGCTGCGCAACGATGCAATCCTGGCAGCTTCTAACGAAGGCATCGGCCTGCTGTTGCTGGCTATGTGCGTCCCCCTCACTATTGACCAAATCGCCGGTCCGCTCCCCGAATTCAGTGACTGGCTGCCCGTAGGATTCTACGGCCTGCTCCTCTGCAGCATCCTCGGAGTCATCGCGCTCTTGGTCCTCATCGCTCTCCGGGCGAGCCAGCTTGACGACGCCCTGCGTGGTGTCAGCTTCCCTGACGAGGGCAAGGAATCGCCAGATAACGACGAGCACTACAAGTGGGGAATGTTCTACTACAACCCCGACGACCCAGCAGTCCTCGTGGACAAGCGCTTCGGCGTGGGCGTTACCTTCAACTTCGCCACTTGGCAGGCGAAGGCATTCATGGCCTTCATCCTGCTAGTGACAGTTGTCCTCTGCGCCCTACCGGCACTGGCCTAATTCGCGGGAACGATGGCCTAATCCGCGAGCGCGTCGACCAAGGTCTTCGCAAGCTTCTTGGAAGATTGCGGGTTCTGACCGGTGTAGAGATTGCCATCTACCACGACGTGCGAGGGAAATGGCAGCAGGCCCTTGTCGTAGTCCAAGCCTCGCGCCACCAGCTCATCCTCCATCGGGCCATGGCCGCCGGGATAGAACACGAGGTCATAATCTTCCTCGTTCTGGTCATGGAGGTCAGCCGGGTTCTCCAGGACATCGGAGAGCTCCGCAAGGCGAGACTTCAGCTTCTTGGCCGAAAGCGGATCGGTTCCGCCGGAGATGCTCAAAGAGATTTCATCAACTACTGGCTTGACCCCGCGCGGGGTCGCCACGGTGATGTCATATCCGGCCTCAGTAAAGATGTCATAAGGAGCGATGAACTCCTCTGCCCAGAAGCCGGTGGGGGTGCTCCGTGCCGTCTTTAAGAGTCCAGACACGGGCACCACTTAGAACCATAAGTACGTGAGTCATGCCGCCGCATCGTACCGATTGTGTGCGTGTGAGAGCTTGGCTGCTCTACTACGCGAGCAGCCGCTCAACGGCACCGCGTGCATCTGCCACAACGGCTGGCACGCCCACACCGCCGGACCAGGCGCCGGTGGCCTCGATGCCGGGGACGTCGGCAAGCGCGGCGTGCGCTGCAGCGACTGTGTCCAGGTGGGTCTCGTCGTAGCGCGGGATGCCGCCGAACCAGCGTTGGGTGAAGATCTCGGAAACGCCGGCGGCGCGGCCATCGAAGCCGGTGATGTGCTGAAGATCGTCCAAGGCGTAATCAACCAGATCGTCTTCCTCCGCGCGGACGAGGGCGTCGTCGCCGAAACGGCCGAAGGAAGCACGCACCAGCGCGCCGCCGCGTTCAGCCAGGTGCGGCCACTTGCGCGAAGACAGCGTAAACGCTTTAGCGTGTACGTCCTCTTGATCCGTGCCCACCAAAATGCCGGTGTTATCCGGCAGGCGGTTGCCGTTCGGATCGGTATCGGAATCGAACTTGAAGCCGACGACCACAGAACCGGCCAGTTTGACCTTCTTCAGCGCGGCAGAAGCCGCAGGAGAAAGAGCCGGCAGAAGACGCGCGGTAGTGGGCGCCGGGGTGGCAAAAAGCACGCGGTCATAAAGGCCGGCCTCGTTCGGTGCGCCCTTGACGCGGAAGCCCTCGGACTCACGGGTCACTCCGGAGATAAAGGAATCGAGGTGAATATCGGCGCCGGACTTTTCCGCGAGCGCCTCGTAAACCTCAGCGTAGCCGCCGCGGAAAGTCTGGAAAGGCGCCCCCTTGCCCGGGGTGCGTGGGCGTGCCTGCTCCATTGCGCGGACGGCGTCGGAAAGCTTGACCGGGCCATCAGCTGCGAGCTTATCCAAGCTAGCGGCCAGCGCCGGGATCGTGGCGCGCAGGCCCAAGTCATCCGCAGTGCAGGAATAGACGCCACCCAGAAGGGCGGAGACCACGTGGTCCACCACGTCGTCACCAAACTGCTGACGGACCAGCTTGCCCACCGAAACATCGCCACCGATTTTCCACTCGAAAGGCTCTTCGTTGTCGATACGGCGCGCGGTCTCCGCAGAGACCAGCGGAGCGATGGACTCAGACGAGGACGGGATGCCCATCATGCCGCCGGAAGGCAGGGACTGCAGCTTGGAATCGACGTAGACCAGCGGGGATAGACCCGAAGGAGAAACAAAGGAATCCGCCAAGCCCAGCTTGGTGAAAAATTCCACTACCTCTTCGTTGCGGGCTAAGAAAGCCTCAGCGCCCATGTCTGTTGGGCCGTCATTAAACGGAACCGTGTAAAGCTTGCCGCCGATGCGGCCCTCAGCCTCATACACGTCCACCTTGTGCCCAGAGTCATGGGAAGCAATCTCCCACGCTGCTGTAAGGCCTGCCAAGCCAGCACCAATAATCGCGATCTTCATTAGCCCTCCTCGTGAATGATAGAGACGGCGCGGGTAACAGCCTCCGCCTCTGTGGTTGGCAAAACTCCGTGGCCAAGATTCCAGATATGCGTATCGATGTCGCCGGCTGCTTGGGCTGCCGCGACCTCGCCCTTGATGGTGCGCACCGCGCTGCGAATGGCGTCGTCGCCAGCAAAAAGCAGCGCCGGATCCAGGTTGCCCTGCAACACGCTGGCGTTAACACGGCCTGCAGCGGCATCCATGGGCACGCGGTAATCCACGCCCATGACCTCACTGCCAGCCTCCGACATCGCGCCGAGCAGCTCGCCCGTTCCCACGCCGAAGTGGATGCGCGGGATGCGGCCTTCCGCGGCCTTCAAAATCTCCGTGGAATAAGGAAGCACGAACTCGCGGTAGTCGCGCTCATTGAGGTAGCCCGCCCAGGAATCAAAAAGCTGCATCGCATCGATGCCCGCTTCCATCTGCAGTTGCAGGAAGTTGATGATGGTCGGCGTCAGGCGCTCCATCAGTGCGTGCCAGGTCTGCGGCTCCGCATGCATAAGGGCCTTTGTCTTCTCGTGGTTCTTGGAAGGACCACCCTCCACCAGGTAGCTGGCCAAGGTAAATGGGGCGCCGACGAAACCGATAAGCGCCTGGGTCTCGGTCAGCTCATCCAAGATGATGGCGATGCCATCGCGAACCTGCGGAACATCAGTGTCCAGGATGGGCAGCTTGGCGACGTCCTCTTTGGTGCGCACTGGCTGTTCCATCACTGGCCCGCGGCCAGGCACGATGTCCACGCCGACGCCAGCGGCCTTGAGCGGCACGACGATATCGCTGAACAAAATCGCGGCATCAACGTCGTGGCGGCGCACCGGCTGCAGGGTGATCTCAGCGAGCAGCTCCGGCATGAAGCACGAGTCGAGCATGTCGATGCCCTCCCGAACCTTGCGGTATTCCGGCAGGGAACGCCCTGCTTGACGCATGAACCACACGGGCGGACGGGACGGCGTGCGGCCAGCGGCGGCATCGATGAGAGGGGCGTTTCTAGTTCGTGACATGGTCTTCATTATGAATCAAAAGTTGGATTTAAATCTAGTTAGCTCTGCCTTGGACAGGCCCGCGAGCTAGAAGCGCGGATTACGCTCGCGCATAAACTGGTTCGAATCCGGGCGATAGAGCAACAACAACGCCACGGCCAGCACAACCGGGATGGCCACTAGGCCGAGCCCGCCCACGCCCAAGGCCATGGCGGCAATGTTGACAAACAAGCTAAAGGCAATCGCGATGGTGATGATCCGACGCGACCACTTGGAGCCATGCGGCAGTTGCGGCGCGCACAGCGCCATCACGAGCGCACACACGATGTTAGAAATAGCCACGAAGTTGCGGTTGCGGGACAAATAATCAGCAACCTGCTTTGAGGCAGCGACTTCTTCCGCGCCAGAGTCACCGAACATGCCAATCATGCCGGAAACCAGCATGATGATCGCCGCAATCACGAGCACCCAGTAGGCAAAGCGCAGCGACTTCGGCGCGCCGCCGGCACCCGCGGTGTCTACTTCGGACTGCTTGCTTCCAGCCTGCTTGCGGCCAGCGCGGTTGTAGTCCACCGGACCTGGGCGCGATGGGTCGCCCTTAGGCTGGCCACTTCCCTGGCCAGGGAACATGCTTGTCATCGGCGCGGCTCCTGCTCATCCTTGCCAGCCTTCGCATCCTGCTTTTGCTGTTGCTGCTTTTCCATCAGCTCTTTGCGCTCCTGTTCGCGGCGCTCGCGTTCCTTCTCGCGGCGTTCCTGCGCCAGCTCTTGCTCCAGCTTGCGCATCTGCTCCAGCTCGCCGGTGTAATCCAGCGTCTCTTCCTTAAGCGAGAAGATAAGGCCCATTACTGCTCCGACACCAACCAGGATTTGGTTGATGCCATCGCCGGCAATCAGCCAGTCCGGCGCCTCATTGCCCGCGGGCGTGGCGAGGAAGACGAGGAGCGTGCGGAAGGCAAAGAAGAGGGAGAACGCGAACCACAGGCGGCGTCCGGTTGCCGCGGCTTTGCCGCCCTTATTGAGTAAGTGCAGCATCACTGCGAGAACGACGATGATAACCAGCGAGAGCACGGAGGAAAATGCCACCGAGCCATAGCCGATTACCTCAATCAAGGAATCAGAGACCTTCTGACCAGAGTCCTGCGCGGCTTCCTCCGCCGTCTGGCGTGCCTGGGCAAAAAGCACCGAGCGATTCAGCAACGTCATCACCAGGTTCAAAATCTGGTGAATGACCTCCAAAGCCAGCGTGCCCGCCCACAGCTTCAGCATGAGGTTTACGGCCTCCGTGCGCTCCTTCGGAGCCTGCGGCGGCTTGGCATTACCTGTCTGCGGCGCCCCACGGTGCTGCGGCGCATGCTGCGGGTTTTGAGTCTCCGTTCGCTCCTTCGGAGCCTGCTGCGGCTGTGGAGGCTGCTGATTCTGAGGGGGCTGAGGGGAAGCCGGAAGTGTCACAAAATTCCTTATGTACTGTATATTCGCGAAAAATTGGCCAGTGGCCGCGGAAAGAAAGAAGCGGCTACTTCAGCAAACGAGCGGCGTCGGTGGCGAAGTAAGTAAGGATCTGATCCGCACCGGCGCGCTTGAATGCGGTCAAGGACTCCAGCATAACGGCCTCTCCATCAATCCAGCCATTTTGCGCAGCGGCCTTAATCATCGCGTACTCACCAGAAACCTGGTAAACCGCAACCGGCACGCTAGAGCGCTCAGCCGCAGCGGCCAGCACATCGAGGTATGGCAGGCCCGGCTTGACCATGACGAAGTCAGCACCTTCCTCAATGTCCAAGTCGATCTCCAAAAGGGACTCGCGGAAGTTGCGCGGATCCTGCTGGTAGGTGCGGCGATCTCCTTCTAGGGAGGAGCCCACGGCATCGCGGAACGGGCCAAAGAAGGCAGACGCGTATTTTGCGGAATAAGCCATGATGGCGACGTCTTCATGGCCGGCTTCGTCAAGCGCCTCACGGATGGCGGCAATCTGGCCATCCATCATGCCGGAAGGGCTAACCATGTGAACACCCGCGCGAGCCTGCGAGCGAGCCATGTCTTGGTACAGGCTGACGGTCTTATCGTTAAGTACGCGTCCGGATTCATCGAGCATGCCGCAGTGGCCGTGCGAAGTGAACTCATCCAGGCAAGTATCTGCCATAACGATAAGGTCATCGCCGAACTCCTGGCGCAGCTCCGCAATACCGCGGTTCAAGATGCCCTCCGGATCCCAGGCAACGGAGCCGGTGGCATCCTTGTCTTCCTCCCGCGGAACGCCAAAGAGGTCAACGCACTTAACGCCCGCATCGAGTGCTTCATGGGCAGCGCGCTTGAGGGAATCGAGCGTGTGCTGATAGACGCCCGGCATGGAAGTAATTTCCTGCGGCTTATCGATGCCGTCCATGATGAACATCGGCAGGATCAGATCCGCAGGTTGCACGGAAGTCTCCGCGACCAATTCGCGGAAAGCAGCAGACTGGCGCAGGCGGCGGGGACGGCGAACAAGGCTCATGAATATTTCTCCCTAGAGGTCTTTTTCTTTGCCTCGCCAGTCTACTCATACTTTAGTTGCAGACTAACCTTGCCCCGCTGCCAGACGGATGCGGCAGACTTAAGCAGACTTGGTCGCCTTCTTACGCGAGCGGCGCTTCTTCCGCGGTGCCGGCAGGTTGCCCGCAGCGCGCAGGGCGGCAACGTGTTCAGCCAGGGCGTCGATAAGCGCTGGCACCTCAGCAACCTCCGGGACCACGTCGACGCGCAGGCCCAGCTCTTCGGCGGCGGCCTTCGTGGAAGGGCCGATGCAGGCGATGATGGTGCGCGCGTGCGGCTTGCCGGCGATGCCGACTAGGTTGCGCACGGTAGAGCCCGAGGTAAAGGCCACGGCGTCGAAGCCGCCGGACTTGATCATGTCGCGGATCTCCGCCGAAGGAGGGGCGGCGCGCACGGTGCGATAAGCCACGACGTCATCAACGTCCCAGCCCAGCTCTTCCAGGCCGGTAACCAGGGCATCGCCCGCAATGTCCGCCCGCGGCAAAAGCACACGGCCCACAGCGTCGATGTCTTCGACATAGTTCGGGAAGACCTCGACCAAGCCCTCAGCGTTTTGCTTGCGCTTATTCGGCAGCAGCTCCGGGACCATGCCCTTGGCGCGGATGGCATCGGCGGTCTTGGTGCCAACGGCGGCCAAGTGAACGCCGGCGAAGTCGCGGGCATCCAGGCCCAGCTCCGCAATCTTGTTCCACACTGCAGAAACCGCATTCACGGAGGTAAACACGATCCATTTGTAGCGGCCTTCCACGATGCCCTTGATAGCGCGATCCATCTGCGCCGGGTTGCGAGGCGGCTCCACCGAGATAGTCGGCACAGACTGCGGGATGGCGCCATAGCCGGCCAAGCGCGCGGACATGGCAGCTGCCTGCTCCTTGGTGCGTGGCACCAGCACCCGCCAGCCATAGAGCGGACGATTCTCCCACCAGGAGTACTTGGAACGATCGTCAAAGCTGCGCCCCAAGGTCACCACGAGGTCGCCGGGCAACTCGGCGTCGAGCTTGCCCAAAGTTCCCAAGGTGGTCTCATGCGTGCGCTGCAGACGGGTGGTGCCGTGAACAGTCACGTAAGCCTCAATGTCCGCAGACATGCCGCGCTCGATGAGCTCCCGGGAGATCACCGAAAGGTCGGCGGCGGTTGCCTGCAGTACCAGCGGCTGGGTAGCGCTTGCCAGCGCATCCCAATCAGCGCCTTCAGTAATATCCGCCTCGGTATAAGTAGCGCCCAAAGCCAGACCAGCGAAGGAAGGAACGGTAGAAGGCAGGGACATGCCGGGTACTACCTGGAACTCCAGGCCTTCGGCGGCCACGGCCGAGATTTCTTCCTTGATGGACTCGCGATTGAGCGGATTACCGCTGACTAGGCGGATGACGTCAAGTCCATCGGCTTCTACCAAGCCTTCGCGCAGTTGCGCCACGATGTCTTCAGATTGCGGCGCATAAAATACCGCTGCCGTTGGCGGAGCAGGACGCGGCGGCTTGCGGCGCGCGCCAGCCTCCTTGGCCTCCGCACAGATGCGCGCGTACTCTTCTTCCGCGGCGTCGAGAAGCTCCTGCGGTACGGGAACTGCGCGCGCGACGACGTCGCGGATTCCGGAGGAAACCTCTTCATCGACGATTGCGATTGCGTTCGCCTCGAGAACCTCGCGGGCGCGGACGGTCAACAGGTCAGGATTGCCTGGGCCGGCGCCTACAAAAACGACTTTTCCCAGTTCAGACTGAGTGTCCGGCACAGCGTTGCTCATAAGGTTCTTTTCTACGTTTGGGCCTCAGGCACCACGCACGGACATGATCGTGCGCGGCGAAAACCCTGCGACCAGCGGGCGGTGTTCTTCACAGCGTATTAACGGCCAAAATCCCAGGCCAGAAGTCCTGGGATCAAATTAAGGGGGGCCGAATCATTGGAGGCCAATGATTGTGTGCTAGATACACCTTAAATTATCAAGGCCTAAACAAAAAATTAGTTACCCAGCAGCTCGGCTGCGCCACGGGAGAAAAGCTCCTCAGATACAGCGCTGCCCAGTGCCGCAGCATCGTTCAGGGAACCGGAAGCGGTGGCCAGAAGTTGGCGAGAGCCGTCAAGCGCGAATACGCCGCCACGAACGGTGAGCTTATCGCCGTCCACCTCGGAGGTAGCTGCTACCGGAGCGGTGCAGCCGGCCTCTAAGCGGGAGAGCACGGTGCGCTCGCCCAGTGCGGCCGCAGTTGCTTCCTCATCAATGAGGGTTTCGATGGCACAGGCAGCCGCAGAATCCTTGACAGCCTCGATGGCCAGCGCGCCCTGCGCCGGGGCCGGCATGAAGTCTGCAGGCGAGAAAACCTCGGTGGCACGGTCCTGATAATCGGCGCGCACCAACCCGGCATAGGCCAGCACCACGGCATCAAGCTCGCCGGAGGTTACCTTGCCCATGCGGGTATCGATGTTGCCGCGCAACGGCTGGATGTCCAGGTCCGGGCGCACCGCCTTGAGCTGGCTGATGCGCCGCGGCGCCGAGGTACCCACGCGCGCGCCCTCCGGCAGCTGCGCCAAGGTAAGTCCATCGCGCGCCACGAGCGCCTCGCGCACGTCTTGCCGTTCCGGGACGACGAGGAGGAAGCGTTCGTCCGCTGCCGTGGGCAGATCCTTGAAGGAGTGCACCGCGATATCGCATTCGCCGGCATACAGCGCCTCGCGCAGCGCCTGGGTAAATACGCCCACACCGATGCGCTCGACCGGCGCCATGTTGACGTCACCGTGAGTGGTGACGATGTGGAGCTCAGACGCAAAGCCCTTGGCCGCCAGCCAATCGCGCACGTGGCCGGACTGCGTCGTAGCGAGCTTGGAACCGCGGGTACCGATCTTGAACATATTTTTAAAAGTTTCCTCTAATTAGTGCTTTGTTCTTGGCTCTTTTTGACTTCGCTCAAGGCTGGCAGATCCTCGACGTCTACGGAGACGCCGCTGCCTTCTAACTGCCGACCGAACAGCTCCTGCAGCGCCCTTTCATGTCTGACCGATCCGGAGTTAGCAGCCAACTGCTTAGCTCGCACCGTCGGCTCGTGCAGTAGCTTGTCCACCACGCGTTTGAGGGCACGGGAGACATCATCCATCTGCTTTTCATCCAGTTCCGGGTGCTTTTGGTTCAGGCGGGCGACTTCGCATTCGACGAGGTCGGCAGCGCGGCGTCGCAAAGCGGATACTGCGGGAACGACGTCGCGCACGCGCTGTGCGGAAGCATAGGATTCAAGCTCCTCGTTGACGATGCGGCGAGCCTGCGCGTGCGGGCTCGTTCCTGCAGCGATGTCGGTGTCAGCGGCGTTGAGCGAGCGGCTCAGGCGCTCGATGTTAACCAGATCAACGTTATCGATGTCCGCCGCGGCATCATCGATGTCACGCGGCAGGGAAAGGTCGACGAGCATCAGGGCCTTGCCTTGTGCGCCGTGCTTGGCGACGTCGCTTTCAGTAATGGTGAAGTTCTGCGCGCCGGTGGCAGAAATCGCCATGTCTACCTGTCCTAAAGCCTGGGCACGCTCGCCAAAGTCAATGACCTCAGCGCGCACGCCCGCCTCATGCGCATGGGAGGCAAGGCGCTCGGCGCGCTCGCGGGTGCGGTTAGCGATGACCAGCTGGGCGCCTAATCGTCCCGCGTGGGTGGCGGCCAAAGAAGCCATGGCGCCCGCGCCCAGGATAAGCACGCGCTGGCCCTGCAGGTTCTCCTGCCCCATGCGCTGTAGCGCCTGGTCAAAGGCAAAGGAAACCATCGAGGAACCGGCCTCGTCGATGTTGGTCTCAGTGTGCACGCGCTTACCGGTGTGCAGTGCGGACTGCGCCAAAGCGTGCAGTCGTGCGCCGACCGTGCCCTGGTCCGAGGCCGATTGATAAGCCGCACGCACCTGGCCGATGATTTGTTGCTCGCCCATGACCATGGAATCAAGACCGGAGGTCACCGTCATCAGGTGCTCGGCCGCGGCATCGTCGTAGCGCACGTACAGGTAGCGGCGCGGGTCCTCCTCCGGAACCCCGGAAACCTCAGCCAGCACGTGCACCACGTCCTGGACACCGGTGTGGAAGGAATTGGTGACCGTGTAGACCTCCATTCGGTTACACGTGGAGATGATCATGGCCTCGGAAAGAGATTGTGCAGAAACCAGCTCCCCGCAAGCGGTGTTTTGCACCGCGTCATCCATGCTTAGTTTCTCCAGCAGCGCTACTGGTGCCGACTGGTGGGACATGCCCACGACGAGCACACTCATGCACAATCCTCCACTTTCAGATCAACCCTTTGATTGACATAAATCAACCAAAAGCCTAATAGTTTATCCGGCTTTTGCCGAACTAAGGCTGTGCTAATTAGGGGCTAATTAGGGCTAGCCGCAAGCTCGGCTGCGAGCTCTTCGTTGTCTACTTCCCAGCAGGAGAACTCTTCTCCGTCAATGACTACAACGGGCACACGGTCGCCGTATTCCATTGCCAATTCTTGGTCTTCATCAACGTTGCGGATATAAAAATCCGCTCCGGCGGCTTCTACTACTGGGGCAATTTGCTCCCGTACCCTAGCGCAAGAACCGCAGGTAGTACGAACCATCAACTCTACGACACGGCGCGACATATCCCTATTTGCTCCTGACTTTGGCGCTTTATAAAAAGACGCCATTGGTCGAAAGGTTTACTATGGACACGATAGTCCGCCTCCCCGTCGAAAGCTGCATGCGTACCCGTGTCCTCTGCGTCCCCCACCCCACCCGGAATGCCCGATTCTCCCCGCGACTTCCTCGCGAATTGGACCGCCAGCCGGGGAAATCTACGCAATTTTCTTGAGAACCAAGCATTAGCGCCGCTTGACGACGACGCACAAAAGACCGCTGGTGAGGCTGCTGCACGCGCTGCGGTGGATAGCATTTTCGGCCTCGACCTAGAGTCCTATCACTCGGGCGTGGATTCCGTGCAGGGTTCTTTTGAGTCCGCCGGCGCGAAGAAGATCACCCAGCCGGATCCGGATGTCCCACAAGACGCCGGGGCCGCGGCCTTCTTCGACGTGGACAACACGCTGATTCAGGGCTCTTCCCTGGTTGCTTTCGCCTTTGGGCTCTACCGCAAGCGCTACTTCAAGCTCCGGGAAATCCTGCCCATTGCGTGGAAGCAGTTGAAGTACCGCGTCTCGGGCAGTGAAAATGCCGACGATGTCGCCGCTGGCCGCGTGCAGGCCTTGGACTTTGTCAAAGGCCGCTCGGTAGAAGACATGGTGGCACTGTGCGAGGAAATCGTCGATGCTTCCCTGGCCCGCCGTACATATCCGGGAACCAATCAGCTGGCGCAGCTGCACGTGGCCGCGGGCCAGCAGGTCTGGCTAGTAACCGCGACCCCGGTACAGCTGGCCCAGGTGCTGGCAAAGCGTTTTGGCTTCACTGGTGCGCTCGGCACCGTGCCTGAGGTAAAAGACGGCAAGTTCACCGGCCGCCTGCTGGGTGATATCCTGCACGGCCCTGGCAAGACCCATGCCGTCGCGGCACTGGCCACCATTGAAGGCCTCGACCTAGAGCGCTGCACCGCCTACTCGGACTCCGTCAACGACGTACCAATGTTGTCGATGGTTGGCACCGCCGTAGCGATTAACCCCGACTCCAAGCTACGCGACGTCGCCGAAGACAACGGCTGGCTCATCCGCGACTACCGGTCTGTGCGCAAAGCCGTGCGCGCCTACGGCCTTCCTGCCCTGGCCACCGCAGCCTTCTCTTATGGCGGCTGGCGCTGGATAAGAAAGTAGCGCCTTTGCGACAAAAAGGCCCCGGCTCCCTTTCGGGAAACCGAGGCCTAAATGTTTACTTGCCAAGCTTACGACGCTGAACGCGGGTGCGGCGCAGCATCTTGCGGTGCTTCTTCTTGGACATGCGCTTACGGCGCTTCTTGATGACAGAACCCATAGTAGGTTTCCTCACTTTCGAGATCAGTACGTACTAAACCTGCCAGCCACAGCCTGGAAATGGCCGCTAAGGTGCACTTCTCAGCAACCCCACGCTTTGCGAACAAGGCGTGGAAGACGCAGGACCGCTGGCACGAATGGTGACTATCTTACCCAGTCGGGGCCTACGTACCAAAAAAGACAGTGCCCACCACCGCAGACCAAGCTGGTCAGCAGAGGTGGGCACTGTCGAAGGCGCGAGTATTTTAAGCTCCGTAAACGGAAGCCTCGAGGTACTCGTTAACCGCAGACTCGTGAACGCGGAAAGAGCGTCCAACGCGAACTGCCGGCATTTCGCCTGCGTGAACCAAACGGTAGACAGTCATCTTGGAGACTCGCATGATTTCTGCGACCTCGGCGATGGTCAAAAAGGTTCCCTTATCTTCATTAGCCATAGTTTATCTAACCCTTCAGCCCGTGACGCGCTGTAGGCTTCCCCTCCCACAGGACATTCACGCACGTGCTCGTACCAGCCTATCGTGAAACCTGTGACTAATGCGACCCAAGAGCCAAATTTTTTCCCAGGTGTCCCCCAGCTCTCGCCAAACTCCCCGCGCAACTGGTGTCACACGAGGATCGGCCGCTCTGATTTTTGGTCCACATTGGGGACACCCGTGCTGCTAGGAAGCCTTTAGCCAAGCTCCTTGGCACGCTGTGCGCATGCTTCTGCCGCGCGGTAGAACGCGCCACGCAAGCCGGACTCCTCCAACTCGCGCACTGCTGCCGCAGTCGTGCCGCCTGGGGAGGTAACGCCAGCACGCAACGCGAGCGGCTCACGGCCGGACTCGACGAGCATGGCACCGGCACCAGAAGCCGTCTGGGTGGCCAGCTTGGTAGCAACGTCACGGGTAAGACCCAGCTGCACGCCGGCGTCGACAAGCGCCTCAACAACAAGGAAGAAATAAGCCGGCGCGGAACCCGCCAACGCTGCGGCTGCATCGATGTCCTTTTCAGCAACGACTGCTACTTCACCGACGGCACCCAGAAGCTCCACAACGCCGTCGAATTGCTCATCACTGACGTGGGTACCCGCGGTAGCCGTGCTCATGCCCTTGCCCACCAACATCGGCGTATTCGGCATAACGCGCACAACCGGCACTCCATCACCGGCAGCGGCCTCCAGCTTTTCTAACTGGATACCAGCAGCCAGGGACACTGCGACAGCGCTTGCAGGAATCTCCGCTTCTGCGAAGACCTCTTCAATGGCATAAGGCTTCACGCAGCCAAAGACGAAGTCTGCATCCTTCACAGCCGCATTGTTATCGCTCAAGGTCTTGACGCCGTAGGTCTTTTCCATGTGCGCGCGACGATCCTCGCTGCGGTTAGTCACGACGATGTCCGCACCGTCATAGCCAGCGTTCACGAGGCCCGAAACGAGGGCCTCACCGATTTGTCCTCCACCAAGTACTGCAATTTTTGTCATGCCAACCACAGTGCCAGAAAGCTTGCGGCCAGGCCACCTTGTTACCCGCTCCTTTGCACCTTGGGTTTAGTCTCCTCGCTGACGATATACAAAAGCGCACCGCTTGCTTTAAGAGCTAAGCGGTGCGCTTTATAAGGTGCGATGAATTTTCGCCTACATGACGATGAGCAGCGGGCCGAAGGTCAGTACGAGACCAACGAAGGCAGCCAGCGCCATCGAGGCGCCATCACGATTGGTACGCAGCACGTGCACCAGAGCAACCATGAGAGCGGTTACAGCAACGGCCAGGATGGCAACGATGGAGCGGGAGAAGCTATCCCAGAGAATCTCGAAGCCCTTGAAGACGATTGCGCCGAGCACGATTCCTACGAGAGCAAGCAGCAAAACAGAGAACGGATTGAGCTTCTCATCATCTTCCTCGTAATCCGCATCAGACTCAGTCTCGAGCAAGTCCTTCTCCTGCGCCTTTACCGGAACGCTGTCGCCCATTGCCGCGCCAGCGCCCGCTGCAGTGGTACCAGCAGCCGCGGTGGTTGCCGCAGCAGCCTTAGGAGCCTTGCTGTCGTCCTTGGAATCAGCCTGCGCAGGCTTAGCATCTTCAGCGTCCTGCTTTGCCTCAGGCTTGTCCGTTACGCGCTTGATAACGCGGGTGTCATCGGTAGAAGGCTGGGAAGCCTTGTCCGCGGCCTGCTTTTCATCCTGCTCCTGCTTTGGGGCAGGGATGACTGGAGCGGTTTCGTCGATGGAGACATTCGAGTGCTTCGACTCGGCCGGAGTTGCCTTTACTTTTTCCAGGTTGCCGGTGAGCTCGGCAACCGAGATGCCACCGTCTTCCAAACTACGGCGGCGGCGACGGCGTGAACCGCCCTCAGAATCAGCACCAGCGCGCTCCTTCGAGTTACGGGCGAGGAGCTCCGCTACTGTCAACTGTTTTTCGTCAGCCACGTTTATTTCCTATTCCAGTCCCTTATCGGTTCGTCGCAGAATTACGCCTTCGCGGAGTGCCCAAGGGCAGATCTCCAGCTTCTCGATACCCAAGGCACGCATGCTTGCCTCAGCCACCAATGCGCCAGCGACGATTTGATGCGATCGGTTAGAACTTACCCCTTCGAGGTCTGCTCTGTCTGCTGCGGTCATGCGGGAGATGAATGAGATGAGCTGACGAAGGCCCGGTGCGGTCAGCGTACGCTTTACATAAGGGCCCGCAGAAGACGGTGCGGCACCGGTAAGTCGCGCCAGCGTACGGAAGGTTTTTGAGGTACCCACAGCAAGCCCCGCGGTACCCATTGCACGCATCTGATCGGTCACTGGTACCAATTCCGCATCAATGTAGTCGCGGAGCATATTGACCTTGGCCTTCTCAGGCGGATCGGTGTCGAACCAATTGTGGGTCAAGCGGCCCGCGCCCAGGTCCAGAGAAAATGCCAAGTCGGGATGCTCATCAGTACCGGTGGAAAGCTCCAACGAGCCACCGCCGATGTCCAAGTTGGTGATGCGACCTGCAGACCAGCCGTACCAGCGGCGCACGGCCAGGAACGTCAGACGTGCTTCTTCCTCGCCAGAGAGGATCTCCAGACGTACACCCGTCTGCTTTTCCACCTGATCAAGCACGTACTCAGAGTTCGGGGCAGAACGCACTGCCGAGGTAGCAAAAGCAATGAACTCATGACAGCCCAACTTTTGCCCCAGCTCGTTTGCTTCAGCAACCGCCGAAATCAGCTTCTTCAAGCCTTTTTCGTGGATGTTGCCGTCCTTATCCAACTGCTCCACAAGACGCAGCGGAGTCTTCCAATCGCTCATCGGAGTCGGGCGTCCACCCGTAGCGGCGTCAACCGCAACGAGGTGAACAGTGTTGCTTCCGACGTCTAATACACCTAATCGCACACTCCTAGAGTAGTAGGTCTACCGTGGTTAGGTGTGAATCGCCCGAAATCTAGCTCAAAAAATAACCCAGATTCTCACACGGTTTATCTCGGTTTTCCCAGCTCTTCCCCCGCTGCCTCCTCGATCCTTGCAGGCCGCGAGGAGGCACCCGATTTCCCACGGGAATGGTTCGAATTCACCAATCCGGCGGACCCCCACCATGTCTTTTCAATCGATCTCACGTGGGTCGAATCGCACTACACGTGTCAGTTCGGCACCGCGGCTTGCCACGGCATCGATGCCAGCCAACCCGACGTCGGATGTTGCGTCCATGGCGCGTACATGGCTGATGAAACGGATCGGGAGCAGCTTTACGACGCCGTCGAGCGCATGCCAGACAAGTACTGGCAGCTACGCCCAGCTGGGGTAGATAAATACCTTTCCGCCGAAGACCCCACCGAGCTAGAACCCTGGCTCGTATGGGACGAGCTCGACGGGGACGACGGGGAACCAGAGCCAGCACTTAAAACGCCTATCGTCGATGGCGCCTGCATCTTTGCCAACCGCGCGGGTTGGGCCACCGGCGCGGGCTGCGCACTGCATCAGTGGGCAATGGCAGAAGGCGAAGAGCTGACCGTGGTCAAGCCGGAAGTGTGCTGGCAGCTGCCGCTGCGCCGCCATGAGGAATATGAAGAGCGCCCAGACGGCCAGGAAATTCTGCGCACCACCATCGGCGAATACGATCGCCGCGGTTGGGGCGACGGCGGAGAAGACTTCGATTGGTATTGCTCCGCTGATGCGGCCTGCCATACCTCGCCGGACCCCATGTGGCTCTCTCAGAAAACCGAGCTCATTGCCCTTATGGGCGAGGAATGCTACGAAATCCTGGCTGCTCACTGCTCCGCACGAGCCGAAGCAGCCAAGGCTGGCGTTAACCTCACGCGGCACCCGGCCAGCGTGAAGGCCAACGCTTACTAAGGCGCCTATTAAAGATCGAACTTGTAGCCCAGACCGCGCACCGTCACCAGGTGCTGCGGGCGGGAAGGCTCCGCCTCGATCTTCGAGCGCAGGCGCTTGACGTGCACGTCTAGGGTCTTGGTATCGCCCACATAGTCAGCGCCCCAAATACGATCAATCAGCTGGCCGCGGGTAAGAACGCGTCCTGCATTACGCAGCAGGTACTCCAGCAGGTCGAATTCCTTCAGCGGCATCGAGACTGCCTCGCCGTCGACAGTGACGGTGTGACGCTCAACGTCCATGCGTACGCGACCGCCCTCAAGAATCTGCTCGTCGAACTCCTCCTGCGGAGCCTCAGAAGCAGAGTCTTGGCCGCGGCGCAGAACCGCGCGAATACGCGCAATCAGCTCACGGGAAGAATAAGGCTTGGTCACATAATCGTCCGCACCCAGCTCGAGGCCGACGACCTTATCAATCTCCGAGTCACGCGCCGTGACCATGATGACTGGAACCGAGGACGTCGAACGCAGCTGCTTGCACACATCGGTGCCGGACATTCCCGGCAGCATGAGATCCAGAAGAACGATGTCGACGGAGTTCTTCGCAAACTCCTCGAGGGCGGTCGGACCATCCGGTACGAGGATGACGTCAAAGCCCTCCTTGCGCAGAAGGAACGCTAGTGGATCGGCCAGCGACTCTTCATCTTCAACGATGAGGATGTTGGTCATTGTGCTTTGTCCTTTCGACGTGCGGCTACGCGAGCGACGGCACGAGGAAGCCCAGGCGCAGCTGAGCTGACGGCACCATCTACTTCATTATCCTGATTCTCTACGTTATCCGCTGCAGTTTCGTCTTTGTAAATAGGTAGCTCGATCGTGAAGGTCGAGCCCGTGCCCGGCCGCGACCACAGCTTGATGTTGCCACCGTGGTTGGCCACAACGTGCTTAACGATAGCCAGTCCCAGACCCGTGCCACCGGTCTGGCGCGAGCGAGCTTTATCCACGCGGAAGAAGCGCTCGAAGACTCGCTTTTGGTCCTCCGGGGCGATACCGATTCCGCGGTCAGTCACGCGCACGAGCACGATATCGGTACCGACGATCTTGAGGGTCACCGACACCGGCATCTCATCCGGCGAGTAATGGATTGCATTGGAGATGAGGTTGGAAATAGCGGTGATAAGCAGCGCCTTATCGCCCTTGACCTGCACTCCCACCGGCTTGCCGCGGGTAAGTTCATTCTGATGTGAATCGGCTGCCAGCTGATTGCGGGAGATTGCTTCATCCACCAATTCATCAAGATTTAGCGGCTCCATCTCCGGCAGCGCCTCCGCACCTTGAAGCTTGGAAAGCGCGATCAGCTCGTTGACCATATCCGCCATGCGGTTGGCTTCTTTTTGTAGTTTGCCACCGAAGTATTCCACGGTTTCAACGTCAGCCGGGTCATTGAGCAGAGCCTCCGCCAGCAATGCGATGCCGCCGACAGGGGTCTTAAGCTCGTGGGAGACATTCGCCACAAAGTCGCGGCGAGCGGCTTCCATGCGCACAGACTCCGATTCGTCGGTGCCGTAGACGATGACGAAGCGGTCGTCGTTAAGCGTCAGCGGCTTAACCACCGCCAGCACCTGAGTCACTCGGTTACCGGTACGGCGCTTCGGAATGGAAAGGTCAAGCGAGCGCGTTTCCTTGTCCGCGAAGACCTCCTCCGCGACCTTCCAGATATCCGGATTAACAGTGCGATCATGGACCAAAGACATCTCATGGGCTGAAGGATTAGAAAGGATGACCTCCTTCGAGCGCGAGAGAACCGTGATGCCTGTCGGCGCGCCTTGGATAGCCAAGTGCAAAACCTGGCTCACGGTAGTGACTCTGTTGGAATCAGCATCATTAGATTTGCGGAAACGCTCGATGCGCCCGCGCACCCAAGAGATCACCGGTAGAGCGAAGGCGCAAACCACCACGCCGGCTAGAAAAGCTAAAAATAATTCCACGTATCTATTACCAGTTAAAACAAAACAACCCCCAGGGAGTATAGACCCCCGGGGAATTGTACGCAGTACTTCTTTAGCCCTTACTTGCCGCCCTGCGCCGCAACAGCTGCGGCGCCGGCAGCAGCAGCTTCCAGATCCAGGTAGGTGCCGCCTGGGTTCTGGACGCTGCCGTCTTCCGCGATCTCGTAGACCAGCGGAATACCCGTAGGAATATTCAGGCCAGCGATGTCCTCGTCAGAGATGTTGTCCAGGTGCTTGACCAGCGCACGCAGGGAGTTGCCGTGTGCGGCGATGAGAACGACCTCGCCCTTCTTGGCGCGTGGGAGGATCTCCTCCTCAAAGTATGGAACGAGGCGCTCGACGACGTCCTTCAGGCATTCGGTGCGCGGGACCTGCTCCAGGTCCCCGTAGCGCGGGTCGTTGCTCTGGGAGTACTCGGAGGAGTCTTCCAGCTCTGGCGGCGGGGTGCCGTAGGAACGGCGCCATGCCATGAACTGCTCTTCGCCGTACTTGTCTTTAGTCTCTGCCTTGTTCAGGCCCTGCAGAGCGCCGTAGTGGCGCTCGTTGAGACGCCAATCGCGCACGACCGGGATCCAGTGGCGGTCTGCCGCGTTAAGCGCAATGTTTGCGGTGCGGATAGCACGGCGCAGCAGTGAGGTGTAGAGAACCTCCGGCAGCAGGCCCTTTTCCTTCAGCAGCTCGCCGCCGCGCTTTGCTTCTGCCTCGCCCTTTGCGGTGAGGTCCACGTCGACCCAACCGGTGAACTGGTTGGATTCGTTCCACTGGGATTGTCCGTGTCGAAGAAGAATAAGCTTTCCTTGAGTCATGCCTTCAAGCATGCCAGTTTTTAATGGCCCGCGCTGCAACTTTTAGCCCTCAGAGGTAACCGAAAATTTCCTACAATGGGCTTTTATTGCTCAAGAAATCTAAATCACAATTAAATGGAAAACACTCGCCGAAAGCAGAAGCTGCCATGCACGTCATTCAGATAGCCCCACCCCACTTGGAAAACAACGATTCCCCTTCCCTGACGCTGCGTGTATGCCACGAGGCGGACAGCGCATTGCTTAAATACCTCGCAGGCAACGATGATTTCTGCGAGTCCATGGACAGCTTGCTCAATAGTTTGCGTCCAAGTTCCCAGCGCCTTTCCTTCCTGCTCGCCGCCTGCGAGCAGGAAGGCCAGCTGCGCGCCCAGGAGGATGAGACCGACCTCGGTGCGCGCGGGTTCCTGCGAGTAAACATGCCGCTGACGGGTGAGACCACGCTGGCCTATTTGGCCCCCATCTTCGTCGATGACTACAGCGAAGAAGTTCTCGATGCGCTCTTGGATGCGGCCGCGGAGCTCATGGCACAGCACGGCCGCACCACCATTACATTGGATGTTGACTTTGCTATAGGCGGGCTTGACGACGACCCCCGCGCCGCCGCTTTCACAGGCCACGGCTTTGTACTCGGCATCGTGGAGCAGGCTTGCCAGCTTGAACTCGCCAAAGCCGAGCCAGCGCAGCTGCCTGCAGGCCTGCGCGCCGAGTACTTCGAGGGCCACCTCCTGCCCGAGCACCTCTCGGACCACACCGACTCTTTCCTTGAGATCCTCTCAATTGCTGACCTCGACGTCCCCACCGCCGAAGGCCCCATCGAGCGCGAGTGGACCGAAGAAATGCTGCAGGAAGCCGCAAAGCACCATGCTCGCTCCAAGACGGTCACGGCCAATGCGGTTCTCATCGATGAAGAAGGCATCGCCGCCCTCTCCGTGCTGCTCCTCGATCCCTCACACCCCGAAGTAGCCAAGCAAGAGCTGACCATCACCCACCGCCGCGCCCGTGGCCGTGGCTGGGGCATGCTGGTCAAGCAGGCGCTCTGGGGCGAAGCCGCTGCCCGCTACCCACGCTTAAAGCGTGTCACCACCTACAACGCGCTGAGCAACGAGCGCATGCTCGCCATCAACGCGAAGCTGGGCATTGAGCCGAAGTTCTGGTGGACTTCCTGGACGAAGTCACTCGCGAGTTAAGAATCCGAGCTCCCGACCATGGGAGCCTTCTTCTGCCAGCAGAAACAAAGGGATGCGAGCGCTACCACAATCACGGGTATCGCTACTGTCATTCGGCCGATATTCGTGACCGTCTCCGGCCAAGCGCTAAAGGCTACAGTCCACAATGGAGTATTCGCTAGGACATCTCCGCCCAACGTAAGCGAAATGATCGCAAACACGATGCTCAGAGCAAGCGTGAACGTGCTCCCGAATCGGGCATTTAATAGCAAGCTTGCCAAAGCGATAATGGTGCCCACTGCGATGCTGAGCACGAGGCGGCGAAGCTCATCGCCAAGCGCACCGCCAGCAATGAGCCCAGCAAGCAAGCTGCATGCTGACATTACAGCGACCACGCTGATTAACCAGTAGATCAAGGTGCTTCGGCACCCTCGATATTCGAGCAACATCAACGGCCAACTATCGCGCAGTGCAGCCCATCCCAGCACGGGTGCAAGCCCCGATCCGATGGGCAAAATGCCGAACACGAACAGGCCATGGACATAAGAGGCCGGGTACAGCAAAGCGGTAAATACCAGCAGCGTTGCGCTAAGGACCATGCAGGCCACTAGCGCTGGTGCCGTAGCCGCAAAGCAAAGCGCTAAAAATGGCCGTGGCCGTTGTGCACAATCCCTTGTAACCACAGCGGGCTTCCACCCCACCCCAGGTTCGTTTGCTGTCGCTTTCGAGCGTCGGACTAGCCGTGGGTGCCAGCTATCTGGTGCCCAGAGCGCTGCTGCAATTCCCACCAGAGCAAGAAGAACGCACAAAGCTAATGCGTTCCATGGTTTCTCAGCTGCCAAAGACGCACCCGGCTCAAGTGGAACGGAGTTTCGGTGAATGCCCATAATCGGCAATACAGCTCGCACCGGCCATGCTGGCGGGCACATCCACCAATTGTCGGCTTCCACGACGGGATTTAGAGCAAAGAATAGTTGCCAGATAACAAACACTACGAGTGTCACTACCAAGTTGGTCAGGCGTGCTACTGCTGCTGCCAATCCAGCAATACCAATCGAGCCGACAAAGCACAGCACACCGACAGCGAGAATGCGTGAGCTATTCTCGCGCGAATAGACGGCCAACCAACTTCCGCCGAAATTAATTACATGAAATACAGCGATGCTGAGGAGGACAACGAGGAGGCGGGCCAACCTTTCGGCATTCAAGAATCGCGTCCTTTGCACCTTCGGAAGCCCCGCCAAACGCATATGCGTCCCGCCAAACCGAGCACGCTTCTCCCGTGCCTCCGCAGCTGCAGCAAACATTGCAACAAGTGGAGCCGCCATCCCGGTGACATACATTGATTGCCACATGAGTACGCCCGTCGCATCGGTGGCAGGAGATGCAAGGCGAGAAAGGTTATATGTCAGAAGGACCAAAGGCACGGCTATCAAAGGCAACCACACCAACGAAGTACCGCGAGCGCGCAACAGCTCGGTATGAAGCTGACGCCTAAACATTGCGTCCCCCTGCGGTGAGGCGGAAGAACTCTTCTTCCAAGTTTCCTTCCGGAGCCAAATCACGCAGAGGCCCCGAATAAACGATTTCACCTTGTGCAAGCACAGAAATGTCATCTGCGAGATGAAGTACTTCCCCAAGTTGGTGAGAACTAACTAGAACCGTGCCGCCTCGCGCAGCCCAGTCACGCAGCAGCTCACGCAGCTCACTAATTCCTTGCGGGTCAAGGCCATTTTGCGGCTCATCAAGTACGAGCACTTCGGGGTCGCCGAGAATCGCTTGTCCTAGGGCCAACCTAGCTTTCATTCCGGTGGAAAAACTCTTGGCTTTCTTGCCACCGACGTCCACCAGCCCAACCACAGCAAGAGCCCGATCGGCCTCCTCCGCGGGCAGACCAAGCAATCTTGTGTGCACAAGGAGGTTATTCCGTGCGCTGAGGTGGCCGTAGAAAGCTGGCCCATTCAAGGACGCACCGACCGTGGGCAGCTTACCGATTGTTCCCGAATCTGCAGATGAAAGTCCCAACAAAATCGACATCAGGGTGGACTTTCCCGCGCCGTTTCGCCCAAGCAAAGCATGTACTCGTCCAGGAGTTACTGAAAGCGAGACGTCGTTGAGGACTCGCTGGTTCCCGAACGACTTGGTGACACGTGACAAGCTAAGTGATGAGGACATGAAAGAAGTATGTCGCCGTAGCTTCTTTCCTGTATCCCCCAGCAGAACCAACCTTGGCCGGAAGTTCTCCTACTGCAGTAGGACTTTTTGGCCTAGCAACACCAAAGCCACGCGGTCCCTAGCTTGCAGCTTCGACATGAGCGAGGAAACGTGCGTCTTTACGGTGGTCTCAGCGAGGACGAGTTCTTGGGCAATTTCCCGGTTAGTCGCGCCACTAGTGATCAGCCGCAGCACTTCCAACTCGCGTCGAGTCACCAATGCAAGCCCTTGCCTTTGCGCTGCTGATAGTTCGGCTCGTCCAGCAATCGCTGCGCGATAGCCCTCCAAAACCGTTCCGGTCACTCCGCTTGCTAGGACGGCTTCTCCTGCATGAACCGCACGAACAGCGCCTAAAAGCACCTCCGGGTCTGAATCTTTGAGAAGAAAACCATGGACTCCCGCGAGCAACGCAGAACGAACCAGCTCCTCTTCATTAAACGTCGTTAGCATGATCACCCTAAGTGACGGGTTCCTTGCCAAGAGGGCACTTGCAGCAGCTATTCCATCCATCCCTGGCATCCGAATATCAAGAATCGCAATATCGAGCGAATGTGCAGCTGCAGCCTCGACGGCTGCTTGCCCATCACCGACCGCGGCAACGACCTTAATGTCCCCTGCGGCATTAAGAATGGTTTCCAACGCACTGCGCAGCAGCGGCTGGTCATCAGCAAGAAGTACTCGAATCATTATGTTGTCCTCTGCGGAAATTGTGCTTCCACTAGGAAGTGCCGAGCGTCTCCGGAGGTACGCACCCAGCCACCCAATGCTGTAGCCCTTTCGGCGATTCCCACCAAACCTACACCGGCTCCTGATGTCTCTCCTTGTGGTCTACCCCATGACTCAACACTCAGCGCAGCAGAATCAGAAAGTTTCAGGCGAACTGTCGCCCCTGTCCCTTGGTGGCGAAGCACATTAGTCAGTGCCTCCGTGATAATCCGGACCAAAGCCAATTGGGTTAGCGCAGGAAGAGTCACCGGGGTATTCGGTAAATCTGCGCTAATATCAAGGCCTGCAGCGCGAAAACCTTCCACGACCTTGGGAATATCGGATAGTTGGCGAGATGGCTCGCGCGTTGTCGGCGCCCGTAGCGAGGACACAATTGAACGCACCTCCGCGAGCGCTCCGTCCGCTTCAGTTCGGATAGTTCGCAATGCTTCCTCCGATGTCCCCGAAGCAACAAGACCAGCATTTGCTTGAACTTTGATGAGGGTCAACGAATGAGCTAGTACGTCATGTAGTTCACGCGCGATAAGAAGCCGCTCTTCTTCCTGA